>JALYUE010000155.1 GCA_030853925.1 Vulcanimicrobiota bacterium | reverse complement strand
GTGCTTCAGGAAGCGCACCCCTTTGTTCCCGGTCAAATAGGACGGAGTTAGCGCCGCGCGCGACAAGGTGCGGAGGAAGCGTATGAAGCCCCCGATGTGCTACCGTAACGCTCCAGCCCGCGTCGAGCAGCCGGGCAGTCAAGGCCCACCCGATTTGGCCGGTTCCACCAAGAATCAGTGCGCGCTTAGGTATAATCGAAAACTCATCCCACCACGAGCAGTCGGCCTTACGGCGCTCGAACTTAGTCTGCGACCGGCAATGTGGTTCTTCAAGAGTGTCGTCAGCCGGCTACCTCTCGGGTAAGTATGTCTTCGAACGGCACCCGCGACGACGATAGTGTCCCGTCGTTTGCAACTGATGCGCACTGCCTTTCGCAAGGGATATTCGGACGGAGTACGCCCTCGAAACTTCTTAAATCACCGCTTGCGCGACCGCTCGCGCTTCGGTGTAGGCGATTCACCATCGTGAGCGGCGAGCGTCATTAATGCGAAGCCGTTGCTGTCGCGCGGCGCGAGCGGGCGTGGAAGCTCGGCAAGGCGAGGGCGAGTTTCGCGAGCTTTGGGAGCACCGTCGGCGTCAGCAGATCGCGCGGCATGTCGGCCATGTAACGATCGTTTTCCAAGACGCACGATTGCAAAAAGCTTCGCCACGTCACGTCATCCAAAATTGCGAACGCGCCTTCGGCTCCAAAGCCGACGCCTTGAGCCTTCGGCGCGTCTTTAGCTCCCGGCGCGAAGGTCCTGACGATCCGCATGACCGCGCGCACGTAACCGAGAGCTGTCGCAAACGCCTGAAATGGTTTCGC
Source organism: Vulcanimicrobiota bacterium (assembly GCA_030853925.1). Classification (GTDB taxonomy): domain Bacteria; phylum Vulcanimicrobiota; class Vulcanimicrobiia; order Vulcanimicrobiales; family Vulcanimicrobiaceae; genus JALYUE01. Next base: position 6,306 of record JALYUE010000155.1, on the reverse strand, counting down.
GCCGCGGCCGCGCCGCATGCGTTCGTAGGCGATCCAGTTGACGAAGAACGTGACGTGCCGGGCTTCTTCCAGAAGTACGATCTCGAAGATGTCTGTCAATTCCGGTACGAACAGCTGTACGCGCCGCGCCAAACCGAAAATGCCGAAACCGAAGAACGAGTCGATACATTCTTCGTAACCGAAATCCAAAAAAGCGCGTTCCTTGGCGGTCGCCGGCAGCGGCGGTTTCTCGACGACCGGTACTTCGTACCGCTTCAACATCTCGGCAAGCAGCCGCGCATGGCGACTTTCTTCGACGCCTTGCGTCACGAGCGCTTCGCGAATCAACGGATCGGCGATGGTCTCCGCGTATGCAGCGACCATTACGCCGGCGTTACGTTCCGCGGCAAGTGCGACGCTCCAAAAAGGAATGGAGCGCAGGCGGGCGATGGTAGCCGCGTCGAGAACGGGCCATTCTAATTCCGCCGGTTCGAAGCGTCGATGGGTTTCGATAAACGTTCGGCAAAAGAGGGTCTTGTGCGCTGGCGAACCGTCGGTCATATTGAGCAATCTCGGGACGTAGCGAGCGATTCCTTCAGTATCGATGCGACGACGCTGCTGCTCCTCGCGTTCGGCCTTGCGACATTTGTCTTGCATATCGCGACCGCCGGAAGCTATGGGTATCAACGCGACGAGTTATATTTTCTCAGTTGCGCGCGGCATCTCGCTTGGGGCTACGTCGATCAGCCGCCGCTGATCGCGCTGATCGCGAAGTTCGCCTCGACGGTCCTGGGAGATTCGCTGTACGCGCTACGCTTGCTGCCGGCGCTTTCGGCCGCGGCGATCGTCGCGCTGACGGGCCGGTTGACGTATCGTCTCGGCGGCGGTCTGGCGGCGCAAAGCATAGCGATGCTCGGGATCTCGCTCGCCCCGTTTTATCTCGCGATCGGAAATTTGCTGACGATGAATGCGTTCGAGCCGCTGCTGTGGCTTGGGGCCGTCTACGCGTTTCTCGAAGCGGCCGAAACAGACAAGCTCGCCGCCTGGACGTCGCTCGGTGCGATCGCCGGACTTGGGCTGATCAACAAATATTCGATGTTTTTCTTTCTCGGGGCGTGCATCGTCGCAATCGCGTTCACACCTTCGCGGCGAGCACTGTTGCGGCCGGGCTTCGGGCTTGCCGTCGCCATCGCGCTCGCGATCGTTACGCCGACTCTCGTCTGGCAGGCGCGCCACGGCTGGCCGCAACTCGAAGTGCTGCGCAATGCGGCGAGCGGCAAAAACGTGACCGTCGGTCCCGCGGCGTTTTACCTGCAGCAGCTGTTGATGATGAACCCGCTCGCCGCGCCTTTGTGGCTCGCCGGACTGATCGGGCTGCTGCGCGCGCGCGCGGATTCACCGCTGCGTTGGTATGCGATTGCGTATGCCGTGCTGTCCGTCGTCTACGTGGTCCTCGGCGCGAAAGTGTATTATCTCGCGCCCATCTACCCCGTGCTGTTTGCTGCGGGCGCCAGATCTTTGGAACCGCGGCTGCTCGCCGTCCGCTACGCCACGACCGCGTACGCGTTCATCCTGTTCGCGAGTGGCCTCGTCATCGCACCGGAAGCGTTTCCGTTGCTGCCGCTGCCGGCATTTTTAGCGTACGAGCGCGTGTTCGACGTGCGCGGTATCAAAATGGAAAAACACCCCGAGGGGCGCGTACCGCAGCATTTCGCAGATCAACTTGGTTGGCAGACGCTGACTGCGACCGTCGCGACCGCCTACGAGCGGTTGACGCCGAGCGAACGCACTGGAGCCGTCATTCTGACGCAAGATTATGGACAAGCGTCGGCCATCGACTTCTTCGGGCCGAAGTTTAACCTGCCTCGCGCGATCAGCGGGCACAATAATTATTTCTTGTACGGAACGCACGGCGCGAGCGGTAACGTCGTGCTGTCGATCGGCGTCGGTCGCGCTCGCTTACGCACGGAGTTTCGTCGGATCCAACGCGTCGCGACATATCACGACGATTACGTGCTGCCCGACTTCAACGACTTACCCGTCTACAAGTGCACGAGTCCAATTCGTCCGCTCGCAGCCTGGTGGCCATCGCAGAAGCGCTACATCTAAAGCAGCGAGAGCTGTACGCGGGCCGGCCGCGCTTCGATCGAACGCCGCGCCGAAAATCGGACGCCGGAGCGCGCGTTGCGAACCCGCGCGGCGACGTCGTCGGCCAGCGCTTTGGGCGCGTATTTGCGCTGGTAATAACGGTCGTGCGTCGCTTCGAGCGCCGGAAACTCGGCCCGGAGAAAGCCGAAGTAGCTTTCGCGCGCGACTTCGTTGAGGTTGAGCAGGCTGTGCCACGCCATGCTCGCACCCGCAGCCGCGGCCGCCTCGAAGACGTCGCGCAGCGCCGCTTCCCCGTCGGTGAGCCCCGGCAGAATCGGCGCGACCGCAACGCCGACGCGAATGCCGGCTTCCGCGAGCATAGCTATGGCTCGTAGCCGCTGCCGCGGCGGCGCGACCGTCGGTTCGATCTTCCGCGCGAGTCCTTCGTCCAGCGTCGGCAGGCTGATGCAGACGCTCGCACCGGCGGCGCGCGCGAGGTCTTGCCAGACGTCGATGTCGCGCACCACGAGCGGCGAGCGCGTGATCGCGTGCGCCTCCGTGCGCGCAGCGGCGAGTTCCACGAGAATGCCGCGGGTGATGCGATAGCTGCCTTCGAGCGGCTGATATGGGTCGGTCGCCGTTCCGATGGCTACGTGTTCTCCGCGCCAGCGCGGGCTCGAGAGTTCTCGGCGCAAGACCTGCGGTGCGTTAACCTTTACCGATAGCACCGAGCCCCAGTCGCCGATGCCGCTGCGCTCGAGAAACGTGTGCGTGCGCCGGGCATAGCAGAAAACGCATTGGTGATAGCAGCCCCGATACGGGTTGATCGACCAGCCGAAAGGCATGCCGCGCACGCGATTCAGCACGGATTTCGCCTCGACTTCGAAGCACGTAATGCCCCGACTCGCCGCGGGCGACCAGGCGTCATCGAACATACGTTCGGTGCCTTAGCAAGTGTCGCCCGCCGCCGCGACCGAACTGCTGGACGCGGCAGCGCCCGCGGGGTATTATGACGGTATGGACGGCACGGATCGCGAGCACAAATCGAGCGTCCCGGAACTGCGCGCGCTCGCGCAAGCTGCCGGTATCGGTTCGATCGCTCCACCTGCGCCCGTGCGGCTCGACGACCTACGGCGGGAAATCACCGAAAGTCAGGCGCGGGTTGCTCGGCTTCTGCGAGTTCTCGAGGCAAAGGCAAGCTAAAGACGTCGCTCGGCATCACGGCCGGGTGCAGGGCAGCTAGTTTGATCAGCGTCGCTACTTGCCGTGCGAATCGTACGGAATCGTCGCCGAAGCGCTCCGCCTTGACGCGATCGACCGTTAAGACTCCGGCAACGCGGCCGCGTACGACGATCGGCAGGCACAGCAGCCCGCGATAGCGTGGCGCCGTCGTCGCGATGCGCTGCCAATCGAGTTCGACCGGAGCGTCCGCAAGGTTTTCGAGTTCGCCGTCGAGCAGAACGCGCCCGAGAATGCCGCGACCGGGTGTGAAGACGTGTTCGAGCGTCTCGCGATCGCTGATGCGCGGGGCGGCGACGATGCAGGCGCCCCCGTCGGCCGCGCTCCACCACCACAGCGCGGCGCGCACTTCTTCGTTTTCGCCCCCGACCCACGTCGAGATGTCTTCGAGCCGCGTATTAATGAAGCGAAAGACCGCTCGCGCGTAGGTCGCGCGATCGGGCTTCGTTGCAGCGAGCGTTCCGAGCAAGACATCCAATTCTCGCAACCAACTCTCGAAAAGCTTCGACGCCTCCTCGGCCGTATCGCCGGCGCGAACGGCCAGCGTCGATGCGGCCGATGCCACATCGACCGCTTGCTGCAGCGCGTTGATCGAGACTTCTACGCCTTGCTGTCCCAAGATGGGGATGCGCGCGCGCAGCGAGTTGATGCGCGGCACGGCGATGAAGATGCCGCCGATTGCGACGAGGACGGCGTCGAGCGGGTCGACGATCCCACGATGCGCGAACACGTCGACGCTCGCGAACGCCCACGCCGCCGCCCCTGCCGCGATTCCCCCGAGCCACGAACGCGTAGTCGGCACCCGCGCGTCCTTTGACACTCGCGCCGCCGCTGGCCTCCGCCCGGCCGGCATGCTACAATCGGGGGCGCGTCCGGAGGCGCACATACTGAAGCGCTACGGCGAGGAAAGTCCGATCTTCGACGTACTCGTTATCGGAGGCGGCAACGCCGGTTGCGCGGCGGCGCTCGCGGCGGCCCGGCACGGTGCGCGCACGCTGCTGATCGAGCGTTATGGATTTCTCGGCGGCACGGCGACGGCTGCTATGGTCGGACCGTGGATGACGTTTCACTCCGGCACCGATCGCATCGTGGGCGGCATCGCGCAGGAGATCGTCGAGCGGCTCGTCGTCCTCGGCGGATCGCCCGGGCACATTGCCGACGCGTCCGACTACGTGGCGACCATCACGCCGTTCGATCCGGAAATTCACAAAGCGCTGCTTTTCGAGATGATGGCGGAGAGCGGCGTTCGGCTTTTGCTGCATGCCTATTTCCTCGACGCGCTTTGCGCACCCGACGGCGCCGTGCGCGGAGCGCGCGTTGCGACCGTCGCCGGGGTGCGGGAGTTCGTCGCGCGCGTGACGATCGACGCGTCGGCGGATGCCTACGTCGCGGCGTCGGCCGGCGTCGATCTGCAGCAAGGCGATGCGCGCGGGCGCGTGCAGCCGGCGAGCCTGATGTTTCGCTTAAGTCACGTCGACCTCGCGCTGACCGCGGAGTACGTGCGCGAACATCCGGACGAAATGCGCACGAGCTTGCCGCCGGCAGCACGCACGCCGTCCGCGCTGTCCGCGGTTGCCGGGCTCTACGAGTTGTGGAACGCCGCGCGCCGCCGCGGCGACCTCGACGTTCCACGCGAACTCGTCTCGTTCTTCGCTTCGCCTTTTCCCGACGAGGTCAGCGTCAACATGACGCGCGTGGTCGACGTCGATCCGCTCGATCCCGACGACTTGACGCGCGCCGAAATCGAGGCGCGCGCGCAGGCCATGCAGTTACTCGCTTTTTTCCGCCGCGACGTTCCGGGCTTCGCAAACGCGCGCATCGCGGCGACGGCCGCGCAAATCGGTATTCGCGAATCGCGCCGCATCGTCGGCGCGTACGTGCTGGACGGCGACGACGTGCTGAAGGGCCGAGTCTTCGACGACGCGGTGGCGCGCAGCGCGTATCCGATCGACATTCATAATCCGTCGGGATCTGGCACGACGACCTTCCGGCTGCCGCCGGGCGCGAGTTATGAGATTCCGTATCGCTGTCTCTTGCCGCGGTCGATCGACGGATTGCTCGTCGCCGGTCGCTGCATATCGACCTCGCACGAGGCGCTCGCTTCGACCCGTCTTACGCCGACGGTTATGACGCTCGGGCAAGCCGCCGGGACCGCCGCCGCGCTGTGCGCCCGTACCGGCATCCGGCCGCGCGACGTCGACACGGACGCCTTGCGAGCCATGCTGGTTGAAGACGGCGTCGACTTACGCCACAGCGTCGTGACGGACGCAAACGACATGACGGACGCGACGACATGACGGTTGAAATCGTCGATCTCGGCGCATGGGGCGGCGCGGCGCTGCTCGCCGAATTCGATGCGGAGCGGGACGCCGTCGCCGTCAATCTGCGGGCGGTCGCGCGCGTGCGGGCGGTTCTCGGCGAGGCCGAAGCGCGACGCTTTGTGGCCTGCGCGGTCGCGCACGAGCGCTATCATCGCGCGCATCCCGGGTCGAGCGAAGCGGCTGCGCACGCGCACGCGCACGCCGTGTGCGGAGTCGACCCGCGTCGCTATGAAGCCGCACTACGCGGGCTCGTATGAAATTGTACGCCGGCATCGACGGCGGTCAAAGCTCCACGACCGCGGCGATCGGAGACGAGTACCGGATCCTCGCGCGAGGCTCCGGACCTCCGGCAGATCTCGTCGGCGAAGCGCGGGACTCGATGCGTCAAGCGGCCGCGCTCGAAGGCGCGCTCGCCGCGGCCCTCGATGCGGCCCACCTGCCGCGAGCGACGCGCTTTAGCGCGATCGTCGCGGGACTTAGCGGCTTCGATCGCGGCATTTCGCCCGAGCCCGATTTCTGGCCGCGCACCGATTGCTTTCAGACTTTTCACGATACCGAAACCGCGCACGCCGGCGCCTTGGACGGCGGCGCCGGTACCGTGGTCATCGCCGGAACGGGAAGTGTCGCGCTCGGCAACGCCGAGCCGGACATCGCTACGTTTGTGCGCGCGGGCGGGTGG
>JALYUE010000150.1 GCA_030853925.1 Vulcanimicrobiota bacterium | reverse complement strand
CGCCGGCGCGCGAAGCGAGAAAGAGCGCGGTGCCGGCCATGTCGTCCGGACGTCCGGGCCGTCCGAGCGGAACGTGCTCGAGCAGTTCCGCCTCGTTGTCTTTGGCGCCCGCGGTCATCGTCGTCGGAAAATAGCCGGGCGCGATCGCGTTTGCGGTGATATGGCGTCGCCCGAGAAAGCGTGCCAGATGCCCGGTGAGTTGGTGTACGCCGGCCTTCGAGGCCGAATATGAAAACGTCGAGAGCGCCGGTGGCCCGATGCCGTCGATCGAGCCGACGTTGATGATGCGCGCGGGATCGTCCGCAGTTCCGGCGGCCTCGAGTGCGCCGAGCAGACGCTGCGTCAAGAAGAACATCGCTTTGAGATTGAGGTCGACGACGCGGTCCCAACCACGCTCGCTGAACGTCTCGATCGGTTCGACCCACGCGGCGCCGGCGTTGTTCACTAAGACGTGCAATTTGGGTTCGCGCTTGCGCAACTCGGCGGCGAGCCGCTCTACTTCGTCCATACGCCCGAGGTCGGCGGGCAACGCGATGCACTCGCCTTCGTGCGAAAGCTCCGCGGCCAGCGCCTCGCACGCCTCGGCTTTGCGGGAACTGACGTACACGCGCGCGCCGCTCGCGACGAATCCGCGCGCGATCATCTCGCCGATTCCGCGGCTGCCGCCCGTTACGAGCGCGACTTTGCCGGAAACCGAGAATAACTCTTTGACGTTCATCGAGAAGCCGGTTCAAGGAACACCTTGCACTCGGCCTTCGAGGTCTTCATGGTCTCGAACGTCTTGGAAAACGTGTCGAAACCGACGCTGCCCGACATCATCGGCGTGCTCGTGATGCGGCCCGCGGCGAGCATGTCGAGCGCGAGCGAAAAGTCCGCACGCTCGTAACGCAACACATACTTCACCGTCAGCTCTTTCATGAGCGCTTGGATCGGCATGATCCGATCAATCTCCATGCAGACGCCTACGATAATAACGCGCCCATCTTGAGAAGAGTGCGTCATTGCCAACTGCTGCATTCCCGGAAGGCCGACGCATTCGAACACGACGCGCGGCCCGTTCGGCGCGATCGATGCGATACGCATGGCGACGTCTTGCGCGCTCGCGTCGACGATGTCGGTCGCGCCCATCGACTCGGCAGTAGCGAGCCGTGCAGGTACGAGATCGCTAACGATGACGCGACGAGCGCCGAAGAAACGGCACCACGTCGCGACGGCGAGTCCGATCGGGCCCGCACCGAGGACGAGGACGTCGTCGCCGCGCTCGAGCGCGGCGGCCCGAACGGCGCGCAGACCGACGGCAAGCGGTTCGACCGTCGCCGCTTCACGATCGGTCACGTTCTCGGGGACTCGCATCGTCTCGAGCGCTCGAACCTGGACGAATTCAGCATACGCGCCGGGCGCTGCACCGAGGCCGATCGCGGCGCCTACCGCGCAACGCGAACCGGCTCCGGAAAGGCACGCGGCGCACCGCCCGCAGCCGAGCGTCGGCAACGCCGTGACCCGCGTTCCGTTCGCCCATTCGGCGCGGACCAAGCGCCCCGCGTCGACGACGGTCCCGGAAAACTCATGCCCCATCACCGTTCCGTGCGGGAGCGGCGGCATGCCACGCGTGCCGTCGGCATCGGCCAAATGCAAGTCGGACCCGCAGATCCCGCAAGCCGAAATCGCGACGACGAGATCGGCATCTCCGGCCACCGGGTCGGCGATATTCTCGACCGTGAGAGGTCGACCGGGCGCATCGAATACTGCCGCTTTCATCGGCGGCTGATTCGGCTCGCTGCGAAAGCGCCCTGTGCGGCGCTCCTACCGAAAGGTCATGGTATCTGCTGCGAATGCAGTCATCGCTATGGCCGCAGTCGATGGACGCGCCGGCGCTCGCTGCGCCGTTGCATCGCCGCGGGCCAGCGCGCGACGACGACGAAATGAGCGCCGCTAAGCCGGTCGGTTGCGACGAGACCCACCGGCAAGCCGACGGTACGCGCATCGTCTTTGTTGATGAAGCGCCACTCTCGCAGCGGTACGTGCATCTCGTGGTCTGCGTGGTTGCCGTCGGCCACGGTGCAGCGGTGTCCCTCGGGTGAGTACGCTCCACATGGATCGCCGGGCACCTTCGCGGCATTCTCGCCTCGCACGACGAAGCTCGGGCTTCTCATCGCCGGGAACCACACGCGATGTCGTTCGCGCCGATTCCGCAGCATAGTAAGACATTGGCAATGAATAGCATCGTTTAGAGGCCCTTTTTTCGCAATCGACGCACAGCCGGCTTCGCATACACGGGCTCGCTTCGCGTTCATGCGCTGCAGTGATAGACGGCGCGAAAGCGCGATTCGTTCGAGCCTGGGAAATACTGTGCGCTGCGTTATCGCTGTCGCCCGCAGTCGCGCGTGGTCCGCGTCACATTTGCAAACGGGAACGCGCGCGTCTACTGTGGTCGCGAGCTCAAACGTGCCGTCCATGGAAGCGTATTTTCGCTTCGGCCGCCGCAAGGGCGGCGCGAGCTTCGAGCATCACGTTCGCGACGATCGTCGCGGCCGGTTCCGACTTTGCGAGAATTGCCGCTTGGCCGGCCCAGAGTGAGAGGAATTCGGCGCGGCCCTGGTCGGCGGCAGCCGTGCGAATATCCCGCGTCATCGCGTTTTGAAATGGGTACGGCGCGATGTCGCTCGAATCGCGCAGTTCGAGCGTAACGCGGTTCGGAATTGCGCGTCCGGCGCGGCCGGAGAACGCGCGGGTGAGCCCGGTGTGTTGCGACCGCTCGCTGCGCAGCACGTCGCGATAGGCGCCGGCGATACCGGATTCGTCTGCGAGCAGAAACGACGTACCGAGCGCCGCTGCGACCGCGCCGAGTGCGAGGACGGCCGCGACTCCGCGGCCGTCACCAATTCCGCCGGCCGCGATCACCGGCAATCCGGTTGCGTCGACGACCTGCGGTACGAGCGCGAGCGTGCCGATCAGCGATTCTTCGACGTCAGCCAAGAACGTGCCGCGGTGAGCGCCCGCCTCGGCGCCTTGCGCGAAAATTCCATCGACGCCGGCCGCCGCAAGCGCGCGTGCTTCGTCGACGGTCGTTGCCGTGCCGAGCGTCAAGACGCCGGCGTCGTGCAGGCGTCGTAACGTCGACGCATCCGGAATACCGAAGGTGAACGTAAAGACCTCCGGCTTCGCTTCGAGAATCGCTTCGATTTGCCGCGCGTATCGATCCGGAGGCGTCGCCGGAGCGGAGGGCTGGGCGATTCGCAGTTCTTCACGATACGGCCGCAGACGTTCGTGCGCGACGGACAACGCTCGTTCGCCCGCCGCGTATGGCGGATGCTCGACGAACACGTTCACGCCGAACGGCCGGGACGTCTCGCTACGTAACGCGGTAATCTGTGCGGTAATCTGCTCCGGCGTGAGATATGCGCACGGCAAGATGCCGAAAGCGCCCGCATTACTGACGGCGCTGACGAGCCGCACGGTCGTGGCGCCGCCCATCGGCGCGAGCACGATGGGAAGATCTAAAAACGGCAGCGAGCCGGCCATCGCCACGACTTACCGCCTCTCGGAAGCTCGACCTTCCCAAGCGCACCGCACGGCCGCCTCTCAGCATGCGCTAAGACGGACGTGATAGCTTGAGTCTATGAAACGCTTAGGTCTTCTAGCCTTCACCCTCTGTCTCGCGCCGTCGCTCGCCGCTGCTCAGCAGCCGCCGGCCGGTCCACCGTCCGGCGCCGCCGTAACGGCGCCCGATCCGCAGCGCTTTGCCGCCATGCAGCAAATGCACGCACAGATGCGTCAGTTGCATCAGCAGGCGCGCACCCAAATGCTAGCCGCACTCTCGCCCCAGCATCGCACCATGGTGGCGAATATCGTCGGCGGGCTTGCGACCGCGAGCAATCCCGATCCGATGGCGGCGGCCCGCCAGATCGACGCATTCCTATCGCCCGGCGAAAAACAAGCCGTCCTGAATGTTGCCTCCGCCACGCGCACGGCGATGCACAGCGCGATGCAGGCCCAACACGCGCAGTTCGAAGCGTCCATGACGGCCGAACAGCGCGCGAACATGCAGCAGCACATGCAACAGCGCGAAGCGGCCGAAGCGGCGCATCCGAAGATGCAAGACGCGGGCACCGTGATCTTGCACAATCTCGCTCACGTCGGCGGCCCGGGCGAAGGCATGCACCGGCAATAGTCGAGGGCGCTCCGCACGCGCATCGAAGTCGGTCCGCATGGATACTGCGGCCGACTCGATGTACCGCAATGCGCGTGCGCTGGCCGCGAGGTATTCCGAGGCGAACGTGTCGCGCATCGTCGCGCTGCTCGAAGAAGCAGCTGCGGTCGAACACGTCGAAGCGCTGTACGAACTTGCAAACTGGCGGCATTATGGAATTGGGGCGCCGCGC
>JALYUE010000125.1 GCA_030853925.1 Vulcanimicrobiota bacterium | reverse complement strand
CCATCGACGTGCGCGGGACGATTCGCGCGTTCTTAGCGCAAGGCGCCCGCCGCGTTGCGTAGCGAGCGGCTGGCCACACCCGCCCTCATCGAACGCGCACAGAGCGGCAGGACGTCCGCGACGCCCTTCGCGCTCGGCGGTCTGCTCGTGCTCGGATTGCTCGTGCGCTTGGCGTTCATCGGCGCCGATGGCTTCAAGAACGACGTGTCGACCTTCGAAAGCTGGTCGCTGACGCTTGCGGCGCATCCGCTACCGGAGTTCTTCGCAAATGCCGGCTTCGCAGATTATCCGCCCGGATATTTTTTCGTTCTGTGGTTCGTCGGGCATGCGTATAAACTGCTCGTGCATTCGGACCCGACGTACGGTCTTCTCAAGATTGCCGTCAAGCTGCCCGGCATCGCCATGGACCTCGTCGATACCGTCTTGATCTACGCGATCGTGCGGCGCTTCGCTTCGGTCGCCTGGGCGTTTGCTGCCGCGGCAGCGTTTGCGTTCAATCCGGCGACGATCTTCATTTCTGCGTATTGGGGCCAGGTGGATTCCGTGGCGGCGGGCTTCACGCTCGGTTCGCTGCTGTTGATGCTCGACTCGGAGCGTCGATCCGGTCGCGCCGCGACGTTCTCGATCGTCGGCGCGTGGCTGCTGCTCGCATATTCGGTGCTGATCAAACCTCCCGCGGTCGTCATCGCGCCGCTGTACGTCGCTTATATCTTCACGACGGACGACCGGGCGCTGCGTCTGCTGCGAGCGTACGCGACGGGCCTCGGCTTACTCGCATCGTTTGCGCTCGCGTATGCCGCCGCATTCGCGTTCAATCTCAATCCGAATGCGCTCGCGGAGTTCACCTGGCTGTTCGGCCGCTATTCGTACGCCTCGGGCGTGTATGCGTACAACTCGGTCAATGCGTTCAACTTGTACGTGATGGGCAACGGGCACTTTTGGAGTCCCGACAGTACGGTCATCCCCAATTGGTCGCTTGGCGGTCATGCAATCGGACTGCCTTTGTATGCATGGGGCATCGGCCTGTGTGTGGCCGCCCTCGGACTCGTCGTCTCGCGTTTCGTCCAGCGGCGCGATTCCGTCGCGTTGTTGGAAGCGGCGATGATCCTTTCGCTCGGCTACTTCGTCCTTGCGACCCGCATGCACGAGCGCTACGTGTTCAATGCCGTGCTGCTCGCGACGCCGCTGATCTTCTACCGCCGACGTTATCTCTACGCGGCGATCGCCTTATCGCTCACGCTGCTCGGAAATCTCGCGTACTCGCTGTATTACCTGCGCGTGATGGATCAGCACGTGGCGGGTGTCGATCCGAGCGACCTGATGCCGCTGCTCAGCCGGCCGGCTTCCCTGCTCAACGTCGCGGTCTTTTTCTATCTGGGCTACGTGTATCTGGGTCTGGGCGGCGACGCTTTGCAGAACGTCCATCTCGGCGCCGCGATGTCGACGCAAGCGGCGCGCGTGCGGCGCTGGTTCTCACCGCTCGAAGGCACGGCGGCGATGACGCTGCGGGATTGGCTGCTTGCCGCCGGGTTCACCGTGGCGTCGTTTGTGGTGACGTTCATCGGCTACGCCTGGCCGTCGGAAAAGATTTTCGACGAGATCTACTACGCTCGCGCGGGCGAAGAATATCTCACGCACAAAGAGATCTTCGAGTTCACCCATCCGCCGCTGACGAAGCTCTGGATCACGTTGTCGATGACGCTGTTCGGCGGCATGCACGGCCTCGGCGACACCTCGCACGGTTGGCGTTTTCTCAATCTGATCATCGGCGCTGTGATGGTGTTCGTTATCTACTGTTTCGCGAAGCGCTTACTCGGTTCGACGGCGTTTGCATGCATAGCCGCCGGGATGCTGCTCTTCGACGGCTTCCATTTCGTGCAGTCGCGCATCGCGACGCCGGAAATAACGGTCGCGTTCTTCGCGCTCCTGACGTTGTACGCGTTCTATCGTTTTTGGATCGCGAGCCAAGTGCGGGTCGCGCCGGCCTTCGAAGCTCGCGGCTCGGGGGCGTACGCATTGGCACTCGGCGCGGTCCTAGCCGGAGCGACCGCGTTTTCGATGCTCGCGGCGAACGGCCAAAGCTCTGCCGCACACGTTGTAGCGTTTCTGTACGCGGCGTGCGGCGGGTACGTCGCGGTGCGCTTCTTGCTGCCGCGCTTTCTGCAACCGGCCCTAGTGACATCGTATGCCGAAGGTTCGCGCGTGCGGGGCGGGACGCTGCTCGCGTTCGACGGGGCGTCGGTTCCGAGGCGTGGTGCGATCGTGGCGGGCGAGGCGACGCAGACCGAACGCGATGGCCTCGTTTATGTCGACGACGATATACGCATTACGTACGAACGAACGGGCGCGGTGCGCTACTCGACGGCCGACGGCGATGCGCAGTTCGCCCCGACGGGCACCATGCAAGCCGGCGCCGCGACGATCGACGGGACGCACGACGGCGCGCGCTGGCTGTGGATTTTAGCGGTCTGCGCCGGCTGTCTCGCCGCGTCCAAATGGAACGGCTTGTTCGATTTCTTCGTCATCTGGGGCCTGGCCGCGGCCGTCGCGGCGCAGCGGTACTGGAACGTGCTGTTGCGCGCCGTCGGTCGCGCGAACGCCGTGGCGCGGCCGGCGAGTTGGGGCAATCCTTTCGGATTCTCGGTCGACCTCGTCGTCGCGACGATGCTCTTCGTCGGGGCGACGATCTATACGCTGTGCTACATACCGTATTTTCGCCTCGGGCACAATCTCGGCGATCTCGTCGCCCTGCAGCAGCAGATGTTCGGCTATCATTACGACCTTACCGCGACGCACCCGTACGGTTCCAAATGGTGGCAGTGGCCGTTCATCCTGCGGCCGATCTCGTATTATTACCACGATTTTCGCACCGGACTTGCGACGCAGGATCCGCTCGCTTGCTGTGTCGCCGAGATCATCGCGATACCGAACCCCGCGGTGTGGTGGCTCGGTCTCGTTTCGATACCGCTCGTCGCGCTGCTCGCTTGGCGTGAGCGCAATAAAGGTTACGCGCTCTTGGCTACTGCGTATCTGCTTCAATGGCTGCCGTGGATACTTTCCCCGCGCGTTTCGTTCGAGTACCATTTCTTTCCGAATCTCGCGATCATTTGTCTTGCGAATGCCGTCCTGTTGCAGCGGCTTTGGGGCTACGGCCGGCGGCTCGGCACGACGTATGCCTGGCCCAAACTCGCGGTCGGCGGCTATCTCGCGGTCGTCGTCGGCCTGTTCGTTTTCTTTTATCCTATCCTCGCAGGTTCGCACGTTCCGTGGAATGTGTGGGATGCGCGTATGTGGCACGCCCTCATGAAGAACCAGTGGGTGTAGCGGAGGGGCACGATGTCGGGACATTCGAAATGGCACAATATCAAACTCAAGAAAGGCAAAGTCGACGCGCAGCGCGGGGCGCTGTTTACGAAGCTATCGAAGGAGATCATAATCGCGGCCAAGGGCGGTTCGCCCGATCCCGAGGCGAATTATCGCCTGAAGATGGCCGTCGAAAAAGCGCGCGAGCATAACGTTCCGCAAGACAACATCAAACGGGCGATCGCTCGCGCGACGGGCGCCGACGGCGCGAAAGACATCGAAGAAATTCGCTACGAGGGCTACGGCGCAGCCGGCGTCGCGGTCGTCATCGATGCCGCGACCGACAACCGTAACCGGACCGCTTCCGAACTACGCTATCTCTTCAGCCGGCACGGCGGCATGCTCGGCGAAACGGGCTCCGTCGCTTGGATTTTCGAACCGCGCGGCGTCGTGGAAATCGAGCATGGCAAGCTCGACGAGGATGCGTTGACGGAGGCGGCCCTCGTCGATGGAGTCGTCGACGTCCGTTACGACGACGGCAGCAGCGAGGGCCGTTCGCTCGTCTTCACTGAGCCGTCGGAACTCGCGGCGGTGCGCAAAGCACTGTTGCACAACAAGCTGCGAGTGACGGGCATGGTGCTCGGCGTCGAGCCGAAGCAGACGGTCGCGCCGACCGGCAGCGAATTTCGCGACGTCGTTACGCTCCTCGACGCGCTCGAGGAACACGAAGACGTGCAGCGCGTCTATTCGAATGCCGAACTCGATCCGGCGCAACTCGAAGCGCTCGGCGCTTCGAGTTAATGGCCGAAGCGACGCAGCGGGCGAGGGTGCGCCGGCGGCCCTGGTGGGCGCAAGATTGGTACTTCGCGCTGGCACTCGCGCTGTTCGTGGGCGTCGCGGTGTGGTTCGGTCGGGCGATTCAAGATTTTCTCGCGCCGTCTGCTAAAGCGGTCGGTGCGCCGACGCTCGTCGGCGAGACGCTCTCCGATGCGATCGCGTCGAGCGACCGCGCGCATCTCAAAGCCACCGTCGTGCGCCGCACGCCGAGCGACCGTTTTCCCAAGGACGTCGTTATGCGTCAAGATCCGGCGCCCGGCACGCAGGTCCGCGAAGGTCGTCAGATATCGCTCGTCGTGTCGACCGGCGTGCAGATTTTTCCGATGCCCGACTTGAGATACGAATCCATGCGCGAAGTCGGGCTCGACCTCTCGCACGCAAAACTGCAGTTGGGTAAAGTAAAGACCGTCGTAAACGACGAGGTGCCCGCCAACCGCGTGGTATCCCAGGAGCCGCCGCCACTGTCGTCGGTCCGGCTCGGGTCGGTCGTCAACGTCGAGATATCGAAAGGCGGACCGAGCCTCGTGCGCGTGCCGAATCTCGTCAATATGTCGATTGCGGAAGCGCGCCAGGCGGCGGAGGACGCGCACATTCATCTCGGGCAGATCGTGTGGACGCCGTTCGGTCGCTTCGGGCCGCCGCGCGGCAGCGTCGTTCGTCAGAATCCCTCCGGCGGAACGCAGATCGATCCGTCGCAATTGCTGTCGCTGCAAGTGAGCGCCGGGCCGCGCGAAGCGGGGTATCTCATCCGCCAAGTCCACGCCACGGCGGCGGTGCCTGCAGATGCGGGCGGACCGAGCGGCGATAAGACGCCGATCGTGCGGGTGCAAGTGCGCGATGCGACCGGTACGTGGAATCTGTACGACGCGTACGCGCAGCCGAAGCAGAAGTTGGATTTCAACGTGACCGCCGTGGGAACGGCGGAGCTCGACGTTTTCGTCAACAACGAGTTGATCAGCTCGACGAAGCTTGGCGTGGAACCGCCCGTTCAAGAAAACCAAATTATGGGGCCGAAGCCCCCACGAGCTTCGCCGCCTCCGCATCTGCTGCCCAAAGACGCGCACTGAGGCCGTGACCGAGGACACGCTCGTGGCGGCGCTTCGCGAGATCGTCGAGGCGCCCGCGCGCGGGCGCGTGCCGGGACCGCGTCCGATCGTTCTGGGGATCGGCGACGATGCGGCCGTCTGGCAACCTTCGCGTTCGCATTTGTCGGTCATCACGACCGACGCGCTTGTCGACGGCGTGCACTTCGCAAGCGAGCAGCTGGACGCGCGGACAATCGGCCATCGTGCGATGGCGGCGAATCTCTCGGACATCGCCGCGATGGGCGCTCGTCCGGTACTCGTCACGGTCGCTCTCGGCGTCGCGCCGCAGACGACCGAAAGTTGGATTCTCGAATGCTATCGCGGCATGGCGGCGCTCGCCGAGCGGCACGGCGCGTGCATCGTCGGCGGGGACCTCGTACGCGCGCCGGCAGTGACGCTCGCGCTGACCGTGGTCGGCGAGGTTTCGCGTTCCCGGCTCAAACGCCGCAGCGGCGGGCGCCCGGGCGATGTCTTAGCGGTCACCGGGGCGCTCGGAGCGAGCCGTGCGGGGCTGGAAGTGCTGCGGCAGCAAGGCGTTCTCGCGCTCGACGAGGACTCGCGGCGGACGGCACTCGCGGCCTTCGCTACTCCGCAGCCGCGCGTTGCGGAGGGACGTTGGCTTTCCGCTTCAGCTAACGTAAATGCGATGATGGACAGCTCGGACGGTCTCTCGACCGACCTCGGACGTCTCGCCGCGGCAAGCGGATGCGGCGCGGCGATCGAGCGAGTGCCGGTCGATCCGTCGGCCGCTGCCGTGGCGTCCGCCGCCGGAGGGGACGCTCGCGCCTATGCTCTCGACGGCGGCGAGGATTTCGAATTGCTCGTAGCGGTCGCGCCGCGCGCGTTCGCGCACCTCGCGCGCCGTTTCGCTCGCCGCTTCGGCCGCCCGCTGCTCGCCGTGGGCCGGCTCGAGGCCGTTCGCGGCCTTCGTGCGCGCGACGGTGATGGAGAGCGCCCTCTGGCGGCGGCCGGCTTCGATCATTTCGCGTCCGGAGGCTCGCAATAGTCAACTAGCGCAATCGAAATACCGATGTAGTACGTCAAGATGACGTGGGAATGAAAGCGCGTTCTCGCAGCCTGACCTTCGCGTTCGCTTCGCTCGCGCTTGCGGCGTGCGTCGCGCGACCGGCGGAGCTGGAGCCTCGGCAAATGTCTTCGTCGCGCGCCGCCGAGGCCGCGCGCGCTGGTGGATCCCCGACGTACGGCGTTCTCGCGACCGACGCCACCCGGACGCTGTTGCGCTCGTACTATAACGGAGACGGATTGTGGCGCGATTGCCCGCAGACGCAGTGTTGGGTGCACAACAGCGATTGGGGTTCGGACTCGCTCACCAATACGCTGTACCTGCGCTGGCGCACGTCCCGCGACCCGAGCGTCGTGGCGATCCTCGCGGCGTTATCGCGCACCGCGCGGAGCTACCTTCCACCCTGCGACGGCCCGAGCTGCGTGCTTTGGAGCGACGCTCCGCTTTGGGATTCGGTGGCCGCCGCCCGCGAACACGAGGTCGACCCGGGTAACGCGGTCGCGCTCGCCAAGGCGATAGCCGCGTTCCGAGCGGTGGAAGGATCGAACGTCTACGGACTCGGCGCTTGTCCCGAAATCCGCTACCAGCGCCCGTTCGGGCGCGGCAATCACCTCAAAACGCTCGAAACCGATTCCAACGGTGTAAAAGCCGCGCTCCTGTTGTACGACGCCACGCACGACGCGCAGTATCTGCAGGTCGCAGTCGCGCGTTACGACGCGATCCGGCGACATTTCATGGATCCCGAGATGTCGCTGTACTCGGTGTACGTCTTCGACGACGGCCGTAGGTGCGTTCAAGTGCCGCATCGTTTCTTCGCATCCGTCAACGGCAACATGATCTGGAACGGCATCGCGCTCTACCATGCGACGGGCGACGAAACGTATCGAGCCGAGGCGCTCGGAACGGCGCGCGCGGTCACTCGGCGCCTGTCGGATCCGAGCGGCGCGTTCATGAACATGCAGGCGGAGAACGATCTGGCGGAACCGCTGGTCGAGGCGATGCTCGTTCTCGCGGCGCAAGAACACGTTGACTTCGCTCGGAGCTGGCTGCTTGCGAACGCGTCCGCCGCATATTCGGCGCGTAAAGTCGATGGCACGTACGGCCGATTCTTCGGCGGACCGCCCCCCGCAGCGGCCGTGACCGCCTGGCAGACCAGCGGCGGGTTCGCGTCGGAGGTGGCCGCCGCTGCGCTCGAGCCCGGGGGCACGCCGCGGGCTGCGGCGTGGCAAGCCGCCGTCTTTGTGCGGCACGCGATTACGAGCCTGCCTGCGACCATTCGGTTTGTGGGTTCCGGCTTCGCGCTGATCGGAACGATCGGGGACGTTTGCTGCGAGCCCGGCCACGCTCGGATCATCGTCGACAACGTGGAGACGATGGACCGCACCGGGGCATGGCAGAACAAGTCGTCCTCAGGCCGGCGTTTTCCCAACTCGGTGCTCTTCGCGCTCAGTTGGCCGGCCGGCGGTCGCCACGAAGTGACGTTATTGCCCGGAACGTACAACGCGAAGGAAGGCGGACCGTTTCTGCACGCGGCCGGATATCTCGTTCAAGGCAGCGGCGCGACGACGACCGCCCCGCCGTCGCGATAGAGGATGACGCCGCAGCCTAGGGCATAATCCCGACGCGTGCGCTCGCCTGCGCGGCCGATCAACACGAGTGCGGCATGCTCGCGGGACGCCTGCGCGCATGGTCGATCGTCGAGTGCGGGCCGAACGTCCGCCGCAGGTAGCAGCGAGCGAAGGAGCTCCGGCGCAACGTTCCACGCGACGACCTTCGAAGGCTCGTGGCCCTCGAGCCACGTGAATGCCAGCGTACCGTACGACCGATCGGCGTTCGCAGCCAGCGTGTGCGTATCGGGTCTCCCGCACCCGGCGAGCGCCGCTAAGAGCCCGAGAAGCCGGAACTTAGCACGCAGATGCGGCCGACCTCAGCCGGCGCGTTTTACCCGCCGCGAGCGCAAGCACTGCGTACAAACTTTCAGCGTCATGTGCGTGCCGCGATCATCGACCCGGACCGGTTGCAAGTTCGGCAGCCAGCGACGTTTGGTCTTATTCATGGCGTGGCTGACGTTATTCCCCGCCATTGGGCCTTTTCCGCAAACGTCGCAGCGCTTGGCCATCTCGATCTCAATCCTCTAACGACACGAACTCCCGCTCCAACGGCGGCGGGGGCAACCTTCCGAGTTTAGCACGGCCGCCGTGCTCACGCAACACGCGGGACGGCAGGAGAACCCCCGCCCGATGCCTGACGAGACGAACGCGCTTGCGGCTGTAAGGGATTGTGAGTTTTCGTGAACGGTAGAAGTCCGCGGATCGCCGTGGATGCGATGGGCGGCGACCACGCCCCTGAAGAAATCGTCGCGGGTGCGGTTTTAGCCGCACGGGAAGGCCGCAGTCGCATCCAGCTCGTCGGCGATGAGGCGCGCCTGGGGCCGCTGCTGGCGCAGAGCAAAGGCGTCGCGATCGAAGTCGTGCACGCGCCACGCGCCGTACCGATGGATGCCAACCCCGCCGCGGCGCTGCGCAATAGCGACGATACGTCGCTCGGGATCGCGGTCAACCTCGTCCGCGACGGGAAGGCAGACGCCGTCGTGTCCGCCGGTAATAGCGGTGCGTTTCTCGCGATCGCGCTCGTGCGCTTGCGGACGATCGCCGGAGTCGCGCGGCCGGCGATCGCCGTCGTGTATCCCGCTAAACGCGGGCCCGTCGTCGTGCTCGACAGCGGCGCGAACGTCGATTGCCGGCCCGAGTGGCTCGCGCAGTTCGGCGTGATGGGCAGCGCGTATGCGCGCGCGGTCCTCGGCATCGCTAATCCGAAAGTCGGCATCATCTCCGTCGGTGAAGAACGCGTCAAAGGTAACGCTCAAACGATCGAAGCCGCGAACTTGCTCGATCGTTCGGGGCTCAACTTTATCGGGAACGTCGAGGGCAAAGACGTTTTCGAAAATGTTGCCGACGTCTTCGTCACCGACGGTTTCGTCGGTAACGTCATGCTCAAGCTTTCCGAGGGCGCGGCTTCGCTGATCGGCGAAATCGTCGTTAACGAAGTCAAAGCGAGCGGCCCATTGACGAAGCTCGGCGCGCTGCTCGCGCGGCCTGCGCTGCGGCGCGTGCGCGAGAAGATCGGTTACGATAATTATGGCGGGGCGCCGCTGCTCGGCTTGCGCGGAAATTGCATCGTGGCGCACGGCCGCGCACGGCGAGTCGCGGTGCACAGCGCCATTCGCGCGGCCGTCGCCGAAGTGCGCGAAGACGTCGTCGGGCGCATCGCGGAGCTCATCGTGCCGATCGAAGCCGTCGATACGAAAGAAGCGAAGGAAGCTTAACATCGCAACGTCCCGCGCGGGCGGCGGCATCTACGTTCATCTCCCGTTCTGTCCGTACGTCTGCCCATATTGCGATTTCGCGAAATGGCCGGTGCGGCGCACCGCCGCAACGCACTATCTCGCCGCGCTCGAAGCGGAAATTGCCCGAGCCCCGCATCTCGAGGCGCGCACGCTGTTCTTCGGCGGCGGAACGCCGAACACGTACGCTCCGACGGCCATCGCGGCGCTCGTCGCGCGCCTGCAGGAGCGCTATGCTCCCGCCGGCTTCACCGAAATCACGATCGAAATGAACCCGGACCGTGCGCTCTGCACGCCCGAAGTTTTTGAAACGTATAGGCGCGCGGGAATCGACCGCGTGTCGTTCGGCGTGCAGTCGTTCGCTGCGGGGGAACTCGAAACGCTCGGACGGCGCCACACGGCGGCGGACGTCGACGAGGCGGTCCGCTCTGCCCGCGCGGCCGGAATCGCGAACATTTCGGTCGATCTGATTTTCGGGGCGCCCGGCCAAACGCCGGCGTCGTGGCAAGCTTCCCTTACCGCCGCACTCGCTCTCGAACCCGCGCACGTGTCGACGTACGGCCTGACGATCGAAGACGGCACGCCTTTCGCGAGCTGGTACGCGCGGCGGCCGGCCGACTTCGCCTCGAACGACCTGGAGGCCGAACTCTACGGCCTCGCCATCGATACGCTCGTATGCGCCGGATTCGAACACTACGAGATCAGTAATTTTGCCCGTCCGGGAGCGCGCTGCGCGCACAACGCGAACTATTGGGCTAACGGCGATTACGTCGGTTTAGGCGTGGGCGCGGCTTCGTACCTGGCGGGCGTGCGTTCCGTCCACACGCGCGACCTCGCGGCTTATCTCGCCGCGGCGCCCGCCGGCGCCCCGATTCCGGGGGACGACGAACGTCTCGAGGGCGCGGCGCGACTGGGCGAAGCGGCGATGCTCGCGCTGCGGACCGCGGAAGGGGTAGAAGTCGCCGCTTTCGAGGAACGGTATCGCGTTGATTTTCACGAATTTTACCGGCCGGTGCTCGATGAGATGCGTGCGGCGGGAGCGATCGACGTGACTCGGACGCACGTCCGGCTGACCCGGCGCGGGCGCTTCATCGCGAACGACGTGTGCGGCGCGTTCGTCACGTTCGCGGGCGCCTGATGTCGAGAACGCTGCTGCGCATCTCGTTCATGGTCGTCTTCGCCGTCACGGGCTTTTTGCTCGGGCGCGATGCGTACACGCATCTGATCTCCCTGCATGTGGCAAGTCAAGGCTGGCTGCTCGCCCTCACGCTCGCCGTGCCGGTGCTCGGTTCGGTCGCGGGGCTTTTCGTCGCACCGTACGCGCAAACGTTGTTCGAGGTCGAACTGGAAACGGTCGAGCGCACGATGGACCGGTTGACGCCGGGCGAAATCCTCGGCGGAGCGATCGGACTGATCGTGGGCCTGGTCGTCGCGTTCCTGGTCAAAAACGTCCTCTTCGACGTGATCGCAAACGCCGGAGTCGCCGGCACGTACGTCTCGAACGTCGTCTATTTCGTTCTCAGCGCGTTCGGCGCGTATCTCGGCGCGCGCGTCGGCGCAAAGCAGAGCATCCTTGCGGCCGCGCCGCCGTCGCTCGGTCCGCGCGCTACTGCGGCGATCGCGAAACTGATCGACACCTCGGTTATCGTCGACGGCCGGATACTCGAAATTACCGCAAGCGGTTTTTTGGAAGGTCCGCTCATCTTGCCGCGTTTCGTGCTGCAGGAATTACAGTTGATCGCAGATTCGCTCGATCCGATCAAGCGCACGCGCGGCCGGCGCGGCCTCGAAGTCTTGACCAAATTGCAAGAGACGATGCAGCTCGACATCGCCGAACAAGATTATCGCGACCTCAGCGGTGTCGATGCGAAACTCGTGCGGATGGCGCGCGAACGTGGTGCGAAGCTCGTAACGACCGATTATAATCTCAATCGGGTCGCGCACGTCGAAGGCGTGCAGGTGCTCAACGTCAACGAGCTCGCCGCCGCCGTGAAGCCCGTGGTTCTACCTGGTGAAGAGATGCACGTGACGATCGTGCGCGACGGCAAGGAAGCGCATCAGGGCGTCGGCTATCTCGACGACGGGACGATGATCGTCGTCGAGAACGGGCGCCGTCTCATCGGCGAAGATACCGACGTGCAAGTCACGAGCGTGTTGCAAACGGTCGCCGGGCGCATGATCTTCGCTAGAGTCAAGCGCGTGGTTGTGTGAAGTTCGCAGCGATCGTCGTCGCCGCCGGGCGCGGCTTGCGCTTCGGGCGCCCGAAGCAACTGGCGCTCGTCGCGGATCGGCCGCTCGTCGCGTGGTCGCTCGCCGCGTTCGGCGCGATGGCGGAACTCGACGATCTCGTCATCGCGACCGAAGCGGAACATCTGGAAACGATGGCGGCGCTCGCGGCGGCGTCCGCGCCACGGCTGAGGACGATCGTCGTTGCAGGCGGTGCGACGCGTCAAGAAAGCGTGCGCAATGCCGTCGCCGCGGCTCCGGCCAGGTGTACGGCGGTGTTCGTCCACGACGGAGCACGTCCGCTCGTGAATGTGGGCGATGTGCGCGCGGCGATGGCTTTGACGAAACCCGGCACGGGCGTGCTTCTAGCGAAAGCGGTAACCGATACGATCAAGGTGGTCGTGCCCGGTACGTCCGCCGTCGTGAAAACGCTCGACCGCTCCGAGCTTTGGGCCGCGCAAACGCCGCAATTCGGCACGCTCGCGGATCTGCGTCGCGCGCACGATGCCGCCGCCGCGGAGCGTTTCGAAGCGACCGACGACGCCGCGTTGCTCGAGCGGATCGGCTGCCAGGTGCTGATCGTGCCCGCGAGCGCAGATAATTTTAAGGTGACCGTTCGGGGGGACGAGCTCCTGGCGGAGGCCATCTTGCGCGAACGCGAAGCGGCGCTCCCGCGCGGATGAGTGTGGCGCTGCGCGTGGGGCATGGGTTCGATGCCCATCGGCTGGTCGAAGACCGCCCCTTTATTTTGGGAGGCGTTACGATTCCGTTCGAGCGCGGGCCCCTGGGACATTCGGACGCGGACGCCCTGGCCCACGCGCTCGGCGACGCCCTGCTCGGCGCATGCGCCCTCGGAGATCTCGGAGTACACTTCCCCGATAGCGACCCGCGTTGGAAGGGCGTCGATTCGATGCTCTTGTTGCAAACCTGCGCGGACATGGTGCGCGAGCGCGGATACGAGATCGGCAACGTCGATGCGACGGTCGTCGTGCAAGCGCCCAAGCTCGCGCCGCATTTGGAGGCGATCCGAGCGCGGCTGGCCGAGGTGCTACGCATCGAAATCGACGCGGTCAGTGTTAAAGCGAAAACGAGCGAAGGGATGGGTTATACGGGCGACGGAACGGGCATCGCCGCCTATGCGGTCGCCGCTCTCACTCGCTCGACCCCACGATGATGAACGCTTTCGACTCTGCCGCTCCACCCTTCAACGTCCGCGTCGCGAGCGCAGAGGACCCTGCGGCGTTGCGCGATCTCGTCGCGAGCGCCATGCAGGCTTCCGGATTGCTCGAAACTCCGGCCCCCGCTGCGGCGCTGCGTTGGATCGAAACGTTTCTGGAAGCGTACGGCACGCAGTTCGAAACCGTCGGTGAAGCGTTGCCGCTCGTGGCGACGCTGCGGGACGAAGCGGTCATCGTGCCGGCTCTGCAGCTCGAGCGCTTGCGAAATCGTCAAGTACTGTTTTTTCTCGACAGCGTCAGCCAGCACGTGGACGCTCAGCCGGAACTACGCGGACTACCGGTCGAGCACGATGTGCGCGAGATCGGTAGCGAATTCGGATTGTCCGCCGTCGACGCCGAGTGGTCGGTACGCATGGCGTTGACGGGTCGCGACGATGGGCCCTCGCTGGACCTGCTGTTTCCGTTACTCGGCCACGATCGCATCATGATGCGCATCGGCGCCGTCAACTCGCATCTGCTTCACGGACGCGGGCTCGAACCGATCAAGTACGGGCCGGACGGAAAACCGTTCCGCACGATCGACGGCACGCGTCCCGTGCGAGCGAGCGAATGAACCTCGGAAGGGAGATATTAGACGATCTCCGGGTGCCGGTCGAACGCGACCCGGCGGCGCGCGGATATCTCGACGTGATCTTGTCGTATCCGGGATTTCATGCGATCACCGCGCACCGTCTGATCCATCTGTTGCACGGCGCGCGCGTCCCGCTCTTACCGCGCTTTCTATCCAACATCGTGCGCTTCGTGACGGGCATCGAGATTCACCCAGCCGCGAAAATCGGTCGCCGGTTTTTTATCGATCACGGCATGGGCGTCTTGATCGGCGAGACGGCCGAAGTCGGCGACGACGTGACGTTATATAAAGGCGTGACGCTCGGCGGTACGAGCCTCGGCGGCGGAAAACGGCATCCCACGATTTGCGACAACGTGGTCATCGGAACGAACGCCTCGATTTTGGGAGCCATCACGGTCGGAGAGGGCGCGCGCGTCGGCGCCGGCTCCGTCGTCGTGCGCGACGTGCCGCCGAAAGCGACGGTCGTGGGCATTCCCGGGCGCATCGTGCTGCAAGATGGGAAGCCTGTCGCGTCGCTCTCGCACGTCGATATGCCCGATCCGCAGGGCGTCGTCATCGCGCGTCTGCTCGAGCGCGTGGCCGCGCTGGAGACGCGTCTCGGTGCGGGCGGCGGCTCCGGCAACGTCCCGGGCGGCACGACGTTCGAAGATGTCTCTGCGGCTTTATAACTCGCGCACGCGAACGGTCGAACCGTTCGCGCCGGTCGAAAACGGACACGTTCGCATGTACGTGTGCGGACTCACGCCGTCGGCCGAGGCGCACTTAGGCCACGCCCGCTCGTTCATGTTCTTCGACGTTTTGCGCCGTTATCTCACTCATCGCGGCTATCGCGTGACCTACGTACGCAACGTGACCGACATCGACGACCGCAGTATCGCTACCGCCAAAGAACGCGGTGTGTCGTTCCGCGACGTCGTCGCCGAGTATCATGCCGGATTCGTGCGCTCGATGGATCGCCTGCACGTTTTGCCGCCCGACCGCGAACCGCGCGCGACCGAGTATATCGCCGAAATCGTCGAGATGATTGCGGCGCTCGTGGAGCGCGGCAATGCGTATGCGGCGCGCGACGGAGTATACTTCTCGGTCGCGTCCTTTGCTCGCTATGGTGCGCTGTCGGGGCGCAATACGGACGAGTTGCTGATCGGAGCCCGGATCGCCGCCGGCGAAGATAAGCGCGATCCGCTCGATTTTGCACTCTGGAAATTTGCGAAACCGGACGAACCGGCGTGGCCATCGCCGTGGGGCGACGGACGGCCGGGTTGGCACATCGAGTGTTCGGCGATGTCGCACGCGCTGCTCGGGGAACCGTTCGACATCCACGGCGGCGGCTACGATCTCATCTTTCCGCATCACGAGAACGAAATCGCGCAGACGGAATCGCTCTTTGGGCCGCCCATGGCCAACGTTTGGATGCACGGCGGATTGCTGCAGTTCGACGGACGCAAGATGTCGAAATCGCTCGGCAATTTCGAGCCGCTTTCAACGCTGCTCGACCGTCACGATCCCCAGGCGATCCGGCTGCTCTTTTTACAAACCGGTTATCGAAAACCGCAGAATTTCACCGAAGCCTCGATCGACGGCGCGACGGCCGCGCTGCGCCGCTTGCAGGCTGCGTACGATACGCTGCGGACTGCGCCCGCGCACGCTCGAGGCGCGCCGGAATCGGGCGGCCTCGCCGCGCTCGTGGGGCGTTTCGATGCCGCCCTCGACGACGATCTCAACACGTCGGGCGCGATGTCGGTACTCTTCGATATCGCAAGTGCGTCGGCAGAGCTGATTGCGGCGGGAGGCGCGAGCGCGGCTGCGGCGTTTTTACACGAAGCCATGACGCTTCTCGGCATTTCGCCCGCCGAGCGTAAGCATGTCGAGAAAATTACGTTTACCTATGCGTCGGTTGCGTCGGGCACTACCGAGACCGGCGGTTCTGCGGTCGCCGGCGCGAACGCAGCGACCGGCGGCGCTTCAGTAAACACGCGCGGTGTCGATACGCCGGCTGCGTTCACAGTCGGTTCCCCTTCCAACGCGCATGAAATACTGACGCCGGAACTCATCGCGCGTTTGAAGTCGTTGATCGGCGACGACCATCTGCTGGACGGGAAGCAAGGAGTCGACGCGATTCACGACGTCATCGTGGCCCGGAATTTAGCGAAACGCAACAAAAATTTCGCACTGGCCGACCGTTTGCGCGCGGCGTTGCGCGAAGTCGGCATCGTCCTCGCCGATTCGAAAGAGGGAGCGACGTGGAGCGTCGACCGCTAGGCTCGGGGCGCGGCCCCAAGCGCAAGGAGAACGTCGATCTCGACGATGTGATCTACGGAGTACATGCCGTCGAAGAAGCGTTGGTTGCTAAAGAAGTTCTCAAACGCTTATACGTCGGTGACGAGCGCAAACGCGATCCGGCTCTGCGGCGGTTGCTCGACGACGCGCGCGCCGCCGGACTGACGATTCGCTTCGAAAGCCGCACGTTTTTTTCGCAGTTTCCGTATCGCGCGCATCAAAGCGTCGTAGCGTTCGGCGCTCCCTTCGAATACCTGACCCTCGAAGAAGCGATCGCGGCGCGCACGAAGGGTCAGTCGCTGTTCGTCGTTCTGGACCACATCACGGACCCGCACAACGCGGGCGCGATCGTGCGTTCGGCCGAGTGCGCCGGCGCGACGGCCGTGATATTTCCCGAACGTCGTGCGGCCGGCGTCAATGCGACCGTCCGCAAAGCGGCGGCAGGGGCGACGGCGCACATTCCGATCGCGCGCGTCGCCAATCTCGCCGGGGCGCTGCGAACGATGAAGAAGGCCGGTATTTGGGCCGCCGGGGCGGCGGCCGGCGAAGGTGCGATCGAGTACACGAAAGCCGACTTGCGGGGAGATATCGCGCTCGTCATCGGCGCCGAGGGTGCCGGCATCTCGCAGGTCGTGCGCAAAGAGTGCGATTATCTGGTGCGCATTCCGATGTTCGGAGAACTCGCATCGCTCAACGCGTCCGTTGCCGCGGCGATTTTATTATTCGAAGCTCGCCGCCAACGGGGCGCGACGCCGTGACGGCGAGGTCGCGCCTCGTGCGAGCCGTTGCAATCGGGTCGTTCGGGCTAGGAATGTTTGCGCTCGGACCGCCCGCGCCGTGGCGGGACGCTTCGGTTTCGTTAGCCGGGGCAGCCGAAAACGAGCGTACGTTGAAGCTCGGGCTCGATTTGCCGCTCTCCGGCATCGACGGCGCGAGCGCCATCCCTGCGCGCAACGCCGTCGTCCTCGCGGTCGACGATGCCAACCGGCGCGGCTTCCCGCGCGGGGTCCGCGTCGTCCTCGACGATCTCGATGACGCGGTGCAAGGCAAGCACGATCCCGCGCAAGGCGCTCAGAACATCAAAGCGTTCGTCGCCGACCCCGACGTTTTCGCCGTGGTCGGTCCGATGAACTCGAACGTCGCCAAGGCCGAGATTCCGATCGCGAACGACGCCGGGCTCGCGCTGATTTCGATGGGCGCTACCGCAATCGAGCTGACGCGCGGGGCCGACGCCGTCAAGCTGCGTCCGGTGCATCCCGAGCGCCCGTCGTTTTTCCGCGTTTGCGCCTCCGACGATCGGCAAGGCGCCGCAGCCGCTCGCTTCGCGGCCGCTCGCGGGCTGCGCCGCGCCTATGTCGTCGACGACAACGAGTCGTACGGCAAAGGACTCGCCGACGTGTTCGCCGTCGCCTTCCCACGCGACGGCGGCAGCGTGATCGGCCGCGAGCATCTGACGGCCTTTTCGCTCGATTACAAGGCGCTCCTGACGAAGATCAAGGCCGCCAACCCCGACGCGATCTTTTTCGGCGGGATCGTCAGCACGGGGGGCGCCGTCTTTCGCAAGCAAATGGGCGACGCCGGACTCGGCAAGGTCGCTTATCTCGGCGGCGACGGGCTCTCCAGTCCCGAGTTCGTTCCGCTTGCGGGTTCGGCCGCCGAGGGTACCTATTTCACGCTCATTTCGCCGGACATCGCGCGCCTGCCGGCAGCGCGAGGCTTTCTCGCGGCGTATCGTGCGCGCTTCCACGCCGAACCCGGCAGTTACAGCGCGGGCGCGTATGCGGCGGCGGAAGTAGCCCTCGAGGCGCTGCGCCGGGCGCTCGCGACGCCCCAGCGACCGCTCGCACGCGAAGGCGTGCTGCCGGCCGTCGTCGTCACGCGCGGATTGGCGACTCCGCTCGGTCCGGTCACCTTCGACGCCGCGGGCGACCTCGTCCGACCGACCATCAGCGTGTACCGCATCAGCGGGGGGCGAGCGGTCTTCGTTTCGCAAGCGGTCGTCCCCTAAGGGCTTTCCCGAGCACACGAACCGCCACTGAGGCGCCGCTTGTCCTTGACGCTCTTGCAGGACCCTCCTATACTGTGACGGATGCGGTCGGCTCGACGGGCTCCGGCTCGCGACTTCGCCGCATCGTGCCAAGGGGGACACAACGACATGGGGTTGGCGCAGAGCGCGCCCGACGTGCTCGATTATCACGAACGAGCCGACGAGGATCTGGTGTCCGCGGCTAAGGGCGGCGACAACGTCGCGATGGAATTCTTGCTCAACAAGTACAAGAATTTCGTCCGCATTAAGGCGAAGAGCTACTTTCTTATCGGCGCGGACCGGGAAGACATCATTCAAGAAGGCATGATCGGCCTGTACAAGGCCGTCCGCGATTTCAAGGCGGATAAGCTTTCGAGCTTTCGCGCTTTCGCGGAACTGTGCATCACGCGTCAGATCATCACGGCGATCAAGACGGCGACGCGTCAAAAGCATATCCCGCTCAATCAGTATATATCGCTCAATAAGCCGATCTACGACGAAGACAGCGAGCGCACGCTCCTCGACGTCATGGCGTCGCAGAAGATGTCGGATCCCGAAGAGCTGGTCATCAACCAGGAAGTTTCCGAGGACATCAAGGAGCGCATCCAAGAGAATCTGTCGGACCTCGAGTCACAAGTTCTGCTGTCGTACCTCGAAGGTAAGAGCTACCAGGAGATGGCGCGCGACCTCAATCGCCACGTTAAGTCGATCGACAACGCACTGCAGCGCGTCAAGCGCAAAATCGAAAAGAATTTGGCCGAAATCGAACTGCCGTAAGTTCGCTCGGAGGCCTACCGAAAGGACGCCGATCGGCGTCCTTTCGGTTATCTCAGGCGTTCGTTTTCCGCCGGCGACAGCGGGAGAGATGCTCCGGGGACGCAGAAGCGGTGGAGGCGCCGTGCCGACGTAGCTTAGCTGGCTAAAGCAGCAGTTTTGTAAACTGCAGAGCGTGGGTTCGAATCCCACCGTCGGCTCGCCGCTCGAAAGGACACGGGGGCCGCGTTCCGTAACGGAAGGCGGTCGATTCTGGGTAGGTGGCCGAGTGGTTAAAGGCGACAGACTGTAAATCTGTTCCGCATCGCGGTACGCTGGTTCGAATCCAGCCCTGCCCACCAAAGACGCGGGCGTTGCATAGTGGTAATGCCTCTGCCTTCCAAGCAGAAGTCGCGAGTTCGATTCTCGCCGCCCGCTCCAGTTCGGTGCCCCTGTAGCTCAGCGGTAGAGCATCACATTGGTAATGTGAAGGTCATGGGTTCAATCCCCATCGGGGGCTCCAGTCCAAGCTCAAGAGCGTTTCACGATCGACAGTGGTTCAATGCTCGAAATTATGGTCGGTTGTCCCTGAGTTTCCATGTGCGCATGACGAGCGGCCCATGACAACACCACAGACTAGGGCGCCCGAAAAGCGGCGCGCCGCGCGGCTTAGTACCCCGCCAGCAATGAACGAAGTTGCGAAGCCGCGCGAGACGTTGAAAAGTCCGTTGAACGTATCCGATCGTTGTCCGCCGCCACTCGCGACGCCGGCGAAAAGGTACGCTCGAGCCTCGATTAACGGTGAAACCGCGACGTAACCACGGCGCCTTGACTTCGAATCAGTAATTATTCCAAAGGCCCGGCGTTGCGAGTTCGAGCAGATGGCCGTCCGGATCGTGGAAGTAGAGACTGCGGCCGCCGCGCGGCCAGCGCACTTCGCTGTAAATCTCTACGCCGTGCGTGGCCAGTTGCTCCCGCCAGGCGCCATAGGAATCGGCGCTTATCGCGAAGGCCATGTGAAGGGGACCGCTTCCGTCATGCCCGGGAACGACTCCCATTGGGGAAGGCATGTCGGCGATCGAGGCGCCCCGAGCGAATAGCAACAGCACGCCGCAGCTACCGGCATCGAATGCGGTTAGCCGCTCCGCGCGTAACATCGG
>JALYUE010000117.1 GCA_030853925.1 Vulcanimicrobiota bacterium | reverse complement strand
GCGCCCACGCATGCCGCAACCTCGTTACCGACGCACGCGCCCATCGCCGAGCCGAGTCTAGCGCCGGTACCGGCCGCTACGGCGCGCGCCGCGGCGTCTTCCGCTGCCCCTGCAGCGTCCGCGCCCGCCGCCGACCGCGCTGCCGTGACGTCTCCGGCAAGCGCCGCACGCACGTCCGGACCCGTAAGCGACGGACGAGCGACGAGCGGCATTACGCCGCTGCCCGCTCGCGATGGCCCGGCTACAGTTACCGCACGACGTGCGCTTGCCGATGCTTCCAAGGCAAGCGGAACCGTGGCAGCGGCTCCGCGTTCGGGGCCTTCACCGATTCCGGCGCCGAACAACGGCGGCCTCGAGCGCCTCAATGGACGGCTCAACGCGATGCTTCCGGCGGGTAGTCCCGTGACCTATGGGCGCAAGGAATATATCGACGATCTCACCGCGGCCGTCGGTCGAGCCCGCGAAGAGTATTACCGCGCCGCGGCTCCGCCGCCGGCGGTACTCGCCAAAGCGATCGCCATATTGCGCCAGAAAGGGACGCTGCTCGGCCCGGCGTCCATCGTGTACATTTTGAAGCGTCAACGCATCTTCGGCATAGAGATCTGCACCGGATGGAAGATCGAGCAAACCGCGAGTGGACCGCAGGGCGGGTACACGTTCGGGTCGTGTGGTGGCGAAGAGTTCACGCCGCAAGGCGGTTTGCCCACGCTCCCGCCCACCTCTGCGGCCGCCGGCCGGTAGACAAAGGCCGGCCTCCTTACCGGGGCGCGCTTCGCCCGGGACCGTCTCCAGGGTCGCTCCGCGCCTCCGGCGCAAGGGCTTCTTGCCAGTGGCGAGCGCGGCATGTTACCATACGAGCTGTTCATATTGACAAGCGTGGGTGTCGTCCCGCGCTTCGTTGTTGTATGGGGGCATGTGGGGCTAGTCGATACTTTCGAGGCGGCGGTTTGCGAAATACCGGCGCAAGCGGATTTCCGGGACATCGAGATCGTCGCGCGGCGCGCGCGCCGCAGCGGCCGTAGCGTCGAATTCGCTCTGACGCTCGATCGTCCGGGCGGTATGGATATGGGCTTATGCGAACGAGTCGCTGCATATCTCAACGCCGCCCTCGACGCCGAGACCGACCCGTATACGCTCGAAGTCGAATCGGCCGGAATCGATCGTCCACTGCTTCACCCAAGCGACTACGAGCGATTTCGCGAGCGCGACGTCGTGGTGACGACGAGCCTCCCGCTCGAGCACGAGTACACGCACCACGGTAAACTCTTGGGCATTCGCGGAAATGCCGTCGTGCTGGGTCGCACGTCGGGCGAACTGAGCATTCCCCTCGACGCCGTCAAAACGGCCAACATCGAATACGATTATCGCGCCGACCTGCGGCGTGCCAAACGAGAGAGACGAGAGAAACGCTGATGGCAGCTAGAGCCGCGAAATCCCCGAAAGCCGCGCCGGACGAACCGACCCTGCGCGAATCGTTGCGCTTGCTGCAGGGCGAGCGCGCGATCCCGTTCGACATGTTGCTCGAAGCTTTGGAAGCCGCATTGATTTCGGCGTACAAACGAAACTTTGGCGGTGAAGCAAACGCGATCGTCTCGATCGACCGCGATACGGGTGAGTACAAGGTCTATCACCGGCGCAACGTCGTCGACGAACCTGCCGACCCTAAGCTCGATATCTCGAAAAAAGAAGCCGGTTCGAAGTACGAGGTCGGCGACTTCTACGATGAGGAAGTAACGCCCAAAGACTTCGGCCGCATCGCGGCGCAGACGGCCAAACAAGTGATCGTCCAGCGTATCCGGGAAGCCGAACGCGACACGATTTTCAATGAATACAGTGCGAAGCTGCACGACCTCGTGGGCGGCACGGTGCAGCGTTACGAGCAGCGCAACATGTTTGTCGATCTCGGTAAAGCCGAAGCTTTGCTGCCGTTGTCGGAACAAGTTCCGCGCGAAAACTTCCGCATCAACGACCGTATCCTCGCGTTCGTGCTCGACGTGCGGAAAAGTCCCAAAGGCCCGCAGATCGTGCTTTCGCGCTCGGCCGAAGGCCTCGTCCAGCGGCTACTCGAGCGCGAAGTGCCCGAGATCGAAGACGAGATCGTCGAGATCATGGCCATCGCCCGGGAGCCCGGCAGCCGCTCGAAGGTCGCCGTTCATTCGCACCGGACGGACGTCGATGCGGTCGGGGCGTGTTTGGGTCCCAAGTCCAGCCGCATCGCGAGCGTTTCAGACGAGTTGCGGGGCGAAAAGATCGACATCATTCGCTGGTCGAGCGACATCGTCGGATTCATCAACAATGCCTTGGCCCCGGCGAAAGTGTTGACGGTCGAGCTGTTCGAGGACGAAGGCGTCGGGCTCGTGACCGTGCCCGACTATCAACTTTCGCTTGCAATCGGTCGCGAAGGTCAAAACGTGCGTTTGGCGGCGCGTCTGACGGGATGGCGTCTCGACATTACGAGCGAAGCGGAGGCAGCCGAAACGCGCGCGCGTTATCTCGTGGAACGGGAAGAGCGCATGAACGTCGTCGAGGAAGATGAAGAACTCGATGAAAGCGGCGCACTCGACGAGGGTAGCGTAGACGGAAGCCCGGCTGTCGACCCCGAGCTGATCCGCAAACTCGAAGAGTTCAAACGGCAGATGTTCGATCCGGCTCACCGCGACGGTGGGGAAGCGCAAAGCGAATAACGCGCCGGTACGAACCTGTGTCGGATGCCGGCAGCGTTTCGAGCAAGCGAAGCTGCTGCGTTTCGTTCGTCGTGGGGAGGCTTGGTGTGGCGACGCGGGGACTCGTGCCGCCGGCCGCGGTGCGTATCTCTGCTCGGAACGCTGCGCGGTACGCGTTGGGAAGAACAAGCGTTTTCCAGGTCTCGCGGCTGCCGCGACAGCCATCTCCTGGAGTAGTCTTTTCCCGAGCGAAGCGGGCGTGTATGATGGTGCGGTTCCCTTTATCCCTGGCGCCCCCGCGGTAAACGGCGCGCCGAACACGGCCCGACGGGCCGGAGCAAGTACATGATTTAACGCGGACGCCCCGAGTGCAGCCGTAGAGCGCGTACCCGGGTTTTGAGAAGGACGATATGCCAACCGGTAAAGTACGTATTTTCGAGCTCGCGAAGGAGCTCGGTCTGTCTTCGAAAGAGCTGATCGGCCTTTTCGATCGCCTCGGGTTCGAAGTGAAGAACCAACTCAGCGTCGTCGAGGATCCGATCGCGGAACTCGTGCGCGGCGTACTGCTGGGTGGGTCGTCCGCGAAGTCTGCGGCGAAAGCCGGCGGCGCGACGGCCGTCGCATCGCCACCCGCCCCCGCCCGTCGCAGTGATGCTCCGGCCCGTCCGCGCGTTCCGAGAGCCGCAGCGGCTGCGCCCGTCGACGTAGAACCGGTTCCGACGCTCAAGCCCGTTACCGCGTCGTCCCGCCGCTCTGCGAAATCCGCTGCCGCAGCCGGTGAGAACGGCACGAGCGAACTCGCCGCTGCGCCGATCTCCGCCGAAGCCGAGTCGACGGTGGATGCGGCACGCGATGTCGCTGCGGCGGCTCCGGTTACCGCTCCCGAAGCGACGGCCACCGTGGCACCCGTTGCCGCTGCCGAAGCGAGCGCCCCAGCGGTAGACGAATCGGTCGATTCCGCGCCCGAGTCGCCGCCCGCTTTCGACGAACCGGCGGTGGCGGCGGCTATCCAACCGTCCGAACCGTCGGCCGATACTGCGACGGCAGCGGCTGCATCTGCGCAGAACGCGCCCGAGCCGTCGTCGCAGGTCGCCGCTACGGAATCCGCCGCGCCGGCAGCCCCGGCGCCACGC
Source organism: Vulcanimicrobiota bacterium (assembly GCA_030853925.1). GTDB lineage: Bacteria > Vulcanimicrobiota > Vulcanimicrobiia > Vulcanimicrobiales > Vulcanimicrobiaceae > JALYUE01. The sequence continues at coordinate 37 of JALYUE010000117.1, read as the reverse complement.
CCGACGAGTCCCGGCCCGCGCCTGATCGGCACACCTG
>JALYUE010000111.1 GCA_030853925.1 Vulcanimicrobiota bacterium | reverse complement strand
TGATTTTCAAACCACGTGTAGCCGCCGCCCGCGACGGGCACGGGCGCGCGGACGCTAGCATAATTGAACGCGCGCGGCAGACGATCGGCCACGTCGAGCAAATCGTATTCGTCCGCGCCGCGTCCGTGCAGCAGCAGCACGAGCGGAGTTCGTGGTCCGCTTTTCGCAGCGCGGCGCCATACGGCGACCGGTTCCACGCTCGTGCTCATTCGCGCGTCGAACGTGCGGAAGGCGGCAACTCGCGGCGGCTACTCGAACGACGATCGCATGCACACACGACGGTTCTTTCTCGGCGCGACCGCAGCTACACTTTCGGTTGCGGCAGCAATCGCCGCCGACGCTGCCGCGCCCGGCCCGTACGATTTCGCCGCGATCGAGAAGCGCCTCGCGTTGCCCTTTCGGCATCGTCAAGCGTTCGGTACGCACGCAATCGCCGACAACGCCGTTGGCGGCTTCATGCTCAACAGTCTCAACGCGTACGAATTCGACTACGCCGAAGGTCCCGGCTCACTGCATGCCCTCGGAATCTTTTACGGGACGTCGGTCGCGATGGTGTTGGACGACGCGGCCTGGCGCAAGTATAAAGTGGCGATCGTGCAGCAGCGCCGCGGAGATTTCGTTAAGCACGCCGATGCCGGCGACGGGAATCCTTACCTGCATCCGACGTCGTCGCTAGACCCGCGCGCGGAGCGCATCGACCTTCACGGTCTGTATCACGACGCTTCGTTGACCGCCCTCGCCAAGCGAAACGCGTCGTTTTTTGCGTGCAATAACGCGCTCTCGGGCTTGGCGACGGATATTGCCGTGACGTACGGATTCGCGAGCGAACCGCCCGGCGTCGTCCTCGGCGACTTGCACAAACATCTCGTGCCGGGGACGTTGCTCGTCCCGGCCGGAGTCGCGGCGGTCAATCAAGTGCAGGAAATGAAATTTACGTTCATGCAAGCGTCGGTCTGACCGCACCCGCGTTATTGAATGACGGGAATTTCGCCGCCGCTCGGAGTCAGCGCGCGAACGGTCGCGAGCTTCATGGCGAGCGACGATTTGAACGTCTTTCCGAAGGCGTATAGCGACAGTTCGAAAGGCTCGAGACCCGGCAACGAGGCGCGCATCTTCACCAGGCCTAGCGGAACCTCGGCCGAGAGCCAGAGATCGAGCCTTTGCGGCGACGCGCCGTTCTCACTGCCGTAGCGGGCGGTTACATGAGTCGCCGCAATCTTTCGCTTACCGACCGTCAGGTGTTCTCTTGTCAGGCGATGGATCGTCACGGGCTCGCTGCGATACAACAATTTCGTATCGAGTAAGAGCAGGTCCGCGGCGCTCGGACCGACGCCGTCGCCCCAGCGCGTCATCATGCTTCCCGACCGCGTCACATACACGCTCGCGGGATACGGAGTAAAGACGTTCGCAAAGCGCCGCCGCTTGAGGTATACCTTCTTTAAAGTGTTGGGATTGCAGGCGTGATCGCCGTTACCGACCTGCGTTTCGACGAAGAAGAGCAGATCGTTACCGTTCGTTTCATGGCCGAAGCCGATCTGCTTGTCGTACGCCGCGCCGAACCCGAGTTCGTATTGAACGACGTCGCCGCTCACCGGGGTCGGGTATCCGTCGAGGATTTGCGCGGTCGTGAGGCGCGCGCCGGCTCGCAACGGAGCGCTCGACACAAACGACGGCGCCGCCGCCGCACTCGTACCGGCAAACATACCCGCGGCTAGCCGGCCATTGAAGCTCGCGCGATTTATGACGACACCTTACCCGCGGTACGCATGGCTTTCACGGTCCCGCGACGAGCGTAAGGTTTTTGCGCAGCTCCTGCGCCGGAATCGGGCCGCGATAGATCGCGCGAACGATACCGCGCCGGTCGATAAAGATGCTCGTCGGCACCGAGTGCGCGCGATAGCTCGCTTCCATCTGGCCTTCGTCGATCGCGAGCGTGTATCGCATTCCCATTCGACGCGCGAAAGGACGGATGGTTCCCGCCGGTTCTTGCTCGTCGACGCCGAGGTATTGGATGCGGCTTGCGAATTCGGCATGGCTTTGCACGATTTGCGGTACTTCGAGCCGGCACGGTGCGCACCACGTTGCGAAGACGTTGATGAAGAGCGGTTTGCCACGCAGCATCCAGGAGGTCAGCGGAGCGCCGAGCAAATCTTCGAGTGCGAACGCCGGCGCCGGCTTTCCGACCGTTGCGACGAGCGTGCCCGCCGGCGCCGCCGATATGCCGGCGAAACTTAAGGCGCCGCTCGCAACGATCGCCCGCAGCAGCACACGCAACGTCGTCGTGCTCAGTTCGAGGTCGGTTCCGTGGGTCCGGGCCGTTGACCGGGCACGACGACGGCTTCGCCGTCGACGCTATCCGCGAGGATGTCGTCTTCAGGTATAGGGGCAATCGGGTCGTCGGGAGTCAACTCGTTACTAGCGGTCTTCGAATCCATCGCCGTCACTTCGCGGCTACTACTAAAGGGCACTGCATGATCGAGTCTGGGAAATACTCGCGACGCCGCTTCATCGCCGGTGCCGTTGTGCCGCTACTCGCGGCCGGCTTGGACGGCCGTCAAGTGTTCTCGTCCGCGAACGCGGCGACGCTTCACGCGACCGTCATTCGCGGACCTCGTCCCGTCCCCGTGGTTCTCACGATCAACGGCGCGCAGCACGCTCTCGGCTTGGAACCGCGCGCGACGTTGCTGGATACGCTGCGCGACCATTTGCAGTTGACCGGTACGAAGAAGGGCTGCGATCAAGGCACGTGCGGCGCGTGTACCGTCCTCGTCGACGGTAAGCGGGTGAACTCGTGCCTGACGCTCGCGATTATGACGCAAGGTAAAACGGTGACGACGATCGAGGGCTTGGCGAACGGCAACGAATTCCACCCGATGCAGGCGGCTTTCCTCGAGCACGACGGCTTTCAATGCGGCTACTGCACGCCCGGACAAATCTTGTCTGCCGTCGGTTTGATGAACGAGAAGCGCCCGGTCGACGACGCGAGCGTTCGGGAATGGATGAGCGGCAACATCTGCCGCTGCGGCGCGTACGCGAACATCGCAGCGGCGATACAAGCCGTCGCGGGAGCACGGGCATGAATCCGGTCCGCTATGCGCAGCCGCCGACTCCCGAAGCCGCGATCGCGAGCGCGTCGCCGCCCGGCGGCCTCTATATCGCCGGCGGCACGAACGTCATCGACCTCATGAAAGACGACGTCGAGCGGCCCGCGCTTCTCGTCGACATCACGCACTTGCCCTGGCACGACATCCGGCGGACGCCGAACGGACTGCGAATCGGTTCTTTAATGACGATGGCCGACGTAGCCGACGCGCCGGAGGTAAAAGGGCAGTTTCCCGCCGTCTCGCAATCGTTGCTGCTGGCGGCGTCGGCGCAACTGCGCAACATGGCGACGATCGGCGGTAACGTGCTGCAGCGCACGCGCTGCGCGTACTTTCGCGACGTTTCGCAGCCGTGCAACAAGCGCAAACCCGGCATGGGCTGTGCTGCGATGCACGGGCAAAACCGGATGCACGCCGTGATCGGGACCAGCCCCGAGTGCATCTGCACGCATCCATCAGATCTCGCCGTCGCGCTGCTGACGGTCGATGCGCTCGTGCACACGCGGAGCGCCGCCGGGACGCGGACGATCCCATTCGAAGCGTTGCACGTGTTACCGGGCGACACGCCCAATCGCGAAACCATCCTCGAACGCGGTGAACTCATCGAAGCGATCGAACTTCCGGCGAGCGCCCACGCGCGCAATTCGGTCTATCTGAAAGTACGCGACCGTGCTTCGTACGCGTTCGCGCTCGTGTCGGTTGCGGCCGCCCTCGAGACCGGCGGCGGCATCGTTCGAAGCGCGCGGGTAGCGCTCGGCGGCGTCGCGCCGAAGCCGTGGCGTTCGCACGAAGCCGAGGCTGCGCTCGTCGGACGTCCGGCGACGACCGCGACGTTCGCCGGGGCAGCCCAAGCCGCGACGGCCGGTATGCGCGGTTACGGACACAACGATTTCAAGATAGCGCTAGCGCAGCGCGCGGTCGTTCGCGCGCTACAAACGGTTGGAGGCACCGCATGAGCTCGCCGGCAGTGGGCGCTCCGCTCGACCGCGTCGACGGACGCCTGAAAATTACGGGGCGCGCGAAGTACTCGGCCGAGTGGCCGCAGCCAAACATGGCGTACGGCTACCTGGTTCTCAGCACGATCGCGAGCGGACATATCACCGCGCTCGACACTTCTCAAGCGCGAGCGCAAGACGGCGTGCTCGCGGTCATGACTCCGCGCAACGCGCCGCGCGTCGATGGATCCGCCCATTCGCCGAACGACCGCGTTCTTATGGTGCTGCAAAACGACGCCGTTCAATACGACCGTCAGCCGATCGCCGTCGTTGTGGCCGATACGTTCGCGCGGGCGAAGTACGCAGCATCGCTCGTGCGCGTCCGTTACGACACTACCGAACCGCACACCACGTTCTCGCAAGGCGAGGCGTACGCTCCCGCGAGCGTGCATCAGAAATCGCCCGACACACTGCGCGGCGACGCGCGCCTCGCGCTGCAGCAAGCCGTGCTGCGTGTCGATAACGTCTACACCACACCGATGGAACATCACAATCCGATGGAACCGCACGCGACGATCGCTAGATGGGATGGCGATACGCTGACCGTCTACGACGCGAATCAAGGCGTGCATCCGGCGCGCGCGCGGCTCGCGGGCGTGTTCGGTTTGCCGCTGGACAAAGTTCGCGTCGTTACGAAATTCGTGGGCGGAGCGTTCGGCTGCAAAGGCTCGACCTGGCCGCATACGGTCCTCGCTGCGATGGCGGCAAAGGTCGTGCGCCGGCCGGTGCAAATCTCGCTATGGCGCCCACATATGTGGAGTTCGGTCGGATTTCGCCCGGCAACCGTTCAACGCGTCGCGCTCGGCGCCGACCGCAACGGCCGGCTTACCAGCCAAATCCACGAGGTGATGTCGCAGACTTCGACGATCGACGAGTTCGTCGAACCCGCCGGCGTCATTACGACGATGCTGTACGATTCGCCGGCTTTGCGGGTCACGCATCGGCTGACGCGGCTCAACTACCCAACGCCGACGTATATGCGCGCACCGGGCGAATCCAGCGGTTCGTTCGCGCTCGAATCCGCGATGGACGAACTCGCCTACGCCGCCGGGATCGATCCGATTGAAATTCGTTTGCGCAACTACGCGGAAGTCGATCCCACCGAAAAACTACCGTTTTCGAGCAAATCGCTCCGTGAATGCTATCGGCGGGGCGCCGAAGCCGTGCGGTGGCAGCGGCGAACTCCCGGGATCGGATCGATGCGCGACGGCCGCGACGTCATCGGCATGGGAATGGCAACGGCCGCCTACCCGACGCGTCGCAGCCACGCGAGCGCAATCGCGCGGCTAGCGCCCGACGGCAGCGTGCGCGTCTTCAGCGGCGGCGTCGAACTCGGGACGGGCGCCTACACCGCGTTCACGCAGATTGCGGCGGAAGCGTTGGGCGTGCCGGTCACGAGCGTCACGTTCGAACTCGGCGATTCGGCATTCCCGCAAGCGCCGGTAGCGGGCGGCTCACAACTGACGGCGAGTGTCGGCTCCGCGACGAAACTCGCCGCGCTCGACGCGCGCGCGCAAGTCGTGGCGATGGCAACGACGGATCGCACGTCACCGCTGTATGGCGCTTCATCCGCCGCCCTGGACGCCGCGGATGGGCGACTCTTCGAGCGCGCGAATCCGGCCCGCGGCGAAACGTTCGCGGCGCTCCTGGCGCGCAACGGCGGACGCACGATCGAAGGCCGTGCGGACGCCGCACCAGGTGCGGACGAAAAGAAGTATTCGATGCATGCGTTCGGCGCACAGTTCGCGGTCGTGCGCGTCGACCCCGATCTCGGCACCGTGCGAATGGTGCAGCAGGTCGGCGCGTTTGCGGCCGGCCGCATCGTCAACGCGAAGACCGCCCGTAGCCAGTACCTCGGCGGTATGGTTTTCGGCGTCGGCATGGCGCTGCTCGAAGAGTCGCGCCCGGACGAACGCAGCGGCCGGTTCATGAACGCGAATCTTTCAGAATACCTCGTTCCGGTCCACGCAGACATGGGTGCGATGGAAGCGATCATCGTGCCCGAAGAAGACCCGCACGTCAACGAAATCGGCGTCAAGGGCATCGGCGAAATCGGCATCGTCGGCGCAGCCGCCGCGGTCGCAAACGCCGTCTATCACGCCACGGGCAAACGCATTCGAGATTTGCCGATTACACCGGACAAGCTGATCGCGTAGTGGCAACAAAGTAAACAAACAGCGCTTCGGGGGGCGACTAGTCTTAGACATGCAGCCGGGGTGGCACGTTCAACGCCGAAGCGTTCAGCTGATTTGGAGCCATGTCGAGAAAGAACCGACAGAAGATTGAGTGATTTTCCTGCATCGTAACGGTTGATATTTAAGAACAGAATACTACTTGGTAAATCCATTGAATAACTTGTAATGCCGGCGACGCACGTGTCGAAAAGGAGCCGGCTTGTAATCAACGTATCGGTCGAGCATGATATCGTACCGCGTTAATTTTGCCCACCTTGCTGCATTCGGACTCGTTGGGCTGAGCGCTTGTGGTGGCGGCGGAGGTTCGAGCCCGACGACAAACCCGGTACCAAATCAAACACCAGCACCAACGCCGGCTCCGACAGCTACGCCCACCCCGATCCCGACTCCGACTCCGACCCCGATTCCCCAGAACACGTCTCTTTCGTACTTACCATTTGGCACAGGCGATTATTGGATCTTTTCTAATGGGACGCAGTTTACAGTCAAGTCCCTAATTTGCTGTAATTCCGGCTCGTAAGTCGTAGCTATGTCACGCCGCTCTCCGGACTTTGTCTGCAGTCACCGGCTCGGCAGCCGTTGTCGCTTTCCACTCGAAATACTCGTCCA
>JALYUE010000098.1 GCA_030853925.1 Vulcanimicrobiota bacterium | reverse complement strand
CGCGCACGGCAGCGGCCAGCCGGGACGCCTGGTCGTCGAACCGCGTTCGCTGCGACTTGCCGACGGCACGCGCATTCCCGTCATCGCCGATCCGCAAGTTGCCGAAGGTTTCGTGCAAGGCGAGACGCGCAACCTCAATGGCGCTTTACAATTCGTCCCGGGTATCGGAATTGCGGTCAGCGGCTACAACGTACTGCACCGCGGCCGCGAAGTGAGCATCGACAAAGGCGCGCCGTTCCGGGTCCTCGTCGGCGACGAACTCGCGTTCGGCGAATGCTTCGTACCCGCGCCTTCGGCGCCGAACGTTCGTTAACGCTCTCATACCTCGAGGGCAACGCGCATCTCGTCGTGCACGTAAGCGTTCGTCGCGAGTATCGAGCCGCCGGCTACGACGAAACGGCTGCCGTCGATCGCGGTCACGCGTCCGCCTGCTTCGCGCACGAGCAGCGCGCCCGCCGCTACGTCCCACGCCTGAAGGTCGAATTCCCAGAACGCCTCGAAACGGCCGGCCGCGACGAACGCGAGGTCGAGCGCGGCCGCGCCGTCGCGCCGAACGCCTTGCGCGATGTGGGAGAGACGCGCAAAACGCGCGCCGTTGCGCTCGTAGTCCGCCGCCTTGAAGCCCGTGCAGACGAGCGATTCGGCGGCGCAGCTCGTGCGGCTCACGCGCAAGGCTTTGCCGTTGCAGGTCGCGCCGCTACCTCGCTCGCCTGCGTACAATTCTTCAAGCGCCGGCGCATACACGGCCGCGGCGACGACTTCGCCCGCGCGCTCGTACGCGATCGACACGCAGTACATCGGATAGTCGTGCGCGTAATTCGTCGTGCCGTCGAGCGGATCGACGATCCAGCGCTCGTCGCTCGTACCGGGATGCGTCCCGCGCTCTTCCGCCAAGATCGTACTGCTTGGAAAGGCGGCGCGTAAGCGCGCGACGATCAGCGCTTCGCTCGCGCGGTCGGAGGCCGTCACGAGGTCCCCGCGGGCTGCTTTCTCACGCATCTCAAGAGGCAATCCGACCCGCTCGCGCAACAGCAGCCCGGCTTCTTTCGCCGTAGCGACGGCACATTCGAGCGGGTCCACGCGGCCAACGTTTAGGCCCGCAACCCGACGCACCTCGTACGCTCTCATTTCGCGGTTCGCGTTCTACGGGTAAAACGGCGACGCGAGCGAGAACGGCGCTCGCTATGATCGAACGCCTATGCACTGCAATCGAAACCGTGTCGCTCGGAGTATGGGCCGGTGCGATGGCGGGCTTCGCATTTATTTTCGCACCGGCGGCTTTTCGCGGCGCGGCACGTATGGACGCCTTTGCCGCGCTCGTAGCCGCATGCATCCGCGGCATCGGTTCGCTCGGACTCGTCTGCGGCGCGCTCGCGATCGGTGCGGCGCTCGTCCGTTCGCGTGCGATATCGGCGCGCCGGTTTGCGGCGCTGCGCGTCGCACTCGTCGTGCTCGCGCTCGGAGCGAGCCGCTACGAAACGGAGGTCATCATTCCGGCGATGACGGCAACTGCGGCGCAAATAGGCGGGCCCGTCGATTCGGTTCCCAAAAGCGACCCGCGCCGCGCAGCATACGACGCGCAACATCGCGATTCGAGCCGAGTCTACGGCGCGGCGTTCCTGTGCGTCTTGGCAGCTAGCGCGCTCGCGGCGTTCGGGCGCACGTTCGAACCAAACCATCGACCCCGAACTTAAGCTTTATCGAAGATCGTCGCAGCCGGACCTCGCGCTTCGATGTCGGCGCGCGCCGCGCGCACCACGGCCGCGGTGAGGACGACGTTGTATAACCAGCCCAGCGCCTGCGCGGAGGTTTGCCACAGACCTTCATAGCGCGTCGGGCAACGCGCGACGATCGCTTCCACGATGTGTGCGCGCCGCCGTAACAGCGCCGGCATTTCTTCGCGCGCGACGGCCCACGTCAAATAGCGAGCGACGGACGATCCAAGTTTTTGCGGCGTTCCCGCGACGGCCTCGGCTGCGGCCACGGCGGCGCGCATGCGAACGGCATCGCGCTTTTCGCGAGCGACGATACCGTCGAATTGCGCCCGTTCGATCAAAGTCAACGCACGAAGTTTGCGCTCCAACAAAACGATGTCGCGCCAGACGCGGAAGTCGCGCGCGTGGTACGCGAGATGGACGGCGGCGGCGACATCGTCGAGCACGCGTACGTCGCCCGCGGGCCCGGTCACCGTCCGCGCGAACGGCGCGAGCTCCGCATACGACAAGGCGTTCGTCACGCGGCCGGGCGTCACGAGCGCGACGTGCACTTCGACCGGTACGTTGCCGTCTGCGGCGAAGAGCGGCGCGCGATGCTGCATTCGCTGCTTGAAAAACGCGACGCGTCGCGCAGCGTACGTTTCCGCGTAACCGCCGCAGCGCAGTACCGAGACGGCGCGTTCGGCATCAGACTGTGCGACCAACACGTCGACGTCGCCCGAATACTGTAAGTCGCCGTCGGGCTCCGCGGCCGCCAGGCGCGCGCCGCCCTTTAAGAATATCGCGTCGATACCGGCGGCGTTCAGTTTGCGAGCGACGTCTGCGACGCGCTGCAGGACCCGTTCGGCTTGCAAGGCGTTCGTCAGACGAACGCGCCGGAACGACTCGTGCAGCGCGCTGCCGACGGGCACGCCCGCTTCGACCGCGCGATCGAGCCAACGCGCGACGAAGCCGCTGGAATGATGGCGTTTGACGACCTCGAGCAAGTCGGGCAACGGAACGCGCGCGAGAAGTTCGACTGCCGCGTCGTAATCGCGGGCTTCGAACGCTACGCTCGCGCGGACGAGCGCGCGAAACGTCGGCGCGGCGCTTTGGTCTGCGGAGCCGAACGCCGTCGATAAGCGACCCGCGCCGAAACGCCACAGCGCGCGCAACTGCCGCGTCTCCGCGAGCGCGCGTCCGGCGATGCGAAACGCCGGGCCGTCGACGCGGGGCGCCGCCGCCGCATCGTTCGCCCAAATCGCCCGCACGCGGCCGAGCACCGCTTTTGCCGGCACGACTTCGAGGCGTTCGGGTTGCGCGTCGCCGCAGATCAGGAATTCGTCCGCACGGGCGCGCAGCAGCCGATGCGCGACGAGACCGCGCGGCGTTCGGTATACGAGGATGTCGCCCCGGCGCGCGCCGCGTTCGAGCGACTCGATCTCGATCACCATGCCCGGCCGCAGCAATGGCCGCATGCTGCTTCCGAAGAGTTGCAAGCGCGCCTTACCGGCGGCCTGCGTGACGAACGCTACCAGGTCCGCCTTATCGAGCAAGGCTCTCCCCGGCTGCATCCACGATGGCGCGGGCGGTCGCGTCGGGCGGCCCCAGGCGCAAGCGATACGTCGCCACGTCGCGCAGTTCGTGCAGCACTCGGGCGATGCGAGCGAGGCCGCTTTCGCGACTCGCCATCGACGCAAGCAATGCGGGCATCACGTCGCTCGCACGTACGGGCACGACTTGCGGCCGATCGCCCCGCCCGTCGATCACGAAGACGGCGGCCAGCGGCAACGGCGGGCCGCCCGCCGCTGCACCAAAAAGCGCGCTCGCCCGCACGGGCACTTCGCCGGCATTCTGCCATTCGCGCAAGCGCCGATCGATGCCGAGCGGTTCGTCGCAGGGATCGCCCAGGAGCGCTGCTCGACCGCCCGCCCGCAGGGTCAGGCGACGCAGAAACGGCGCCGTTCGGCCGTCTTCGAGAATGCAGCGCTCGTCGGAATACAGCCGCAGACCTCGCCGAACGCAGGCGACGGCCGTGGTCGTCTTGCCGGCCGTCGTGGCGCCGATCAAGGCGAGCGCTCCGGCCGAGCCGGCCAGCGTCGCGGCATGGAAACCGAGAACGGGCGTCCGGCATAGGAACTCGTACATGCCGGCATTATCGGCGAAAAATGCGATCGCATCGGGCGGCAGCGTTCCGCCGCTCCACTGCCAGACGCGATCGGTCGCGTCCGCCCAGAAAAAAGCATCGCTTGCCTCTTCGACCGCGAACGCGTTAAAATCGGGCGCGCGGTCGCTCGCGAGATCTTCATAGCGTGCGGCGAACGCGGCAGCGCATTCGGCCCGTGAGAAGTTCACCGAAACGGTCGACGTGCCAACCGCGAATCCGATGCTGTGTACCGCACGCGCGGCCAGCGCCGCGGCGCGTTCCGGGGCAAGACGCGTGCGCGAAAGCGCTTCGAAGCGGATGCCCGCGGCGCTCGCCGCGCCCTCGAGCACTAGTTGCGTAAACGAGAAACGGCCCGGTTTTGACGCCGAGCCGATTTCGAACGAACTTCAGTCACCCGCCGAGGCGGGAAGTCTGAAAGTGCGATTACGGAAGGTTGAATCCGACGCTGGCTCTGCTATCGGTCGCGGCGCTGAACACCGAACCGGAAGTTTCGGCTTCGCCGAGCACTTCAGAAGCAATATAAGTCGCGAGGACGATTGGGGCCTGATACATTGGTACTCCAGTCATTATTGAGGCGGGAGATTTCACCTTAAGGGATTCGCGTAGGTCGCGAAAGGGCGAAAGGGCACCATCTCAAGGGCAAATGGCCCAGCGCGGCTGGCAAGCGTGACCGGAGCTGTCCAATTAAAAGGGTATCTCCGTACTCCCTGCTCGGTTGACCGCGCCGTTTGGCCGGCCGTATACTTGAAGCGGACATCTCGATAGGTGAGGCGTCTGCGTACCACATAAGCCGCTGCCCGGAAACGTCGAAAGACGCCAAGTGGGTAGAACAGGCTCCGCCGACCGAAGGCGGCGCTCAAAGCGGCTGACCTTCGTGTGAAGTCTACGGGGCGCAGTGCCAAAGCTCGAAGCGACTGAGATGTAGGCGCCGTC
>JALYUE010000069.1 GCA_030853925.1 Vulcanimicrobiota bacterium | reverse complement strand
CCTTCAGGCTGCTCGCGGATAACGTCTTTTCGCACCGGGCGCTGCGGTTTTCGCCGCAGCTGATTCGCGAACTCGGTTCGAATCACTACTTGCACCGCGGCGTGGATACGATCGAGCGTCCCGACTTTCCGGTCGAAGAGTTCGTCGGCAGCATCCAGGACCACGTGATGTTCGAGCTCTTTTCGCCCGATGCGATGAGCCGGCTTGCAAACGGACAGTTCATCGTCGCGCGCGGCGAACGCACGATGTCGGTGGACGATCTGTTCGCTTGGACCGGGGCTGCGGTATGGGACGACCTCGGGCCTTCCGTGCGTTCGATCGACCCGCTGCACCGCGCGCTGCAGCGGCGTTATACGAACTTGATGGTAGCGTTCGCGCTCGCGCCCAGTTTCGTCGTGTCGGCGATCGGTTATCCGAGCGATACGGCTTCGCTCGCGCGCTACGCACTGCGACGGATCGACGCCGGCGTCGGCGGGGCGCTGCATTCTCGCAGCATCGACATCGCGACTCGCGCGCATCTCGAAGACGTGCAGAGCCGCGTACGGCACGCGCTGAGCGCGAACGCCGTTCGCGGCGCTTAGCGCTCGCGAACGATGCATACGGTGTTCGTCGGGGTCGGATCGAACCTCGGTGACCGGCAAGCGAATATTTTGCAGGCGCTGCAAAAGCTGCGTGCGCTCGGCGAGATCGAGGCGGTGTCGTCGTATTACGATACGCCGGCCACCGCCGGCGCCGCCGGTCCATCATTTCTCAATATCGCCGCGAAACTTACGACGAACCTCGAACCCCCGGCGTTCGAACGAGCGGCGCGTTCGGTCGAAATCGCCGTCGGCAGGCAGCGGGCGCAGCATCTGGCGGCGCGACCGATCGACATCGACATCTTATACATCGGCGACATCGTGCGCGATTACGGCCGCTTCGCCGTACCACATCCGTATTTGGGTTCGCGCGCGTTCAATCTCGTGCCGCTGGCGGAGATCGCCGGCGACTTCATCGATCCGCGCACGAAATCGACCGTCTCCGCTATGGCAGCGGCGAGCGACCGGACCGGCATCACGCGCAAGACGCGGACGTTGTCCTTCAGCGCGAACCGGCAGGAGGACGAACCGAGCGTCAAACTCTCGATCGACCGCGTCGGCGTATCGAACGTGAAGCGCGTAGTGCATCTCGACGTCGGGGGACGGGAAACCGCGTTCAACGGCGTGTTCTCGATGGTCGCCGACCTCGAGCCGGGCAAAGCGGGCGTGCATATGTCGCGCTTTTCGGAACTCCTCGAGGAGGCGACGCTCGAGGTGTTGGGACGCGCCGGCAAGCCGGGTCGCATCGAGGACATGGTGGGTTCCATCGCGCGCGAGATCGTCGATTCGCAGAAAGCGCTGCGCGCGGAGGTTCGCCTGAAGGCCGATTTTGGACTCGAGCGTTGGACGCCCGTCAGCGGAAAGCGCGGCGTGGAAACGTACGCGCTGCTCGGCATCGCTTATGCCGACGCGGGCGGCTCGCGTCTCGTCGTCGGTGTCGAAGCCGAAGGAATGACGGCGTGTCCGTGCGCGCAGCTGATGGTGCGCGAGCACAGTCTACGCGAACTGACGCAGGCGGGATTTAGCGAAGCCGACGCGCATCGCGCGCTCGACGCTTTGCCCGTCGCGACACACAATCAGCGCGGCCGCGGCAGCGTGCTGATCGGCGTTTCGAGCGAACGTCGCAGTGAAGTACGCGCTGAAGACCTCGTCGAGATCGTTGAGAATTCGATGTCGAGCGAGACGTACGATCTGCTTAAACGGCCCGACGAGTTTTTTATCGTGAACAAGGCGCATCATAATCCAAAGTTCGTCGAGGACGTCGTACGCGGCATCCTCGCGCACGCCTTAGACGTGTATGCGGATTTTCCGGACGACACGTTCGTGTCGGCGTCGCAAGTCAACTACGAGTCCATTCACAAACACGACGCCTTCGCCGAAGCGTTCGGCGTCTTCGGCGAACTTCGCGCCGAGTTGCGAGCCGGGGGCGGCTCGAGCCACGCGAAGACCGATCTCGCAACGTGGCTTGGCGATCGTTCGAACGCGCCCGCCGGCCGCTCGTAAAAAAACAGCGCCCGCATCGTCCTTCGCGACAAGCGGGCGCTGACGGGCGCTAACGACTTCGGCGACCGCTACGTCGTTTTGCTCGAGTCCGTTCCGCTCTTGAAGGCCTCCGATACGGCCGAGACGACGGCAGCTTTACCTTGCTCCGCGATGTCGCTTGCCGTAGCTTTGGCCTGCGCCGCGACGCGATCGCCGAGTGCGCCGACGTTCTCCCGTTCGACATCGCTGACCGGCATCGTCAGTCCGAGCAGAAACCCGGCCGCGACCGACCCAAACAGCAGCCCGAGCGGATTTTCCGTAACGAAGCTGCGCGCGCTCGTTGCATAAGCGCCGAGCGTTTCGGTTGACGGAACGAGATCGCTCGCAGCGGCGGTCGTATCTGCAAGGCGACGCTTTGCCGTTTCGCTCGCGGTTGCGATCGCATCTTTGGCCGTGCTCGTCACGCCCGTGACGGCATCCTTGGCCGACGACGTTACGCCGGATACGGCATCTTTGGCGGATGCCGTGACGCCGGTGACGGCGTCTTTCGCCGAAGCGGTGACGCCCGTGACCGCTTCCTTAGCGGACGACGTCACGCCGGTGACGGCATCTTTCGCCGTTGACGTGGCGCCCGCTACCGCATCTTTTGCCGAAGCAGTCGCTCCGGCAACCGCGTCTTTGGCGGCGCCGGCCGTGCCGCCCGCAGCATCTTTCGCGGTGCCCGCCGTACCGGCAACATTGCTACGAGCCGAGTCCGTCGCCGGCGCGAGTTGCGACTTCGCAGTATCGGCTAAATCCGCCACGTTGGCTTTGATATCCGACACATTGCCTTTCACCGTATTTGCGACGCCCGCGACGGTCGCCGATACCGAGCCCGCAACGTCGCCGACCGTGCTTTTCACGGCGTCGACGTGTTGCGCGACGGTGTCTTTAACGCGCGCCGGCACGTCGGTCTTGTATGCGATCGCTTCCGCCGTGTCGGCCAGCCGTTCGCGCGTCGCTTCGATTTCTTGACGGATCACTTCAGGGTCGTTTTCCACGTTGTCTCCTTATTTACGACGGCTTTCCAACATAACGGGGATCGGCACCCGCGGGTGCCTCGCTCGTTTGGCGCACGGTCGCCGGGACCGTAAGCTCTACTTTTTTTGCGTACACTTTGGTAAATTCGGCGCCGAGCAAAAGGATCATCGCCGAATAGTAGATCCAAATGAGCGCGACGAGCAAAGAGCCGGCTGCGCCATACGCCGACGCGACTCCAGCCTTGGCAATATACACGCCGATGAGCACTTCGCCTAAGACGAACAGCACGGACGTGACCGCCGCTCCGATCCACACGTCGCGCCACGCTACGGTAACGTCGGGTAACACTTTGAAGATGAGCCCGAAGATCGCCGTGACCACGACGAAGCTGACGATTTGTCCGATGATCGATAACACCGCCGGGTTCGCGGCGAACGGAATGCGTGAGAGAAAATGTTCGCCTACGAACGCAATGGCTCCGTTCGCTACGAAGGTCACGAGAAGCAAGAAACCGACGACGAGGATCATCCCGAATGACGCGGACCGATCGCGCAAGATCTGCTTCCAACCGCCCTTGGTCCCCTCGACGTGCCAAACCGCGTTAAGGGCGTCTTGCAGCGCCGCAAACAATCCGCCGGCGCCGACGATGAAGGCGACCCAGCCTAACACCTGCGCGATAATACCTTGTTTTGGTTTGTTGAAGCTCGCCTGGATAATGGTCTTGACGGTGTCGGCAGCCGACGCCCCGGCGCTTTTGCGAACGTTATCGAGCAGCGCATTCATGGCGGTCGTGTGACCGCCCTTTCCGTGCATGTCGAGAATGCCGCCGACGATGGCGATGATGATAATGAACAGCGGCGCGATTGAAAATATCGTCGAATACGCGATGGCTGCGGCTAAGCGCGGCGCCTTATCCTCGTTGAATGCTTGCCACGTCTGCTTGAGCAGGGCAAGATTCATCGGGCGCGCCGCACCCCCGCGCGGACGGCATCCACGTCTTCCTTAACGGTCTCGACCGTTTGCGTCGGTATGGGCGAGCCGACTTCTTCTAACGCCTTCTTACCGGAACGCGCCGCAACGAAGGCGACGACGCCGTAAATGACGGCAACGATCAGCGCCGCAAGCCAAACACGCTGCAACCAGTCGGCGAGCAGAGCAATGAGGAATGTGGTTAGTGCACCGAATGCACCAAGCCCCGCAAGCGCCGCGGTACCAAAACCGGTAACCGATGACTGCGCCTGCTTACCTTTTTGAGTGATCTCCGCGCGCGCGAGCTGCATCTCTTGCCGCACGAGCGTCGCGGTGTCCGTCGAAAGCTGCCGCAACAGCTCCGGCAGAGGAAGATCAGCGTAAGCCGGGGCGTCGCCCTTACGATCCATCGCCGCGCGTTAACCGGTCGGCTTCGAAAGATTTCGATGCACCCGTCGAAGGCTTCGACGACGGAGGCGACACCGACGGTGAAACGCCTCGGCTTGCCACGTTCGTCGGCGCGGCGCCG
Organism: Vulcanimicrobiota bacterium; assembly: GCA_030853925.1. GTDB lineage: Bacteria > Vulcanimicrobiota > Vulcanimicrobiia > Vulcanimicrobiales > Vulcanimicrobiaceae > JALYUE01. The sequence continues at coordinate 7,905 of JALYUE010000069.1, read as the reverse complement.
CTGCCGTCCGCCACGCTACTCGAAGTCGTCGACGGCGGAGGCGACACCGGCGGTGAAACGGCTCGGCTCGCAGCAGGATTGCTCGTCCCGATATCGCTGCGCGCCGCAACTCCGCGCGTTCCGTAGTTCGGCAAGTCCGACATCCCGGTGCTGCGGGAATCGCTGACGCCGTCGTACTCTTCGTTGTAGGCGCGTCGCGCTGCGGATGCTTTGAGCATCCTCGAACCGGCGAGACCTAATGCGACCCCGGCCGACGCGAGCACCCACGGCCGCTGACGGCCAAAGCGCTCGGCATCGGCAAGCAGCTTATCGCCCTTGCTCTGCGCCAAGTAGCGCCCGATATCTTCGAGCGTCTGAGCCCCACGGTCCGCGAGTTGGGCGGCCGGCCGGCTGAGATCGTCACCGCGCAACTCTTCGGCGATCTTCCGAAGGTGGCCGGCGGTCGACGTCACCTGCTGCCCTGCATCCGAGGCGCGGCGGTCGAGCTCGTTCATGAAAAAGTTTGTTGCTTCTCTATACATGGTGAGCGTTTACTACCCGCTCAGCGCCATGACAAACGCCCGGACCGCGGAATACATCCGGGATGCGCCGCTGCCTGTTTGCCGCCCTCATCGTGCTATCGACGTGGTCCGTCGCCGGCGCCGCCGCCCCGCCGCCGTATCTCAAGTTAGCGCAGGCGCTCGGCACTCCGGCGCTGGCGGATTCCTACGGGACGCCCGACAAGTCGCAGCTGCTCTTGAAGTTCGTCGCGAATGGCGAGTCGCTCAAGCGATGGACGAAGATGACGACGGTCAGCATCCTCAAAGTTCCGTCCCAAGACACCGATGGCGCGATCCGCGACATGGTCTCGCGCATGAAAACGCTGCTCGCCAAGCGCAAAGTGAAGGTGGTCCGTTTCGATCGGAGCCTCGCTTCGCCGCCGACCGCGTACTTCGAATTCGAAACGCGCGGCGAGCGGGACCATGGGGTGATTTACAGCCCGCGTTCGGGCTTCATCACCGTAGCGCAAATCAGCGCTAAAAGCGGCGGCTCGTTTTCCTCAGACGACGTCAGAAAACTCAAGAGCGTCATCGGCGGCCGTTGAGGGCGCTTGCGCGGCGCGTGCTTCCAACCGCTCGATGCGGCTGCGCAGCGACGGATGCGACGAGAACAGCAGTTCCATCCAGAGCGGCTGCTGCTCTTCGGCTAAGTTGCGCTCGCGAAGACGATGAAACGCAGCAGCGCCCGACGCGGCGTCGCCCGTCGCCTCGCAGGCGAAGCGATCGGCGGCGCGCTCGCGGCTGCGCGAAAACGCGGCAAGGAGCGGCGTGACGAACGTTCCGAGCAGCGAAGCGGTGAAGAACAAGCGCGCGAGTCCTGCGGCGCCTGCCGCGCTGCGGCCACCGCCTTCGGCGAGGCGCCGGCTACCAAACGACATCAGCGCCGACGCGGCCGTACCGACTGCCACGCTGCGCCACACATCGCCTCGAACGTAGTGGCCGAGTTCGTGGGCGACGACGAACAACGTTTCGCGCCGTTCGAAGCGGTCGAGCAAAGTATCGCCGATGACGATGCGTTTCGTACCGAACAGCCCGGTGACGTACGCGTTCGCCTTCTCGGTTTGTTTGCTCATATTCATACGTAGCAGCGTCGCGTCACCCGCGCCAAAGCGTTCGGCTAGCGAGCGCACCTGGTTTGCGAACTCGCCTTCGATCGGTTCGAACTTGTTGAATAACGGTGCGATGAACGTTGGAGCCACGACGTTCGCGAGCACGAGGAGCGGAACCGCACCCGCCGTAGCCACGAGCGGCCAGTTGCGCGGCGCGCGCTCGATCGCCGTAGCCAACGCTTCGGAGAGCGGGACGCCGATCGCGAGGCTGAGAGCGAAACTCTTCCCCCGCTCCACCGACCACTCGCGGGACCCTTGTTTAGAGAGACCGTAGCGGCGCTCGAGCACGGCGTCTTCGACATAGTCCACGGGCAGGTCGGCGAGCGCGGAAAGCGCCAGACCGGACGCGACGAGCGCCACGCGCCGCAAACGCGGTTCCGGTGTTTCCGCTGCATCGATGCGGGGTCCCACGACGTAGGCGGCGACCGCCAACCCCGCAAGCGAACGCACGAGTCCGGACAACATCAGACCGCGGCGCAGCGCTCCGTACGCCGCCGCATCCTTATCGAGCGCGATGCCGGGCTCGCGCAGGTCCGCGAGCGCCTGCAGCGAGCGGACGAGCGTGTAACCCGCGACCATTCCGGTCGCGGCGTTGATAAGAAAACGTCGCATACCATGCGTTACCCCCAAAGCCGCTACGGGAACGTGGGGAAGGATGACGCCGATGACCGCGGTCGACAGCAGCGATCTTGCCGAGTTCGCTTCCTCGCTCGAGAAAACGCCACGCCGCGTCCTGCTCGAAGACGTGGCGCGAGAACGGTTACGTACGGTCGCAGAACGCACGCGAGCGCTGTCTACGGGCGGCGTGCGAGTGCAGCCCTGCTACAGTTTCAAGACGGACCCCGAACGGCGGCTCGTCGAGATCGCCCGCGAGAACGGGTGGTTCGCGGAGGTGATTTCGCCTGAAGAGCATGCGTGGGCCCGGGAGTGCGGCTTTGCCGACGAGCACACCATTTACAATGGGCCGCGACCGCTCGTAACGGATCGCCGGATTTTCGCTGCGTTTGCCGATTCGGTGGAAGCTTTCACGCACGTGCGCGACGGCGCGTCGAGCGAGGTCTTCGGTGCGAGGCTGCGGCCGCCGGACATCCCGTCGCGGTTCGGCGTGGACGTTCCGGACGACGTCGACGATCTCGTCCGGGCGATGCGTGCGGTGCCCCCGGAGGCGCGTCTCGGCGTCTCGTTTCACCTCACGCGCAGCGAATATGAACGGCGCACGTGGTTCGAGTTCACGCATACCGTGATGCAGGTCGCGGCCGACATCGAGCGGCGTTCCGGCCGCCGCTTCGAGCTGTTCGACGTCGGCGGCGGCTGGACGCAGCCGCTTCTGGAACTCGCACTCGAACACGAGTTTCCGCGCATGATACGCGCGCTCGAAGAACGGCTGCCCGAGGTGCGCATGGTGCTGCTGGAGCCCGGACAATCGATCACGCGCTCGACCCAGGCGGTGGTCGCGACCGTGCTCGAAGTTCGCGCGCGGCGCAACGAGATCGTCATCGACGCAGGGTTCGCCGACATGCCGCAGGCGCACGACGAGCCGCCGCCCGTGTCGTTCCTTTGCGAAGGAGGGCTCGAGCGGGCGCAACCGGGTGCGGGCCGAGTGCTCGGCCCGTACTGCGTCGAGTACGACATCGTCGCGTCCGATATCACGGTACCGTCGTACGTGCGCGTGGGCGACCGCGTCGTGGTGCACGAAATGGGCGCGTACGATTCGAGCATGGCGTTCGCGTTTGCCAAAGGCGGAGCGACGAGCGACCCGCTTCGTTGAATTCGCGCCTAGATGATCGAGATCGTTTCCTTGACCTTCGGCACGGCGGCAAGCGCGGTTTGCAGCGCACTCGCGAGTTGATCGGCGATCGGATCCTCGGTTTCGTCGAGGCGTCCCGAGTCGGCGAGCGCCATCAGCGCGGGGTTGAGCGGCATGCGCGCCAAGACCGGCGCCCGTGCGAGCTCCGCCACCTTGTCGGCGTACGACGGTCCGAAAATGTCGTAACGGACGCCGGTGTCCGGTGCGACGAAATACGACATGTTCTCAATAACGCCGAGAATAGGCTTCTTCATCGTGTGTACGAGATTGGCGGCTTTGCGCACGATCATCGTCGCGAGCGACTGGGGCATCGTTACGAGTATCACGCCGTCGATCGTTAAGGATTGCAGTACCGTCAGCGGCGCGTCGGAGGTGCCGGGAGGCAGGTCGATCAGCAAGACGTCGAGATCGCTCCACAGCGCCTGCTCGTAGAATTGACGGATGACGCCGGAAAGAATCGGTCCGCGCCATACCATCGCGGTGTCTTCCTCGGGCGTCAAGAGATTCGAACTGACGACTTCGATCGCGGAGCGGGTCGTCGCCGGAACGAACAGGGGCCGGCGTTTCCCTTGCGCGTCCGGCGTCTCGTTCGGATCGCTCTCGACGCCGAGCGGCGTGCGCAACCCGAACAGGCGCGGAATCGACGGCCCCGTGATGTCGGCGTCCAGAATGCCGACGCGCTTGTTCGCGCGCCGCAGGCCGACGGCGAGCAGCCCCGTCGTCAGCGATTTACCGACGCCGCCCTTGCCGGACATGACCGCGACGACCGCCTTGAACGTTCCTCGCCGCGCGAACGCGCCCGGCGCCCCTGCGTGCGGACGTTTGTCTTCGTTCATGATCGTGGGCACGCGGCCGGAAAGTTTGGCCTGCGTCAAGGCGGCGAGGATAGGCTCGACCCGCAGACCGTGTGCTTTTGCGCCGGCTTCGAGAGTCTCATACTTGTTCACCCCGCAGCCGCTGCATTGCAAGCCGAAAGCCGAAAGCACGTCTTGCGCGATCGGCAAGCCGGCCACGAGGTCGCGGATGTTCGACTGTGGAGCGATCGATATGGTGGGCATGACGCGCTGACACAACTTTCTGGAAGCTAGCGACTCATGTAAACGACCCGGGACCGTCTTGGTTCCAGGCGCCCAACCCCTCTTGCGCCCGAAAGGAACCTTTGATGATAGCCACCGCCGAGCCCGACGTCCTTATCGTCGGCGCCGGGCCGGCCGGACTTGCCGCGGCGAAATTTCTCGCCGAAGCCGGCAAGACGTCCGTCGTCCTGGAGAAGCGCCCGATCGCGGGTGGCAAGCTGTCGTCGTGGCGCGATCGCGACGGCGACTGGCTGGAAAGCGGGCTGCACTCGCTCTTCGGCGGTTATGCGAACGTGCACGCGCTGCTCGCCGACGTCGGTATCGCCCACAACGTCGTTTGGCAGCCCCATACGCTGACGTGGGGATTCCCGCCGGGTTTCTCGCCGCGTTGGAACGATGCGCAGGCGGTCTTCGAAGAATTTCATTTCGTCGATCTGCCGGCGCCGCTCAACGGCGTGGGCGCCGTCCTGGGCGGCAAGTACGTGTTCAACACGTTCGAGAAGTTGCTGTTCGCCAAGGGCACGCTGCCGGTGCTGCTCGGCGATCACCGTTACGCCGAACGGCAGGACGACCTCACGTACGCGCAGTGGCATCGCAAACGGGGCATGAGCGAGCACATGTTGCGGACGTTTTTCGCACCGATGGCGCTCGCGCTGAACTTTACGCCGGTCGACCGAATCTCGGCCGAAGCGATGCTGCGCGTCATGGCGTATTTCGCCTCGAGTAAAAACGCCAGCCGAACCGGCTTCTTCACCGGGCCGCCGTCGGAAACGTTCGTCGCGCCGCTCGTCGAGCACGTGCGCGCGCGTGGGGCCGAAGTTGCGCTCGACGCGCGCGCGTCGGAACTGATCTTCGAAGGCGACCGGGTTGCCGGAGCGCACACGACGGACGGCCGTACCTACCGCGCGCAGGCAACGATTCTCGCCGTGCCCGTGCATACCGCGGCCGAACTGCTGCCGCCCGATATGCTGCGCGACCCGCTCGTTGAGGGCGTCGGTCGACTGAGCTCAAGTCCGGTGATCAACGCGCACCTCTGGTTCGACCGCATCGTCTCGCGGCACTCGAACCTGATCTTCGCGCCCGGAACGCTCCTGCCGGTTCACGCGGACCTCGGTCAGGCGTCGCCCGGCTACGGCTGGCGCGATAAGTCGTTCGTGGAAGTGTGCGTGGCGCCGGCCGACGACCTGATGGTGCTCGACGACGATACGGTCGTGCGGCGCGTCATGAGCGACATGCAGAAGTTATATCCGCAGGCGACGAACGAGCATCTCGTCAAAGCGAAATTAGTGCGTATTCCAAAGAGCGTTTACCGCGCAAGCCCCGGCGCCGAGCGTCTGCGGCCCGGTGCGCGGACGCCCGTGCGCAACCTGTTCTTGGCAGGCTGCTACACGAATCACCGTTTCCCCGCGAGCATCGAAGGCGCGGTGCGCAGTGCGCGCGCTGCCGCGGAACGCGCCGTAGAAGCCATCGGTGTTCCAGCTTAAGCGCGGCGCGGACGCGGAAACCGCGGCGGATCCGCGCGCTGCGTACGACACGTGTCGCGACGTTACGCGCGTCGCTTCGAAGACGTTCTACCTCGCGTCGCGCTTTTTATCGCCCGAAAAGCGGCGCGCGGTTTGGGCGGTGTACGCGTTCTGCCGCACCGCGGACGATCTCGTCGACAGCACCGCGCCGCCGGGCGACCGTCTCGCCGCGATCGAAGCGCTCGAGCGTGCGTTGCTCGCCGCATACGACGGTTCGACGAGCGATCCGATCTTCGTTGCCTACGCGGACGCGTCGCGCCGGTTCGATATTCCACTCGATCCGGCGCTCGCGCTCTTACGCGGCGCGCGCATGGACATTACGATTCGCCGTTACGGAACGTACGAAGAACTGTGTCATTATTGCTATCTCGTCGCCTCGACCGTCGGATTGCTCGTCTCGCCGATTCTGGGCGCGCGGTCAGCGGAGGCGCTGGAGTACGGCGTGATGCTCGGGCGTGCGATGCAGTTAACGAATATTTTGCGCGACGTGGGCGAAGACGCGTCGCTCGGACGCGTCTACTTGCCGGGCGAAGACTTAGCGCGGTTCCGTTACAGCGAAGAGAATATCTTCCGAGGCGTCGTCGATGACGAATTCGTCGCGCTGATGCGCTTTCAAATCGAACGCGTGCGCGGCGTGTACGCCGCCGCGGAACCCGGTATCGCGTTGTTGTCGCCCGATAGCCGCTACACGGTTCGGCTCGCACTGTCGTTGTACCGCCGCATTCTCGACGAGATCGAACGTAACGGGTTCGACGTGTTCGCGCGGCGCGCGTACGTGCCGCTGCGTGCGAAAGTAGCGACTGCCGTGAGCCTCGCGCTCGTGCGATAAGGACGTGCGCAGGTTCGACTTCGCGCGCACGCTTGCCGTGTACGTCGCTTTGGGCCTAGCGGTCGCGGCGGCGCTGCATGTCTTCGCAGGCACTCGGCCCGGGTTCGGCGCGCGGTTCACGCAGGCTCCCCAAGGCGTACCGACCGGGCGCGACGAGCGCTTCACGAGGTAACGGCCCCTTCGGGGAGGACGCCGGCGTTCCGAAGCAGATTCGAGTGCGAGACGCCGCTTCCGGAGGACTCATGCCAAGAAGCATCATCGCGCCCGCTCGACGCATCAATTTGCTGCCGCACGGCATCGTTGCCGGTCTGCTGGCGGGTATCCTCATCGACCTTTTCTTGTTCGTGACGGGAGCGGTCAAGGCGCCCGGCGTCTACCAGTTCATAGCGTCCACGCTCGTCGGAAAGGCCGCATTCGGCGCTTCGAGCTATATCTGGCTCGGGCTGGCTATGCACTTCGCGATCAGCGTCGCGTGGGGCGCGCTGTACGCCGTACTGGCTCAGCGAATCGGAACCGCGATGCTCGACCGGCCGCTCGTTTCCGGGCTCATCTACGGGCTCGTCGTGTGGATCGGCATGCAGGCGCTGCTCTACGCGGCTCACGTGTGGCACCCGCCGGGCTCGGCCGTGGCGCTCTTAATCTCACTCGCGGCGCACACGCTGTTTTTCGGTCTTCCGATCGCCGCGTACGTGTACGCGGCGGTGCGGCGGCGCAGGGCCGCCTGAACGACGCGCTCGTGTTGTTGGCGGCCGCGTTGCTGCGCGTTCCCGGCCGGCGGCTGCGCGCGCTCGCTCTCGGCGATGCTGCCGCGCTGCGCGATTGGGTGGCGAACGAATCGGCCACGCGTTTGGCCGAAGCGCGCCGCGACGCGCGTCTAGCGCTGGCGAAGCTCGATTCGCTCGGTGCGCGGCTCGTCTCGCTGAGGGACGCCGAGTACCCTGCCGGCCTGCGCGACTTGCGCGATCCGCCGCCCTTCTTGACGGTGCGAGGGCACCTCCCGGTCAAGGCGCGCTGGCGCGAAG
>JALYUE010000059.1 GCA_030853925.1 Vulcanimicrobiota bacterium | reverse complement strand
TTCGGGAACTGCGCGATCGGCAGCGTCGGAATCGAGACCAGCCCGGCGAGCACGATAATGAGCGAACACACGGCCGCAAAAATCGGCCGGCGGAGAAAGAAGTCGATCACGCTGTTACGACGCCCCGTTCCTTACGATTGTGTCATCGGACCGCGCCGCGATACTCCCGACGACGGCGCCGGCGACGTTGCGAACGTCCGCTCGCGCGAAGGTCGCGAGCGCTCGCTTTTCCATAGCGGAGAGCCAGCCCGCTGCCGAGAGCAACGCAACCGCCGCCGGCGGCGCAGCGCGCCGGTTTCCATCGACGACCTTGAGCACTAGGCCGTACCCGACGCCCAGGCGCTCGAGCCCGCTCGCGTGGACGCCTTCGGCGCCGGCCTTGCAGACGATACGGCCGCGCGTCGTCTCCATCAACGCGGTGTCGAGCCGAGCGGTGCCCGCGACGTAGGCGGGCTCGGCGAGCATCGCGTCGCGCACGACGCCCAGCGCCGCCGCATCTGCGGGGTCGATGCCGCGCAACGACCGCAGCCGCGCGAACGCCAGGGCGGCCTTGGCGAGCGAGGTCGCATACACGGGAAATCCGCAGCCATCGACTCCCCGCGGCATTTCTGCGAGCTCGTCGCCCGCAAGACGCGCGCAGAACGCGGCGATCCGCTGCTGCACGGAGTTTTCGGGCGACAGGTACGTCGCGGGGTCGATGCCCGCGCGAACGCAGCTCGCGAGTACGCCCGCGTGTTTGCCCGAACAGTTATTGTGCAGCGCCGATGGCGCGCCGCCGGCTTCGCGCAGCGCTCGGGCCGCCGGTTCGTATGACGGCGCGTGCGCTCCGCACTGCAGCGCCCGCTCGTCGAGGCCGATCTTTGCGAGGATGCCGCGCACGGCCGCGACATGGAGCGGCTCGCCGTTGTGCGATGCGGCGATTACCGCGAGCTCTCGGCGCTCGAAGCCGAAGTGCGCCGCCGCTCCGCAAGCGACGACGTCCGCCGCGATGAACGGCTTCCACGCGCTTCGCAGAAAAATCGGCACCTCGACTTCGCCGAGCGCGAGCGAGACGTCGCCCTCGTCGCTCGCGGCGCACGCCGCAACGCAGTGAACGGACTCGACGGCTTCTCCGCGCGTGACAAACACGTACGGCACCCCCGAGGGAACGCGCGCCGGCATCAGCCCGCGTTCGCAAAAAAGCGCCGCCCGATGAGGGCGGCGCTTTGTAACGAACGGTCGACGGCGCTAGGCGAGCGCCGCCTCAACGACCTGCGCCTCTTGTTCGGCGAACACGGGGTTCGAGAGATAGCGTTCGCCCGTGTCGCAGCCGATCGTCACGATCGTCTTGCCGGCGTTTCCCGGTCGCGCCGCGACGAGCAGCGCCGCATGAATGTTCGCGCCCGCGGAGATGCCGACCAGCATGCCTTCTTCACGAGCCGCGCGCCGCGCCATCGCGATCGCGTCGTCGTTCGTCACGCGAATGACTTCGTCGTAGATACTCGTGTTAAGGATTTTCGGGATAAAGCCGGCGCCCGTACCCTGGATTTTATGAGGCCCGGGCTTGTCGCCCGACAGCACGGCGGACGTGTCCGGCTCGACGGCGATCGCCGTAAAGGTCGGCTTGCGCGACTTGAGGACTTCGCCCACGCCCGTGATGGTGCCGCCCGTGCCGACCGCAGCCACGAAGATGTCGATCGCTCCGTCCGTGTCGCGCCAAATCTCTTCGGCCGTCGTGCGGCGGTGAATCTCGACGTTCGCGGGGTTCTCGAACTGCTGCGGCATGAAATACTTCGCCGGGTTCGAGTCGCGGATCTCGTTCGCTTTGGCGATCGCACCCTTCATGCCGTCGGCGCCGGGCGTCAACACGATCTGCGCGCCGTACGCCTTGAGCAAGTTGCGCCGTTCGATCGTCATCGTGTCCGGCATCGTCAAAATGATCGGATAGCCTTTGGCCGCGGCAACGAACGCGAGCGCGATGCCCGTGTTGCCGCTCGTAGGCTCGACGATGACGGTATCGGGGCGTAGGCGCCCGTCCCGCTCGGCCGCCTCGATCATCGCTACGCCGATTCGATCCTTCACGCTGCCGGCCGGATTGAACGATTCCATCTTCACGAGAACCGTGCCGCCGATGCCTTTGTTCAGGCGCGGAATTTTCACGAGCGGCGTGTTGCCGAACGTGTCGGCGAGATTGTCATAGATGCGTGCCAAACCATTACTCCTGGGGCGAGCGTTGCGTTGCTTCACCTAACCGGAGCGAGAACGCAAGGGCTGCACCTTGCCGCATCGAACGTGCGTTCCCTCCGCCCATGTTTTCGCTTCACGAGAAATCTCTCTACGTCGCAGACCTCGATCTTTGGATCGACTCGATGCGGCCCCGCGACCGGTGTTACGTCTCGCACGGCCATAGCGACCACGCTCGGCCGCATGCCGTCGTCATTACCTCGACGAACAACGCGAAGATCTGCGCCGTTCGGCTCGGGCGGCGCATGTCGGCGAAACGCGCGTCGCTGCCGGACGACGGCGACATGCTCGAAATCGAGTACGAAGCGCACGGCTTCAACGAGCCCTGGCGCGTCGGCGCGCACGAACTGACGCTCTTTTCGGCCGGCCACGTACTCGGCAGTTCGCAACTGCTGATCGAAGGCGAACGCGGCCGTTTCGTTTACACGGGCGACTTCAAGCTCGAGCCTTCGTATACGGCCGAAGCGCCCGAAGTCAAACGCTGCGACACGGTGCTCATGGAGTGCACGTACGGGCGCCCCCAATACGTCTTTCCACCGCGCGCGGAAGTCGCGGGCGCGATGGTGGCCTGGGCGCAAAAAGCGCTCGAAGACGGCACCGTTCCGATTTTCTTCGCGTATTCGCTCGGCAAGGCGCAGGAGGCGATGGCGATTCTCGGCCAGGGCGGCGTGCCGCTGTGCACGCACGGCGCCGTCGCTTCGATGGCGCGCGTGTACGAGGACGCGGGCGTCCCGCTGCCGCCGTACGAGCGCTACGACGCGCAGAAGTTCGACGGCGCGAGCGCCCTCATCTGGCCGCCGTCCGGCAGAGCCTTACCGACCGCGGTGCGCGGCAAGACCGTGCGAACGGCCTCGCTGACCGGCTGGGTGATCGGCAGAGGGACGAATTTCGCGCAGCGCACGGACACCGGGTTTCCGCTTTCCGATCACGCCGATTTTCCGTCCCTGCTGCGGTATATCGAACTGGCGCAGCCGGAAAAAGTGATGTTGAACCATGGCTGGCGCGACTTCGTCTATCGGCTGCGCCGCTTGGGGATCGATGCGGAATATCTGGAAAGTAACGCTCAGCTCGCACTGTTTTAACGGCGGCCGGGGCGACCGGACGTTACTCGCCGACGTCCCAGAGCATGCCGAGATCGCGCTTCGAGAAAGCCCTAAAGGCGATCAAAGTTTCCGTGCGGACGATGCCTTCGAGGCCGGCAACTCTGGCGGTGACGAGGTCGGCCAGATCCTCATGCCGTTTGACGCGCACGACCGCAATCAGATCGAACGGGCCGGCGACGCTGTAAACTTCACCGATGCCCGGAACGTCGAGCAGCCGTTCCGCCAGCGGCTTCACGAGCCCGGGCTCGACCGTTAGAAGGACGAAGGCGGTGATCATGCTTCCCCTTACCCGGAGTGTGCGGTGATTGCGTTCGCGGCCGCTTGCGACGCGATCGCGGCAGCCCCCGCGAAACTCGCGAAGATCGAACGGCTGGCGACGTACTTCCGGAGTCTGGAAGCTGCCGATCTGCGTGCGGCCGCGCGATTCCTGAGCGGCAACCCGCTCGCGGCCCACGACGATCGCAAGCTCGCTATCGGCGGACGAACGCTGTTGGCCGCAGCCGACCGGGTGTGGGGCGCGAGTGAAGCCGCACTCTCGGCGGCGTATACGGCTACGGGCGATCTCGGCGAGACGCTGGCTCGTGTCGCACGCGAACCGGCCGACCCCGGACTCTTCGCAGAAACACTGACGCCCGCGGCTTTGGCCCGCATGCTCGACGAACTGGCGTCGAGCGAGGGCAAATCCGCAGGTAAACGCCGCCAAGCGGTGTGCGAGCGCGCGTATCGCGCCTGCCGCGACCCGCGCGAAGTCGCGTACGTAACGAAAATACTGACGGGCGAATTGCGGATCGGTTTGCGTGAAGGGCTCGTGCTCGACGCGATCGCGCGCGCCTTCGAACGCGACGCCGCTACGGTCAGGCGCGCCGCGATGGCGGCGGGCGACGTGGGCGCCGTAGCGCTCGCCGCGCAAGCGGGCTCCCTCGAGCAGATCGCGATCCGCTACGGCGCGCCGATCGGCTACATGCTCGCGACGCCGATGGCATTCGGATCGTCGTATCGCGAGCTCGCCGCGGGTACCTGGCTCGTCGAAGACAAGTACGACGGCATTCGCGCGCAGGCGCATTTGCGACATGGCACCGTCCGCCTGTTCTCGCGCACGTTCAGCGAAATCTCGCGCGCTTTTCCCGAGGTGGTCGCGGCGTTAAAGCACTGTCCGCACGACGCGATCTTCGACGGCGAGATCGTCGCGCGTCGCGACGGCGTCGTGCTGCCGTTTCGCTACTTGCAGCCGCGCCTGCAACGCATCGACCCGCCGCCGGAATTGCAGGCCGAAATACCGGCGCAGTTCCTCGTGTTCGACGTGCTGGCCGCGGGCGACCGCTTTCTCTTGGACGAGCCGCTCGTCGAACGCCGAGCGCAAGTGGCGGCACTCGTCCTCGCAAGCGATCATCTCGCACTCGCCGCGTGGCACACGCTCGAAACCGGAACGACGCCCGAAACGATAGCCGAGCTTTTCAATGCGGCCCGGGCGCGCGGCAACGAAGGCTTGATGCTCAAGCGAACCGATGCACCGTACGTGCCCGGACGGCGCGGAAAATGGTGGCTAAAACTCAAGCGCGAGCTCTCGACACTCGACGTCGTCGTCATCGGCGTGGAATGGGGACACGGGAAGCGGCGCAAAGTCCTGTCCGATTATACGTTCGCCGTCCGCCGCTCCCAGGGCGATCCGACGCTGCTCGCGATCGGTAAGGCCTACTCGGGACTGACCGACGCAGAAATCGCCGAGCAGACGGCGTGGTTCCTCGAGCATCGAACGGGGGTGCTCGCCGATTCGCGGCACGCGATGGCGGTCGAACCGCACGTCGTCATCGAGATCGCGTTCGATATCATCCAGAAAAGCACGCTGCACGCGAGCGGCTTTTCGCTGCGCT
>JALYUE010000025.1 GCA_030853925.1 Vulcanimicrobiota bacterium | reverse complement strand
GGCTGAAGCTTGGTCGTCGGCATCGTCGGCGCGGGTGGTCTCGGCACGCTTTTCGGATGGTCGCTTGCGGCCGAACACGACGTCCGAATCGCTACGCGCGATGAAGGCGCCGCCGGCGCCATTTTGGGAAGCGGTGGGCTTGCGCTCGAAGGCGAACGCGCGCGGGACGTTAGCGCAGCTCATGGCATACGCGCGCTGCTCGGCGTCGAGATCGTCATCGTTGCCGTCAAGACGTACGATACCGTGCAAGCGCTGCGGGCGCATCGCGTCGCGCTCGACGCGAGCGTACCCATCGTGTCGTTGCAGAACGGAGCCGAGGCCGTCGCGCAGATCGACGCGGCTCTAGGCCGCGGACGAGCCGTCGCGCTCGCTCCGACGACGGAAGCGGCCACGCTACTCCGGCCGGGAAAAGCGCGGCGAACGGCGCGCGGCGCGACGACGCTCGGTTGGGCGCGCGGCCGCGGCGGTGACGACCGTCTCGCCGAACTCGCGCGAGCCATGACGAACTGCGGCTTGCGTGCGACTGTGGCCGAGCCGATCGAGCCGCACGTGTGGGCCAAACTGATCGTCAACGCCGCGATCAATCCGCTCAGCGCTATCGCAGGCGTTCGCAACGGCGCGTTGCTCGAGTTGCCCGACGTACGCCGGCGCGCCGGCAACATCGCCCGCGAAACGGCAGCAGTCGCGGCGGCGGCGGGCATCGCGTTGCCGTTCGACGATCCGGTCGCGTACGTCGAAGACGTCATGCGAGCGACGGCTGCCAACCGGTCTTCGATGCTGCAAGATTTCGAGCGCGGGCGGCCAACGGAAATTGAGGCGATCGACGGTGCGGTGGTGCGTTACGCGCGGCGCCTCGGCATCGCGGTACCCGAGACGACGCGCGCCTTATACGAGGTCCGCGCGCGCGCGAAGGCGTAGCGCGCACACATGCCCGCTCAGCGCCGTCTGACCTCAGCTGCCATTCGCTCGCGCAAGGGCAAGCGTTTTCCCGTCATCACCGCGTACGATACGCCGTTCGCGCGCTGCGCCGAAGCCGCCGGCATCGACGTCGTGCTGGTCGGCGATTCGCTCGGCATGGTCGTCCTCGGCTTCGACGCGACGACGCCCCTCGAACTTGCGGATATGTGCCGTCACGCTGCGGCGGTCGCGCGCGGCACGTCGCGTGCGCACCTGATCGTCGACATGCCCTTCGGTTCGTACGAGCCGAGCGACGCGGACGCCGTTCGTTCCGCCGTTGCGCTCGTCAAGAGCGGTGCGAGCAGCGTCAAACTCGAGGGCGGCGCGAACGTCGCTCCGCGCATTGCGGCGATCGTCTCGGCGGGCATTCCGGTCGTCGCTCACATCGGCGTGCTGCCGCAGACGGCGGGCATCGGCGAAGGCTATCGCCGCAAAGCCGATCGTACCGCGTTGCTCCTCGATGCACGCGCCGTCGAAGCGGCCGGCGCCTATGCGATCGTGCTCGAAATGGTCGAATCGGCGGCCGCAGCGGAAATTACGAAGACCTTAGCTATTCCGACGATCGGGATCGGCAGCGGCGCGGACTGTGACGGACAGGTGCTCGTGTTGCACGACGTGCTCGGCCTCTATCCCGACGCGCCGCCCTTCGCAAAACGGTATGCCGAAATCGCGACGGTCGCGACGGACGCCTTGCGAGCGTATGCGGCGGACGTACGCGAAGGTGCGTTTCCCGCAGACGTTCCGGCTGCCGCAGCCGACGTTCCGCTCTACGTGGTTGGCGCCGTTCCAAGAGTGTGACTTCGCCGCAGATCATCGCGCTCGGAGGCGGCGTGCTCTTGCCCGATACAGGCAGCTTCGAACTCGAACGCTACATCTTGGAGGCGTCCGGTAAGAGCCGCCAGCGCGTGTGTTTTGTGCCGACCGCGAGCGGCGACGACGTTTCGTACGTCGCTCGATTCGAAGAGTCGTACGCGCGCTTCGGCGTCGAAACGGACGTGCTACGGTTCTTCGGGCGCGTGCCGCGCGATCTGCGCGCATATTTGCTGGAATTCGACGTCGTGCACGTCGGCGGCGGCAACACGCGCAGTATGCTTGCGGTCTGGCGGCACTGGCAATTCGATGCGGTGCTGCGCGACGCGTGGCGGCGCGGCATCGTGTTGTGCGGCTCGAGCGCGGGTGCGATCTGTTGGTTTGCGCAAGGCTTGACGGATTCGGTCGCGGACGACTTGACGGCGACGCAAGGCCTTGGCTTTCTGGCGGGTAGCAACTGCCCGCATTACGACGGCGAAAAAGATCGCCGCCCATCGTACCGGCTGCTCGTCGGCGATGGTTCGCTCGCGGCGGGACTCGCTTGCGACGATGGCGCCGGAGTTCATTTCGTCGGCGAAACGCTGCATGCGGTCGTTACGGCGCGTCCGCATGCGGGCGTTTACCGCGTCGAGCGAACTGACGGCAACGTTCGCGAAACGCCGCTCTCGGGGCGCCTGCTCGCGAGTACGGGTGTGACCGAACGCGTATAACCTCGTCGGCCGCCGTTTATGCGCGCTTTGCGGACGCGGCCGGAAGATTGTCCGTTGCGGCCTCGCCCGCCAGCGCGCGATAGCCGTAGCCTGCAAGCAGCGCCCCGACGATCGGCGCGACCCAGAACAGCCACAGTTGCGCGAGCGCCCAGCCGCCGACGAAGATTGCGGGGCCCGTCGAACGGGCCGGGTTAACCGAAGTATTGGTAACCGGGATGCTCACCAGATGGATGAGCGTCAGCGCGAGCCCGATCGCGATCGGCGCGAAACCTTGCGGCGCGCGGGCATCCGTCGAGCCGAGAATGACGATGAGAAATCCGGCCGTCAAGACGATTTCCGTGATGAGGCCGGCTCCCAGGCCATACCCGCCCGGCGAATGCTCGCCGTAGCCGTTCGCCGCGAGGCCATTGGGCTGCAGCGCGAATCCGTTGTGTCCGTGGGCGATGACGTACAGCACTGCGGACGCTACGATTGCGCCGACGACTTGGGCACCGATATACGGCAGAATCTCGCGCGCGGGAAAGCGATTCCCGGCCCATAGGCCGATCGTGACCGCCGGATTGAAGTGGCCGCCCGAAATATGCCCGAGCGCGAACGCCATCGTTAGAACGGTCAAGCCGAAGGCGAGCGCCACGCCCGCGAAGCCGATGCCGACGGGAACCTGTTTGTCCGTTAAAAAGACTGCGGCGAGCACGGCGCTACCGGTACCGCCGAAGACGAGCCAAAACGTTCCGATGCTTTCCGCGAGCGCGCGACGACCGATTCCGGGCATGCGAATCCTCCCCAACGTGTGCATACATTTTTGTGAGCCGGGACATCATATAGGACGCCGGCTCGTTTGCAAAGCATTCGGCGCACTTCAAGGCTGGCGCACGGGCGCAAAGGAAAGGTCCGTCACGATGCTTTCTAACGATTTGACCGCAACGTTCGCCGTCAGCCAAGCGACCCGCGGCGGGATCGAGCCCGCCGGCGCGACGACGAGCCTCCGCGTGACGGCGGACGGTTTTCACGACGCCGGCGGACTCGGCGGGGCCGGTCAAGACAGCGGTGCGCTCGACGCCGAACGCGTCGCGGCGATGCTGCGGCAAAATTACGATGCGGAGCAATTACGCACGCTGCTCGCCCATTTCGTTCGGCTGCATCAGGCGTTGTAATCTTCGACGAGGTTCATCCGAAGAGAATCGTTCGAAACTCCCCGACGCGCTCGAAGCCGACGCGTTCGTACAAGGCGATCGCCGGCGTGTTGAAGTCGTTGACGTAGAGGCACAACGTCGGATACTGGTCGAGCAGGCGATCGCAAATGGCTGCGAGGCCTTGCGTCGCATAACCGTGACCGCGCATCGCCTGCGGCGTCCACACGCCTTGCAGCTGCGCCGTGAGCGGCGAAAACGAACCGACGTTGCACATGAACGCCAGCCGGCGCTCGATGCGGTAACGCCACCACCAGCCGGCTGCGATGAGACGCGCGGTGCGGTCCCGAAAGCCGGCGTTCGAGCGTTGCGGATCGCCGCCGTTCTCGCCTGCGATCATCGCGGCCGAATGGCCGGCGATTTCATCGAGCTCGGCGAGCGTCGCAAGCGCAACCGGCGCATCGGCGCGCGAGCCGCGCAGCGTCGAGCGCTCGAGCGCGTACACGGGCTGACTCGTTCGCACGGCGCTCGGTCTCGGCATCGCATCGCGCGCCGAGTCCCAGAAACGTTCGACCGCTACGCGCGGTCCGACGATCATCCGCGTCGTGCGCGAGCTTCGCGCGCGCGCGGCAAAGGCGTCGAACGCCTCCGGGGCGTCGCCGAACGGCACGATCTGCGGTCCGAAATAACAAACTCCGGCAAGCGATCCCGCTTCGTCGCGCCATAACGCAACGCTCCCGCCGCGGCCCAGTTCGCGCGATGCGATCAACCACATGACGTACACATTATCGTAAGGACGCCGCGCGAGATATCCGAGCGTCTCACCGACATTTGCCGCGCAGAGCGCTTCCAAGCGGCCCATCGCCCTTATGACAGCGGTCGGATGAACGCCGGTTTCGAGGTAGGTGCGCGGCTGCCGCCGCGCGGTTCGATGCTTACTGCGACGGCCGTTAACCGGTCCGCGGCTTCGGGAAGTTCGACGAATGCGGTTCCATTGCCGTCGGGAGTGAACGTAACGCTCGGCGCGACGCGCTTCGCGCCACGCGCGAGCGTCCAGGCTTGATACACTTTACCGGGAGCGAGCGGTGCGGTGCGGCGCAGCGCAATAATGACGCGACCGCCACGCGTGACGACTTCACCGCCAGGCACCCCATAGTGCTTCGCGCCGGGGGCGAGCAACGCCGCTAGGCGCGCGTCGAGCAGCCGCGCGCGCGCCGCCGCTGCGGCCGCATCCGAACGCTGTTCGGACGACTGACGTTCCAGGGCCGCGACGCGGATGCGTTCGCGATCGTTGGCCGAGCGCAGCGTCGAGTTATTGATCGACGAAAGAATCGCGATGGCGAGCGCCGCCGCAACCGCAGCGTAGGCGTACCACGGCCGAGCCGACGCGAGCGCGCGCGGCCGCGCCGGCGCCGACTCCGAACGCCCGCGCACTTCACCCATCACGCGCGACTTCAAGCGTGCGGCGGCGAGTTCGTCCGAAGCGGTGGCCGCCAGTTCGGCGCTATAGCCCAGCAGATCGGCGGCTCCGCGCAGCGACGCGTACTCGGCACGACAAATGGGACAGGCGCGCGCGTGGTCGGCAACTCGTGCGGCGTCGGCCGCGGATAGTACGCCGAGCGCGAGCAGTGCGACGTCGTCGAGCATCGCTTCGTCGTGCCCGTTCATCGTACGGAACCCGCTTCGAGAGCCGAACGTAATTTGCGTAAGCCGGCGCGAATACGGGTTTTTACGGTGCCGAGAGGGACGCCCGATTTGCGCGCAATCTCTTCGTGCGTGACGCCGTCGAAGAAGCCCATTTCGATCGGCGCCCGCTGTTCGCCCGGCAGCGTCTCGAGCGCGGCGCGCACCCGAGTGCCGTCGATGCGCGATAGGACGATGTCGTCGGGCGCAGCTTCGAGAGATATCTCCGACGGCATTTCGCTCGTGGAGCGCAACGTTCGGCTGCGTAGGGCGTCGAGCGCTCGATTGCGCGTCACACGCGCGAGCCACGCTCCGAAATTTCCCGATTCGTAGGCCTGCGGCTGACTCCAAAGTTTGAGAAAAACGGCTTGAGTAAGGTCTTCTGCGGCCATCACGTCTTGCAGCATGCGAACCGCGATGCCGTGGACGAGGCGATGATGCGCGTCATACAACGATTCGAATGCAGCGACATCACGTTCGCGCACCCGAGCCATAAGTCGACTCGCATCATCCACACGGTTGGCTTCGTCCCGTCTCTAAAGTGGCCCTCGATTCGGCCCTACTGGTGAAACGCCCGCCGCACTCGAACGGATGGGAGTATGCAACCGTACATAGCGTCGACCGCTGCGATCGCGCGAGTTCGAGTACGATTAGAGGGCGCGAGGTCAGTGTTCGTTTTAACGGGGGCAGGCATGTCTGCGGAGAGCGGTTTGCCGACGTTTCGCGGCGCCGGCGGCTTGTGGCAAACGCACCGCGTCGAAGAGCTGGCTTCGCCGGAAGGCTTCGCTCGTAACCCCGAACTCGTGTGGAGCTGGTATAACGAGCGCCGCGCCGCGCACGCCGGCGCGCAACCGAATGCCGGACATCGAGCGCTGGCAGAGCTCGAGCGTCGCTATTCGGACTTTACGCTAGCGACGCAAAACGTCGACTCGCTGCATCTGCGTGCGGGCTCGCGCGATGTCGTGGAGCTTCACGGCAATCTGCGCGAGGCGCGCTGCGATCGCTGCGCTGCGCGCGAAGCGCTTGAAAAAGGTTTGCCGCTTGAAAGAATCTTTCACCAATGCGGCGGCCGCTTGCGGCCCGACATCGTGTGGTTCGGCGAACCGTTACCGCAGGCGCCCTGGCAGCGCGCGGCTGAAGCTGCCGCACGCGCCGACATCGTCCTCGTAATCGGCACGTCGGGGCTGGTCAATCCTGCGGCGTCGCTCGTGACGCGCTATCCGCGCGGCAGCGCGTGTGTGATCGAAATCAATCCTGAAGCGACGACGATTTCAGAACGGGCGGACGAAATACTTCGAGAGGCGGCTGCCAAGATATTGCCCGACCTTATCGAAGTATGACCGTGTCGACGAAGGAGTCTTCCCCGCAATTATGATGGACGATCTGGCCTTTCTACGCGAACGAATCGCGGATTATCGCGAATATAGCGATGAAAGCGCTCGAAACGATAGCGATATGCGCGTGCGCGCGTTCGTCGGTAAAGCGCTTACCGACGCGCAGCAGCGCCTGCACGGCTCGTACGACGCGGCGACCGCGAAAGTTCTTGACGACGTTTTGATGCGCTGTATGTTCACGGACCAAGTGTTCATCCGTAAGTTCGAGCACGCGCGGCTCGATGCGCCGATGGTTGCGGCGCTGGTTCGCGGCGACCGGACGCTCGTGGAACTTGCCGAACGGGCCGCCGCGGCGAGCGCCGCGGAATTGCACGACCTACTGAT
>JALYUE010000010.1 GCA_030853925.1 Vulcanimicrobiota bacterium | reverse complement strand
GCGTCAACCATACGTCGTACAGCTCGCGCAAATCGTGCCGAACGGCGCCGCTCGCGCAGTACGTCCATAGCGCGGGCTCCGCAATCGTTTCGCCTATTCGCGCGCATGCGACGTCGAACTCGCGGGCGAGCGCTTCAAACCGCAACGCGTCGGTCGTTTCGACGACGAATCCCCCGTATTCCGCGAACAGGTCGGCGGCGGGTGACGCTCCGTAGGTCCACACTTGCGTATCCTCGAGCAGTACGCCGATCGCCTCGTCCTGCGGCAGTCGCGCGAAAGCCATCTCCGCGA
This sequence comes from Vulcanimicrobiota bacterium, assembly GCA_030853925.1. Lineage (GTDB taxonomy): Bacteria > Vulcanimicrobiota > Vulcanimicrobiia > Vulcanimicrobiales > Vulcanimicrobiaceae > JALYUE01. The sequence goes on along the minus strand of JALYUE010000010.1, from coordinate 6,273 downwards.
TTGCCGTGAGTAAGCCTCCGTCGGAGACGTCGTGGGCGGCCGCGACGAGGCCCCGCTCGTGCGCCTCGAGCAGCATGGAAATTTCGCGACGGGCGTGCTCGTAATTCGGCTGCGGCAAACGATCGGAGAGACCGCACAGCTGCGCGTACACCGAGCCGCCGAGCGCCGCTTGCGCGAGGCCGAGAAAAAACACGGCGTGGCCGACTGCGGCGATACGCGGCGTCGCCGTCTTCGAAACGTTCGCGATCGAACCGACGCAGGCGATGATCGGGGATGCCGGCACGGCCGAACCGTTCGACGACGTGTTATATAAACTGACGTTACCGGAAACGAACGGGACGCCGAGTTCGCGCGCCGCGTGCGCGATGCCGTCGACCGCGGCGACGAATTCGCCCATCTGTCGCGGATCTTCCGGGTTGCCGAAATTCAAGCAATCCGTCAATCCGGCAGGACGCGCGCCGACGGCCACCACATTGCGCACGGCCTCGCATACGGCGAGCTCTGCGGCGCGCCGCACGTCGAGTCGCGCGTAGCGGGGATTACCGTCGACGGCGAGCGCAGCTGCGAGCGGAGCGCCCGCGATCGGCACGATGACCCCGGCGTCGGCGTACCCGCACGGCACCGAGGTCGCGCCGCGCACGACGGAATCGTAGCGCTCGAAAATCGGGCGTCGCGAACAGACGTCGGTATGCGCGAGCACCCGGCGCAGCATCTCGTCCGTCGACGCCTCGCGCCCGTCGAACGCGCCGCCGGCCGCGCGCAAAGGCTGCGGCCGTTCGCGATCTTTCAAGGCAGCGTCGCGTTGGTTCGTCGTCGGCGATTCGTCCGACATCGCAGTGGGCGGTTCGCACGCGCGGTCGTAGCGCATACTGCCGGTCAAGAAGTCGATCGGCACCCGCATCACTTCGCCGTCGCCGTGACGCAGAACGTAGTCGCGCTCCTGCGTCACTCGGCCGATGACGGCGGCCTGCGCCCCGCGCGCGATCTCGGGCAACGAAAACTCGGCGTTATAGATGCGCAGTAATTCGGGCGTGAAATGCGGCGGCACGACCCACGCCAAGCGTTCTTGCGTTTCGCCGACGGCGATGACCGCGGGCGGCAGATCGTCCTGCGAGATAGGGCAACGTTCGAGATCGATGTCGGCGCCGAAGCCGCCGCTCGCGACGAGTTCGGCCGTGCAGCCCATGATGCCGCCGGCGCCCAAATCTTTGAAGCCGACCGTCAGCTCGCGTTCGGCTAAGACGTCGAAGACGCGATACGACGCGCGCATGATGACGTTCTTGAGAAACGGATCGGGAACTTGGACCGCGCCCTTGTTGTGTTCGGCGTCGTCTTGGTCGAGCACGAGCGACGAAAATGCCGCGCCGCCGAAACCGCTGCGATCGGTCGCTTTACCGACGAGTACGATATCCCAGCCGGCGGCGTCCGCGGGCGCCGCGGAATGAATAATGCGTCCCTGCTCGACGAGGCCGAGCGCAACGACGTTGACCAGGCAATTATCGCGAAAGCCTTCGTCGAAATAGACGTCGCCCGCTATGTTCGGCACGCCGATCGCGTTCCCGTACGCGGCGATGCCGTCGACGACGCCTTGCGCCACGTAGCGGCAATGCGCGTCGTCGCGCGGGCCCAAACGCAGCGGATCGGCGACCGCGATCACGCGCGCGCCCATGCACAGTACGTCGCGAACGATGCCGCCGATGCCGGTCGCCGCGCCTTCGAACGGCACGACTTGCGAAGGATGATTATGCGATTCGTGGGCGACGACGATGCCGTAGCGTTTGCCCTGCCATTCGCCCAGGTGTACGATGCCTGCGTCTTCCTGCGGACCCTGCATGACGGTCGGCCCGTCCGTCGGCAAACGCCGCAAATAATGACGCGAACTCTTGTAGGAACAATGCTCGCTCCACTGCGCGTCGAACGCATGCGCTTCGACGAGCGTGGGGTCGCGCCCGAGCGTACGCGCGATCTTACGCGTCTCATCGACCCCGAGCGCGAGTCCGTGCGCGCGCAACTCTTCTTCGAGTTGCGCGTCATTGACCGCACCCAGGACGCGCAGCCGCATGGAAACTGCGGTAGCGCCCTCAGCCAAGCGAGACCTGTTGCCCGGGCGGCGGGGCGTTGAGCTGCGCGTCGGCGACTAAGACCGACGAACGAGAATTCGCCTGCACGAGCAGCACGCGCCCGAACATCACGGTGTCGTCGAGCGCGAGCGTCTTCGCGATGACGAGCGCGAGTTCGCCCGCGTCGTACTCCGTCGCATCGAACACCGGAGTCGGCGTCGCCGCAGCGAGCATAGCGCCCAGTTGCGGTCCCGAAGCGACGTAGGTAAGCCGCGCGAACGTCGCGTCGAGCTGCTGCACCGCCTGCACGACGTACCCGGGAACGAGATGGCTCGAGACCACGCGCCGTAACGTCTGCAACCCGAAGACGTTGAGCTCGCGAATCACGGGATCGAGCAGAGCGACGCTCTGCACGCCGTCGGCGACGAGCGCGACCATGCCGGGCCGCACGGTCGGGAACGTTCCGACGATGTCGGCGACCGTTTCGTAGTTTTCGCGAACCTGCTCGAGCGCGGCGGGCGTAACTTCTAATAGATTGCGATACAGCTGCTTGTCGAGCATCAAATCTTCGCGGCCTTGCGGCCACACGCGCCACGAGTCGTTGTCGATAACGTCCGCGATGACGAGCGTCCCGCGCCCTTCCGCGCCGACGAGACGCCCGAATTCGAGCTTGAGATCGACGAGCAGCGTTTCGTGCCGCCGCCACGCATGCGCGAGAATTTCGAAGGTGATGCGCGCGACTTCGCTCATCATTCCAAGTTCCTGGGGCGAGGCGAGCCCGCGATGGACGATATCGTCCGGTTCGATGAGCGGATCGTGCGCGCCGTCGTCTTTATAAAAAAATTCGACCATGCGCGGAACGAGTATGGAACCGCTCGCGATGCCCGGTTTGCGGCGCACGAGCGAACCGGCGGCGACCCCGCGCACGACGACTTCGAGCGGAATCATGTTGCAGCGCCGCACGAGCATCTCATTGTCGTCGTCGTCTTCACCGCCGGACAAGTAATGCGTCGGCAAGCCGCACAGATTCAATAACCGAAAGACGCGCGCCGTCGTCTTCGCGGCAATCCGGCCTTTACCGGGCAGCTCGTCGCTGCGCGCCCCGTCGCCGGAGGTAATCGTGTCTAACGCTTGCACGACCAGAACGTCCGGTTGTCCCGGATTTTCGTATAACGCTTTGGTCTTGCCGCGCGCGACCTCCAGACCTTTGTTCACGGCGCGGCCTCGGCGAGCGCCCGCGTTTGCGGGAAAGGCGGCAACGCGCGAATGCGCGCCGCGAGGGCACGAGCGCGCTCCGGCGCGTCGCCGATATGGTCGGTTGGATCGAGTAGCAAACGGATCTCCGCGGGATCGAGGTAATGCGTCAGGTGTTCGTCGTCGACGAGCAGTTGCGCCAAAGGGTTATCGCCCCCGAGCGCGAGGCGCTCGTACGCGCTCATCGCGGCGGCACGCAGCGACTCGTGCAACGTTTGCCTGTCGCCGCCGGCTTTAACGGCTTCGAGCATAACGGCCTCGCTCCCGGCAAACGGCCCGAACGTGCGCAGATTCGCAGCAATCCGGAGTTCGTCGACCCGCAAGCCCTCGACGATTTTGCGCGCGAGCGCGAGCAGTTCGTCCGCGCAGAGAAACGCCTCCGGCAAGATCGTTCGCCTGTTCGCGCTGTCATCGAGCGTGCGCTCGAGGTAATTGGTCGCGGCGTTTTGCCACGCGGTATCCGCGTACCCGACGAGCAGGCGCGCGAGCGATCCGATGCGCTCGGACATGATCGGATTGCGTTTGAACGGCATGGCCGAACTGCCGACTTGCTTGGAACCGAACGGTTCGAACACTTCGCCGAAACCGGGCGATCCGAGCACGCGTACGTCGGCAGCGAACTTCGAGAGCGACGCCCCGAGCCCGGCGAGCGCCGACAAAACGAGGTAATCGAGTTTACGCGGGTAGGTCTGCGTGGACACGTCGCGCGCCGTCAGATCGAACGCGGCGAGCACCTCTTCTTCTTGATCGCGCGCGCACCGGCCGCTACCGCGCAGCAAGCGTTCGTAGGATGCCGAGGTACCGACCGCGCCGCGAATGCCTTTGGCGGAAAGCGCGGCGTACGCGCCTTGCAACTGCACCTCGTCGATAAGCAGATCTTGCGCGTGCGCCGCAAGTCTGTAGCCGAGCGTCGTCGGCTCGGCCGGCTGTAAGTGAGTGTAGCCCATGCAGACGAGGTCGGCGTGCCGCTCGACGCGGGCGGCGAACGCGCCGAGCAGAGCGTGCAGACTCTCACCAAGCAACGCGAGTGCGCGCCGCATTCGATACGTCTCGACCGTGTCTTCGACATCCATCGAGGTCGCCCCGAGATGCAGCTTGCCGCCGCCGACCTTCGCTTGCGAGGCGAAGACGCGAATTTCTGCCATGAGGTCGTGGCCGATTTCGCGCTCGATCGCGTGCGCCGCTTCTATGTCGACCTCGCTTGCATGCGCGCGGATGTCCGCAAGTTCCGCCGCGCTTACGAGCCCGCTACGTTTCTGAGATGTCGCGAGCGCGACCCACACCGCGCGCCACAAACGACGCCGCTCGCGCTCGGAGAATAATTCGCGCAGCTCGGCGCGACCGTATCTCCACGAAAACGGAGAGGCATACGTCGATTCGTCCATCTCCGCATCCGAGGTTCGACCGCTCGTCACGAGCCGCCTGGAATGACGACGTCGCGCGGGTTCGCGTTGGCGCGTACTTCTTATGAAGTCACGAATCGCGCATAGCCGCGGCCGTCGCGACGTCCACCACGACGCGCGGATCGTCCGCGCGCCCGGTCACGACGGCTTCGAAACCGCGCACCGCGCGTTCGAACCCCGCGCGCGCGCGACGCTCGCCCAGAGCCCGCGCGACGCCGCGCAATTCGCGCTCGCGCCAACGCGCGCGCGCCGGAAGACCCCCGCCCGGACGCGCCATCTCCCACACGAGGCCGTACTCTTGCGCGAGGGCCGCGAGCAGCGGAACGGCGGCGCCGCGCGGGTCGGAGGAAAACATCTCGTGCGCGAGGCTCAGAGCTTCGGCCGCGTGACCAGCGACTGCAGCGCTCGCGTAACGATACGCACGTACGTCGGTCGTCACGAGCGTTTCGCGCATTACGTCGTCGAGCGAAATCCGCGTCCCACCAAGTGCCAGTTTTTCGAGGTCGGTCCGCAAACCCGCGAGATCGGCTTCTCCGTCCACGAGGATCGCGACCGCTCTCGGATCCGCAGTCGCGCCGAGTTCCGCCAGCGTCTCGCGCAGGAAGCGCTCGCGCACGCCGGCCGAAGGCGTCGTGTCGATGCGCAGCGCGGTACGGCCGAGCGCTTTAGCGATCGGCTCCGGACGTTTACTCGCGGGCGAAACGAGATCCTCGAGCACGAGCAGGTTGCCCTGCGGCACGCGCTCCGCGACTCTGACGAGCGCGCGCCGCGGGTCGGCGCGCAGTTCGTGCACGTTACGCACGACGACGACGCGACAACTGCCGAGAAAAGGCAGCGCGGAGACGGCCGCTTCGACCGGTGCGAACGAATCGAGCGTCGTCGCATCGAAGCGATCGAGGTTCAGATCGCGTTCGCCGGGAGGCAGCGCGCGCTCGATGACGGCCGCCAGGGCGCGCTCGGCTAAAAGACGGTCGACGCCTTCGATAATCGCGAGCTTCGCAAACTGCGGCGGTTTGTCGACGAAATCGTAATACTTCACGCCGTCAGCTGCGAATCAATCCGAATGCCGGACGCGTGGCGAGATCCGCGATCGACTCCGAGTACGGCGGCCGCGCGATCCCGTACTCCGTCACGATCCCCGTGATAAGATGGCCCGGCGTAACGTCGAAGGCCGGGTTGTACGCAGCGACGTCGCTGGGCGCCGTAGCGACGCCGGCCACCCGCAACACTTCGTCCGCCGGACGTTCTTCGATAACGATCGCGCTGCCGTCGCGCAGTTCGAAGTCGATCGTCGAACGCGGGGCGGCAACGTAGAACGGAATGCCGTGATGCGCCGCTGCAAGCGCGACACCGTAGGTTCCGATTTTATTCGCGGTATCGCCATTACTCGCAATGCGGTCCGCGCCGACGATGACGGCCGCCACGTTCTTAGCGCGCATGGTCGCGGCGGCGGCACCATCGACGATCAGCGTGGCGGGAACTCCGGCGGCCGCGAGTTCGTAGGTCGTCAACCGCGCACCTTGCAGCAGCGGCCGCGTCTCATCGACGTAGACGTG
>JALYUE010000184.1 GCA_030853925.1 Vulcanimicrobiota bacterium | reverse complement strand
ATGCGCTTGTCGACGACGACCGAGAGATTTTTGCTCGAAGCGACCGAAGCGATCGCGACTTGCGCGCGGGAGAACAGCGGACCGAAGACGTCGCGCTGCCGCTGTGCCAGCTTGTTTTGAAACTCTTGCGCGATGCGCGCCTGCGTGCCCCGGTCACGCACGCCGCGCATGCGTCGCGCGAATTGGCGGTCCAGATCCGCTTTATACGCGCCGAGTTGCCGGTTGGCTGCGGTGAAAGACGGTACGTTCGAAAGTGCCGCTTGATCGACGTAGCCAATGTCGCCCACGTCGGCAGCCAGAGCGAGCGGCGTGCCGACGATCGCACATGCGAGCAGCGCCGCCGACGCCGCGACGCTGCGAAAAAGGGTAGCCGCTAGATTCGTGCGCATCGCCGCTTAGAAGCTCTGCCCGATCCCGAAACTCGTGTGCGTTCCGGCCTTGCCCTTGGCAAAGTCGAGCCGAATCGATTTAAAACCGAGTTGCGGTACGTCGAACCGCAGACCGACGCCGACATCGGTGCGGTAGAGGAGCTTACTGTAATCGACGATCACGTTGCCGAACTGGTCCAAGATGGGTGCCGCGCCGCGAATCCGCTGGCCGCCGAAATCGCTGAACACCGCGATATTGAATTTGCGATCGGGCGAAACCGGGACGCGCAGTTCGCCTTGCAGCAGCAATTCTTCGGTTCCGTAAAAGACCTCGCTGTAACCGCGCAGCTGCTGGTCCGTCAGCACGAACAATTTGCTCGGAGGAATCGCGCCCGTCGATTTGCCGGCCAGCATGTGCAGGCCGATCGTCGCGTTCTTGAGCACCGGGAAGAATTTCGAGCCGTCGAACGTCGTGATCGAATAACCGAACTGAGAGCCGATCGCCGCTCCGGAGAGCTCCTCGGACAGATTCGTATTGACGCCGCGGCGCGGATTGAACACGTCGTCGCGAGTATCGTGCTGCAGGCCGAGCGTGACCGAGTGCAGGTTGAACCCTTGCCCATTCGCCGTGTTGGCGATCGAGGGCGCCGTGATGCCGAGCGTCGTGCCGTTCTGAGACGTTCCGAACGGCGTCGAGGCGATGGGGTTATTGAGGATCTGCTGCGTACCCGCGAGATAGTACGGCGCAGGCAGCGTAACGTCGGTCGCAAGGCGCTGCACCGCGACGCCGACCGTCGCGGTCAATGTGTCGTTGAGGCGGCGGCCCACGTTGAGCGAAAGGCCGTTCGAGCGATTGCCGTAATTTGCGGCGATGCCGGAGATCGCACTGCTGTTCGGGGTCAACACGACGGGCACGGTGCCCGCGGCGCCGTTGCAGCCGCTGCTTCCGCTCGGCGGCGGCGTGCAAACGATGGGATTAGGAGCGACGGACGACGCGCTCGACGCCTGGTAGACCTGATAGTAATTCGTCTGCGAGCTCGTGAAGAGCGACGCGCCGAGACTGTACTTCTCGGACTTTTTCGTGTTGCCGAGATACGGCATCGAGTACGTCAGCTCGCCGTCGGAGATGCGCGAGCCGCGTTCGAGCCGCACCGAGGCGCCGTTTCCCGTACCGTTGATGTTGTTTTCAGAATACGAAAGCGTGCCGGTGAGTCCCTGACCCGTCGGGCCGCCCGAATAGCCGGCGCCGATTTGCGCCGTGCCGGTGCGCTGCTCCTTGACGCTCCAATCGAGCGTGACCGCATACGGCTTCTTCGGATCGGGGCCGGGCTTAGGATTGAGATCGACCTTCTCGAAGAAACCGAGATTGTTGAGCCGCTCGTAGTCGCGCCGCAATAAACTTTGCGTGATGATCATACCGGGCCGCAGACGCAGCTGGCGGCGGATGACGAGGTCCTTCGTCTTCGTGTTTCCGGTGATTTGCACCGCGCCGACGACTGCGACGTAGATGCTGTACTTCACGTCGGCCGTGCCCTTCGCAAGGTCGACGGTCGTCGGGTCGATGCCCGCTTCGAAATCGCCGAGCTGCAAGTCGTACTTTTCATACAGCTTCTTGAGCGCTTCGTAATCTTTGTCGCGCGAATCTTCCGAGTATGGCTGTCCCGTTTTCAGACTGAGGACGGGCGTCAGTAATTTCGGCGCGAGCAGCGGGTTGCCGGCGAAGACGATGTTGCGCACGGTCAGCCCCTCGCGCAGCGAGACGTCGAGGGTCCCGTCCTTGCCGATGTTGATGCCGGAAACGTGCGTAGGCACCTGACCGCCGTATCCGATCTTGTCGTAATACGAATTGATCTTCAGAACGTCTTGATGGAAGGTGTTCGTGTTGAGCACCTGGCCGACGGCCGTGTCCATCAAGGCCAGCAGCGTATCGGACGGAACGTGCGAGTTTCCGCTGAAGGTGATGCGCGACAGTACGGGGTTTTCGATAACGCGGTAGGTGATCGCGATTCCCTGCGGGCGCTGCCGGATGAGCGGCGGCACTTGGTCCGTGAAGTAGCCGAGATCGAAGATCGCCTGCAAGTCCGAGCGCACGACGCGCTCGTCGAACGGCTGCCCGGGACGGGTGCGTACGACGCTCAAAATCCGGTCGGTCGGCACGTGCGCGTTCCCCGAAACATCGACGCTGACGACGGTCGGCGCGTTCTTCGGCGGGGGCGGAAGCGCGGGCAAGGGAGCGGGCAAGGGAGCGGGCGAGGGCGACGCGGTAGCCGCGGCCGGAGACGCTTCGGCCTGCGCTTGAGCGACCGTTTCGCTCGTCGCGCCGGCCGAAGTACCGAACGTAAGGAGCAACGCCGCGAGCGCAGCGAGCGCCGCCCCGCTCGGACGCGCGTGACGAAAACGAGAGAACATACTCAGTAGAAGCATCCTTAGACCTCCCGGCACATATAAAGCCTCGGAAGGTAATCTTGGCGTGGTCTGCCCAGACAACGCGCAGGCCGGTTCGGCTGTTTCTTTGTCAGCGGCGCCTCGTTCGCCCCCCTCATGCGCGGTCCTGGCCATGTGCGGCGCGGCGGCGCTCACGGATAAAGCCGCTGCAAGCTCAGTGAAAAGCCCATCGCCCCGGTCGCCGGTTGCGCGGCCTGTAAGCGCTGGTTCGGCGCGGCCAGCGCCACGGGCGCGAGCGAATCGAGGCCCGCCGCGCCGAGCGTCTGGAAGACGGTCACCTGCGCCGCCGCGGCGTCGCTCGGCTTGAACTCGAAGCCGAACGTTTGCCGGTACGGGTATCCGAAGCTCGTTCCGTACAATGCGTTGAGCTTTCGGCCCAAGACCTTACGCGCGGTGAGGTCGACGTTGCCCGTATAGCCGACGTTGACGTTGAAACTGGAAAGGCCGACGGCGGTCGCAAAACTGCTTTCGATCGGGGCCAGCAGCGTGCGAGTGAACTGCGCGTTCGCGATTCCGAAAGCTTCTTGCGCGACGCTCAACTGCGCGCCGCTCGCGCGCCCGACGACTCCGGGAAGCAGGGGACTTGGGGAATTACTGCCGTACGGCGTCGGGCCCGCGCGCTCGCCGAACAGATTGGTCGCGCCGAGCGCAGGCGCGTTGAGCAGCAGACCGAGGATCTGCTCCCGGTCGTAAGCGGGATACGAGGAGAGGCCGATCGTGAGGCCCGTCAGCGGACCGCTCACGGCGAGCGTAATGTCGGCCGCGCCGGAAACGTTGCGCACGCTATTGGGATCGGCATCGATCACGTGCGTGGTCGCCTCCGCTTCGAGCGTCGGAATGAGTCCGCGCTCGGGAACGAAGGCGACCGACCCTTCGGTCAGCCGAAAGACCGTATTGAAATACGACACCGTGCCTCCCGTCGAGGTGAAGGTCCCGAGAAGTTCGGGCGACGAGCGCGTGCCGCCGACGTGCACGTCGCCACGCGCGCCGATGTCGACGTTGGCGCTACGCACGCGGACGTTACGCGCCGCCTGCAAGCTCAGATCGAGCGCGACGTCCGCGGTGGAAGATGCGGCCGCCCCGGAAGCGCCTCCGCTGTCGGGGCCGGCGCCGCCATTCGAAAACAACAATGCCGAGAAGGGGATGACCGCGTCGCTGAGCGCGAGGCGGCCGGTCAGCGTGGGGGCGCGGCTTGCAGCGTGGATCAGGGCGATCGCGCCGTCGATTTGACCGCTTCCATACGCCGGCACGTTGAGACGCAACCGTTTCGCACGTGCGGTCAGTTCGAACGCCCCGCCGAGGCCCAGACGCCCGAGGTTCCCAAGCGATGCGGACCCTGCGGCATCGAAGGTCCCGCCGCCGGCCTCCGCGTGCAGCCCCTCAAGCCGGGCGGCGTTGCCGTCGAAGCGGAGCGCCGCGCGCAGGCGCATGAGCGGAACGGTTTCGGACGGCGACCGAAAAGCTCCGTCGGCCAAATCGAGCCGTCCATCCAGGCGCGGCGCGCCGGCGGTTCCGGACACCGCTACGCGTCCGTCGATCCGCCCTCCGAGTGTCGAACCGCTCGGCAGCAGCGGCTTGAAGTTGCCGAGGTCGAGCCCCTTTGCGGCTAGTTCCAGCGTGATCGGCGCTTGCGACGGACCGAGCCCGAGCGGGGCGATTTCGAGCGGGACCGAGCCCGCGAAGTATACGGCGCCCGTCGTGAAGCCGACCTCGACGCCGCTGAGCACGAGGTCGCGGCCGCGCACGGTGAATTCTCCGAGAGCCCGCGGGATCGCGACGCCGCGCAGTCGTGCGTTTTCTACATCGAAGCCGCCGGCGACGCGGGGCGAAGCGCGCGTACCCGTCACCTTGACGTCCATTTCAGCCGCGCCCGCCAGCGTCGTGGCGCCATACGCCCTCGCGGCGAGCGTTCCAACATCCGGACTTTTCGCGTGAATTGCGAGCGCTACCGGGTCGCGGGCTCGCAGCCCGAAGGAGCCCGACAGCGTCGCCGCCAGCGACGGTAACGTGAGTTCCGCGTTCGTGACGGTGGTCCGATCGAGCGTCGAAGTAGCGGCTAACGTCAGCCGCTCGATCGGAAACCGGCCGAACGAGGCGCCCGCGAGGGTCGCGCGCGTCTTTACGTCGGGTTTTTTTAATGGGCCGGAAATAGTAGCGTCGGCATCGACGCGGCCCTCTAAGGGCACTTGATAGCCGAGCGCGGGCAGCCATACGCCGAGATCGAGCCCGCGCAGATGCGCGTCGCCGACGAAGCGCGAGCGACTCAATAGCGCGCCGAGCGGGGCCTGGCGCGCAAGGACGAGCGTGCCGGCCGCTTCGAGTCGCCCGGACGCTCCGCCAAAGGCGGCCGCCCCGCGCACGTTCGCACCTTGCGACGTCCAGCCCACGCGCGCGTCGCCGAGGTCGAAGCGCCGGTACCGTAGTGCGCTGACCGAGGCATCCGCCGCGGTAAATTCCGCATTGGCGCGTTTGGAGAAGCGCCCTGCAATCCGCCCGCGCCCTCCCAGCATGTCGCCGGCGTCGAAGAAGTCGTCGAAATCGCTTAGATCGGCGCGTGGCAAATCGACGCGCAGCGAGGCGTCGTTTCCGCGAAACTCGGCCTCGAACGCCGCTTCGGTCGAGCCGATCTTTAACGTTCCGGCGTGTGCTTCGATGCCGCCGGAATCGAGGCGCAGGCGAGTGGCGCCGTCACGGAATGCAAGGCCGTTGAGCCTGCCTTCCGGCACCCGCAGGTCGCCATCGAGTGCGAGCGCTCCGGGCGTTCCGGCAATGTGGAAATCGCCGGCGAGCGTCCCGGCTACGTCCGTTCTTTCGGGCGCCGCCGCGCGCGCGAACTCCGCCAGCCGCGCCGCGGTCAGATGCAATTCGACGTCGTAGCGTGCCGCGGAAGAACCGAACCCCTCGACGGAGCCGTCGAGCCAACCGACCGCCGTCCCGACGCTCGCGTCGGTGGAGCGCAAATGCAGGCTGGTTCCGGCGAGGCGAACCTCGCCGCTCACGGCCAGCGGCAACCGGTCGATGCCCGCGCCGTCCACCACGACCCCGCCCGTAAAGCGCGTCCCTCCGGCGCCGCCGCCGAGCGTTCCGATGGCACCGATGCGGCCGCCCTCGAACGGCAGCACCCGACCGGCGCGCGCTCCGGAGACGCCGCCAAGCGAGACGCCGACCCCGGTCGTGCCGCCAAGCTTCCCGGCGGCCGCAAAACGACCGCCCGCCAGCGCGGCGGTACCGGCGTAAAGCCTCAGCCCGCCTTTGCTCACCGCGAGCGTTCCAGCTAGCGAGTCCAGCGCAATACCGCGG
>JALYUE010000171.1 GCA_030853925.1 Vulcanimicrobiota bacterium | reverse complement strand
TTCTATACTCCGGTAGCGAGGGTCGCTTTTCCGATGTCTTTATCGCTAGCCCCGGAGACGGGCCGCACTGGAAACCTTTTCCTGGATACGCTCGGAACCGCCTCGGCGGAGCTGCTCTTGCCGCAGTTGGAACGCGTGTCGCTGCCTTCAAGTGCGCCGATAGCATACCCGGGAACGCCGCTCGAGTACGTGATTTTTCCGCTCGGCAGCGTCGTTTCGGCCGTAACTACGATGCTCGACGGGACTGACGTCGAAGTGACGCTCGTCGGCCGCGATGGACTCTACGGAGTGCAGGTTGCTCTCGGAGACGACGAGAGTTCGGGCTCGGCGATGGTTCAAATCCCCGGTCCTCTGTTTCGCATTGCGAGCGCCCGCTTCCGCGATGCGCTCGTTGCCGATTCCGCATTGAACGAACGCGTCTTGCGCTACACGCAAGCGACCCTCGTGACGGTCGCGCAATGCTCGGGCTGCAACCGGCTGCACCCGACGAACGAACGCTGCGCACGTTGGCTGCTGATGGCGCACGACCGCGTCCCGGCCGATGAGATGTTGTTGACGCACGAATATCTGGCGACCATGCTCGGCGTCCGCCGTCACGGCGTCAGTTTAGCGGCTGCCGCCCTCGAACAAGCCGGGTTTATCGAGTATCACCGCGGTCGCATCGTGATGCGCAACCGCGCGGGTCTCGAGCAAACGGCGTGCGAGTGCTACGCCGCGGCAAACGGCGCGCTCGAGCGCCTACTCGGCTACGACGTGCGCAAACGTTCGAAGGGCCGCAGCGCCTTCGGCAGCTAAGCGGCCGGTGAGCGGCGGCGACCCGCGCCGAGCGAGCGTAAACGTTCGCCTAAATCCTGATCGGAGTCGTCCGCGAAAAAGCTTAGTAAGGCTTGCTCCACGACGGCCGATGCGCTGACGCCATGATTAAACTTTAGGAGGCGCATCCGTTCGGCTAGTTCCGCCGGCATGCTGACGGAAATCGGCCTGAGTTCGGGATTACGCACGGGTGCTCCGGCATAGGCATCGCATCCAGAAATCTTACTGCGCTGGTGTGACGAATTCTATCCGACACCGTACGCTGAGATACTACCCAGTGGCGCGCGCCCCGAGCGCGCCGGCCGTTCAGGCGCGTTCGAGCCGCAGCACGCCGAAAGCACACAATGCGACCAGCAGGTCCGGGCGTTCGAGGGCGAACACTGCCCCCGCCTTCGTAGCTCCGACGCCATCGTTCGGGATTTTCAGCGCACCCAAGTCTGGCTCCGATCGATCCCTGCACGGCAAGAGCGCTCGAACCTGCGCTGCCGCGAGCCGAAGGTCGCGAAGCGCAGCGGCCGGCGCCGACGGCGCGCCGGTGCGGTGTGAAAGCCTTGAAGAGTTCGCATTGCCCTGGTGGGAAATCATGTACGCACTTTACCAGGTTGCGACTCTAGAATCTGTATGAGTTTATACGGAAGTTGACGGTAGTTAGAAATAATAGTCGTTCGTCCGCCTGCGACCGTGACGCGTGTCGAACATCACGAAGGACTTGACGCTGAGTAAGCGCACGTAGTAAAGTCGACGCCGCGGTTGTCCGGGACTCGGTTCGCTGCGCTCCGTTATGCCTGTTTCGCTTCGATTACGTCGCGCCAACGAAAAGCAAAGCTCTTTATGCAAATTCAGAAGAAGCCGTCGACGTACGACGGCGGTAACTCACTTCTCGATCTGCTGATCGCCGCAAGCTCCGACGATCTGATTGACGATGCGTTCGTGATGCGTTGCGACACCGGGAGCGTGTTGCTCGACTCCAACGAGCCGATAACGCACGTGTTTTTTCCGCTGGACATGATGATTTCCACGACGACTCTCATGAAAGACGCGTCCGAAGTGGAAGTTGGCTCGATCGGTTCGGAGGGAATGTCCGGCGTTCAGCTGATGCTCGGTATCGACCACGTACCTGGTAAGGTAATCTGCCAAGTATCGGGAACCGTCGTGCGCCTGCCCGCGGAAACGTTTTTAAAATGCATGGAGGCATCGGCGCCGGCGCGCACCGTCATGTTGCGCTACATCCAGGCGACGATTAATTTCCTCGAAATCTCGATCGCGTGCAACGCCCTGCATTCGATCGGCGCGCGCTGCGCGCGCTGGCTGATGCTGACGCGAGATCGCGTGCGGCGTGACGATTTCGGTCTTACGCAAGAATTCCTCGCGATGATGCTCGGCGTGCGTCGCGCGACCGTGAATTCGGCCGCACAAGAGCTGCACGAGAGCGGCGCGATACGCTACTCGCGGGGACAAGTGCGCATTATCGACCGCGCGAAGCTCGAGCACGCCGCTTGCGAGTGCTATCGTTTGAGCGTGAACCGGTATAACGAACTGCTGGGCCAGGCGCCGTTCGGCAGCTAACCGGCGCTACGTTCGATCGGCCGGCGCAGCTCGCGCGGCGTGCCGGCCCTGCCGAACGACGTGGCGACCGCCGCAAATCGCGTCGCGGACGCGCCACGAACCGCTGCGGAAAACGTGTATCGCAAGCGTAGCTTCCGCATCGACGGCTTCGATCGGCTCCATCGCGATCATGTCGGCGCGAAAATCTTTCTCGAGACGACCGGTTTTCCGTCCCGCGGCCTGCGCGCCGCCGCGCGCCGCGCTCGTGTAGAGATAGCGCGCGACGGACGGCGTCGATTCGTCGCACAGAACGTTTCGCTCGCGCAGCGTCAAGCGCTGCGCGTATTCGAGCGAGCGCAATTCGTCCGCTACGTCGATAGACACGTTGCTGTCGCTGCCGATCGCGATGCGGCCGCCGTTGCGCGTGAATTCGGCGGCCGGAAAAATTCCGTCGCCTAAATTCGCTTCCGTCGTCGGACACAGGGCGGCGACGGCGTTCGCGCGCGCGATCGCGGCGCGCTCGTGCGACGTCGCGTGCGTCGCGTGGACGAAGCACCAGCGCCGGTTGAGCTCGACATGCCGGGCCAGCAGGTCGATCGGCGTCGTGCCGTGGACGGCGCGGCATGCGTCGACTTCCCGTAGTTGCTCGGAGGCATGCACGTGTAGCGGTGCGGCTTCGCCGTAATTCGCGGCGAGTTCTACGAGCGCGCGCACGTCGTCCATGCCGACCGCGCGCAGCGAATGCGGCGCGAGGCCGAGCGTGATCTGCGCATCGTCGCCGTACGCCGCCCGCAGCGCCAGCCACTCGTCGACGAACGCTTCGCGCGACTGTACGAAACGCGCTTGTTGCGGCGAGGGTGGGGAGTTTCCGAAATCTGAATACCGGTACAGCACGTCGAGCAGCGTCAGCGCGATTCCGGTCGAACGCGCCGCAGCCACCAGACGATCGGCGAGCTCGGTACGCACTGCGTAGGGCGTACCGCCGGGCGCATGATGAACGTAGTGAAATTCGCAGACGGTCGTATAGCCCGCTTCCAGCATGGTCGCATATGCGTCCGTCGCGATTGCCTCAAATCGGTCGGGATCGATCGTCTCGAGCTGCGCGTACATCGCTTCTCGCCAGGTCCAAAACGAGTCGGCCGAGGAGCCGGCGAATTCCGTATGGCCGGCGAGCACCCGCTGGAACGCATGGGAATGCGCGTTCGGCATGCCCGGCAGCGTGAGACCTAGCAGCGGCGTCGCGCCGCGCGGTGAAGAATCGGGCGTGACGGCGGAGAAATTTCCGGAGGCATCGATCTCAAAACGAACGTTTTCGGCCCAGCCGTTAGGCAGAAGCGCGTGACGAGCGAAAAAAGCGCTCACGCCGTCTGGCGCGGCGCGCGCATCGCGACGATGGACGCCGGACGCCCCGAAGCGTACGGCATGCTCGAAGACGGCGCGCTCGCTCTCGATGCGGCCGGCGACATTACGTGGGTCGGCGCGCGCGCCGATATGCCGCGCTCGTACTTAGGCGTGGAGACGGTCGTGTACGACGCGGGCGGTGCGCTGATCACGCCTGGCCTTATCGATTGTCACACGCATCTGGTCTATGCGGGCAACCGCGCTCGCGAGTTCGAGCTGCGGCTCGGCGGCGCTCATTACGCCGAAATTGCGCGCGCCGGAGGCGGCATCCTATCTACCGTTCGTGCGACGCGCGCCGCCGCAACGTCTTTGGCGGCGCTCTCCGAAGCGCGTTTCGCCGCGCTTACCGGCAGCGGCGTGACGACGGTCGAGATTAAGTCGGGGTACGGTCTCGACCGCGATACGGAACTCGCGATGCTGCGCGCGGCGCGGGCGCTTGGAGTGCGTCACGGCGTCGACGTGCGTACGACCTACCTCGGTTTGCACGCGCAGCCGCCGGAGTTCGCGGGCGAACGGTATGTGGATTTCGTTATCGAAGAGATGCTGCCGGCGGTAGCACGCGAGAAACTGGCGAACGCGGTGGACGCGTTCTGCGAAACGATCGCATTTTCGAGCGCACAAATCGCTCGCTATTTCGACGCGGCCCGCGCGCTCGGGTTCGGTATAAAACTGCACGCGGACCAGCTCAGCGACGGCGGCGGCGCCGCGCTCGCGGCGAATTTCGGCGCGTCGTCGGCCGATCATCTCGAACATGCGTCGCCGAGTGGACTCGCCGCACTTGCGGCCGCGGGCACCGTCGCCGTTCTGCTCCCGGGCGCAACGTATTTTTTACGCGAAACGGCGCATCCGCCGATCGTCGACATGCGCCGGCTCGGCATTCCGTTTGCGATCGCGACCGACTGCAACCCGGGTACGTCTCCGCTCGTGTCGATGCCGCTCGCGCTGAACCTCGCCTGCACGATCTTTCGGATAACGCCCGAAGAAGCGCTTGCGGGCGCGACGCGCAACGCCGCGCGCGCGCTCGGTCTCGAGCACCGCATCGGAACGTTATCTGCCGGGCGGCGCGCCGATTTCGTCGTGTGGGACGCCGAAAAGCCCGCCGAGCTCGCTTACGCTATTGGAGCGAATCCCGCGCGCACCATCGTTCGGCGCGGCCGCGCGGCATCGCAAACGGTTTAAACGCTGACGGTCGCGCGCTTCTCGGCAGCGGCGATCCATCTCGCAATCGACGTGTCGCTCAGCGTCCACGCCCCGTCCCGCGTGAATTTCGAAACGACGTCGTCGACGAAACCGCGATACAGCTGCAAGACTCGTTCTTGAAAGAGCGTGCCGGAGGCGTCGAAATGATCGTGTAAGATGGCGATCGCGAGTTCGTCGCACGCTCCACCGTGATAGCCCCACGCAAAACTCGGCGTGAAGTAGTCCAGACAAGGCAGCGGACCCGACGAAACGGCGTCCGAAACTTTCACCACTTTACGACCTTTTACGATCTTGCCGGAATACGTTTTCACAGCGGCCATGAATACATGCGCATCGTTTCTGGCTTCGAACGCCAACGGAGTGTCGAATAAGTATACCATAGCAGCCCAAGTCCCGAACGCGCGAAACGGGCCGAATGGCCTAAGCCGAATGTGGTCTTCGCTTAGTCGCTGCGCAATTCCGAGATTCCGTCCGGCGTGCTTTCCGAGAGTTCCGCATCGTCGTCGTCCAACGCGTCGAACGCGAGACCGGCGGCGATTCCGCCGGCCGTGTACAGCAAGACCGTCAATGCTTTCGTCATCGTCGTTCGCTCGGTCGGCGTCGCGCTGAGCCGCAGACGCTGTGGCAGAACGACGGCTCCGATCCCGGCGAGAACGCCGAGCGCGGCACCGACGGGAAGCGCCAAATCCTCGGGTCCGCGTGCGACGAGGGCGAAATACGCCGAATTCGAAACGAGGTCGCCGGCTAACGTCAACCGGTAGAGCGTGCCGCCGACGGGCGCTTCGAATCCGAGGAACTGCAAGCCACGCGCTAACGCTTGCATGCCGAGAAGGTCGACGCGCGGAGCGTCGGGTGTCAAGCGCCGCGTGATTTCGTGCAGGACGTTCGTGGTGACGGCTCCGGCGGCGCCGGCAACGGCGGCTTGCGAGGCTGCGTTCATGCTCTCTCCAAACGGTCGATTCGAAATGTAGCGTGCACGTTCTCAAAAAACACGTCGATTCCGGGGTAGGAACGCTTCGTGAGCATCGATTGGCCTGCGGAACTCTATCTTATCCGCCACGGCGAGAGCGCCGGAAACGTCGCGCGAGATCGCGCGATGGCCGAAGGTGCCGGCGTCATCGACATCGATATGCGCGACTGCGACGTGCCGCTTTCGGAGCTCGGCGAACGGCAATCTGCGGCTCTCGGGCGATGGTGCGCGCGAAACAGCGGCGGCATCGATAGCGTCATCAGTTCGCCGTACGTGCGAGCGCAGCAAACCGCCGCGTTCGCGCTGCGCTCCGCCGGTTGGAGCCACGCCCCCACGCGTACCGATGAGCGGCTGCGCGAACGCGAGTTCGGCATTCTCGATCGACTGACGCGCAGCGGCATCGAGGAGCGCTATCCGGAGCAGGCGGCGATGCGCGCCATCCTCGGAAAATTTTATTATCGTCCACCGGGGGGCGAGAGCTGGACGGACGTGGTTTTGCGTTTGCGCAGCATCGTCGCTACGCTTTCGCTTGAATACGCGGGACAGCGAGTGGCGATCGTTTCGCATCAAGTCGTCGTGCTGTGTTTCCGCTATCTTCTCGAGCGCCTCGGAGAAGCGGACATTCTCGCGATCGACCGCGAGGGCGACGTCGCCAACTGTTCGGTGACGACATACCGCTTCGAACCCTCGCAGCGAGGGTACGCCCTGCAAGCATACAACGTCGTCGCTCCGGTGGAAGAAGCGGGCGAGGCGGTCACGCGCGAACCGGACGTTCCCGTTGCTCCACGATAACGATGTCGACGCCGCGCTCTTGAGCTGGTGGCCGCTGCCGGTACCCAAAAGCGGCGACAAGAATACACGCGGCAGTATTTTCGTCGTGGCCGGCTCGACCTCGATGCCTGGGGCGGCGGTCCTCACCGCGACGGCGGCGCTGCGCGCCGGAGCGGGAAAACTTTCCGTCGGGACGTCGGCCGCAGTCGCCCATCTCGTTGCGGCGGCAGTCGTCGAATCGCTCGTCGTTCCGCTGCGTGAAACTGCATCCGGGGCACTCGCTCTCTCGGAAGTTCGCGCTATCGTCGAGCGCGCAAACCGCACGGACGCACTCGTGATCGGCCCCGGCATGACCGGCAAACTCGGGACGAGTGCGCTCCTGGCCGCGGCCCTGCCGGCGTTGCGCGTCCCCGTCGTCGTCGATGCGATCGCGCTCGGCGCTTTACGCACCCGCGCGACGCTGCCGGCGCATCTCGAAGGGCGGGCCGTATTGACGCCGCACGCGGGCGAAATGGCATCGCTGCTCGGCTGCGACCGCGACGCGGTCGAAAGCGATCCCGCAGCGCATGCGCGCGACGTCGCTCGGCGCCTGCGCGCGGTCGTCGTGCTCAAAGGCGGGACGACGTACATAGCAGCCCCGGACGGGGCTTTATACCGGCACCTGCACGGCGTGATCGGTCTCGCGACGTCGGGATCGGGCGACGTCCTCGCCGGCATCATCGGCGGTTTACTCGCGCGCGGCATATCGCCGCTTGCCGCCGCCGCTTGGGGCGTGTATCTCCACGCGCAGGCCGGTCTCGCTTTGTCGCGCAGCATCGGCATGGGTTTCTTAGCGCACGAACTGCTGCCGCACATTCCCGTCGCGATGCGCGCTCACGGCGAACCCGTCTAAGGCCGGCTGCGCGCGCCGTCGCGCGATTGCGCGCTCGCGGAGAGGCGGTCGAGCGAGAGCTGCAGGCGCCGGTGCAGCGCGCGCGCGATCGTTAAGCCGAGGATGGGCGACGTGCCGAGCATGTGCTGAAGTTCGCGCGCTTCGATCGAACACAGCGCGGTCGCTTCCAAGCAGCGCGCGACGTGGCTGTGGCGCGTGCCTCCGAGCACGGGCGCTTCTCCAAAGAAGCCGCCTGCTCGCACGACCTCGACCGGAACTTCGTCGCTGCGGCGAAGCAGCAGCCCGACGCGGCCTTCGAGAACCAGATACATGCGCCGGGCGAGGCACCGCTCGTCCGTAACCGTAGCACCGACCGGGAGCCGGGCGAAGCGGAATGCCGGCAGCAGCGCCGTCAACGCCTCGCCGCAATGGCCGGCCAACAGACGATTCGCGAGCAGCGCCGCGATCCGGTCGGGCGGCACTTCGCTACCGTACCAGGCGTCCTCGAAGGCCGGTAGATGCAGAACCTTAGCGTTCCGCGCGCAGCGCGGCGATCGTCGTGTTGACGAGCGCGTCTTGCGAGTCGCCGACTACCGTTTTGCGCAGGCGCCCGTGCCGATCGAAGATGAGCTGCGTAGGCCAGGCGTCGACCGCGTAGGCGCGCCACACCGCAAAATCGTCGTCCAGTCGCACGGGCCACACGATACCTTGCTCGGCGAGATTCGTAACGACGTTCGAGCGCACGCGTTCGTACGGCGTTTCCGGGGCGTGCACGCCGACGATCGCTACGTCGCCGGACGCGCTAGCGCGTAGGCTGCGCAGATTGGCGACGATGTTGCGGCAGTTGATGCAGCCGAAGGTGAAGATGTCGACGATCACGACCTTCCCGCGCACGCTCGCTGCATCGGCTCGCGCGGCGACCCAATCGCCCGGCGCGAGGACCGGAGCGAGGCTAGTTTCCGCCGCGTTCGCAGGGGTCGCCGTAACGGCCGCGGTGCCGGCGCCGGCGGCCGCGAACGCGAACGCGAAGGCCGCAAGCCGGACGAGCGAAAATGAGAGCTGCATGCGCCTAGTCTAGCCGCGCGAGCGCGTCTCGTCAGTAAGGCAGCTAACGGCTACCGGCGCAGAGACCGGTTTATAGTGGTGTGAACGATGAAGAAGGCGCAAACAGAACTCGCGACGGGCGACACCGAACTTGGGAACAAGGTCTGGTATCTGCGGCAGAACCGTTTGTTCGAGGCGGCTTCCGACCAGGCGGTCTTCAGCTACGAGCATCTCTTTCGGGTCGCGCTCTTTCCGAAACGCTCGATGGTCTTCGATCACGGCGACCCGACGCGCACCGTGTATTTGATCAAGCGCGGCAAGATCCGGATTAGCCGCTTGACGGCCGACGGCAAGGAAGTGACCGTCGCTCTGCTTGCGGCGGGCGACCTGTTCGGGGAGGAGTCGCTCTTTGCGTCCGCGCCGCGCACGACCGTTGCGACGTGCATCGAAGAAACGCTGCTGTGTGTCGCGAAAGCGGACGACATGCTCGCTCTCCTTTCACAAGACTCGTCGCTCGCGCTCAACGTCGCCAAAGTCCTGAGCAATCGTTTGACGGACGCGTCGGCCGCCATGGAAGATCTCGCATACGCGCGCGTCTCCGACCGCATCATGCACTTGTTGGTTCGGCTTGCGAACGAGCACGGGACGCGTCGCGAGGACGGCATACTGCTCGACGTGCGTTTGACGCACTCGGATATCGCTTCGCTCGTGGGCAGCACGCGCGAAACCGTATCGCTCGAACTGAGCAACCTCGTGCGCGCGGGACGCATTTGCGGCGACGCGCGCTCGATCGTCGTGCCATTCTGCGAATTCGCGCACGAAACCGGTGCGAACGCTCGATGTTGAATGAAGTCGAGACGATTCTTTTCGACATCGACGGTACGCTCGTCGATAGTAACGACCCGCACGCGCTCGCGTGGGTCGATGCTCTAGCCGAAGGCGGCTTCGACGTTCCCTTCACGAAGATTCGCCCGTTCATCGGGATGGGCGGCGATAAACTCGTACCGGCACTCGATCTCGGTCTGACCGAGGAGGAAGAGCCGGGTACATCGATCGTTGCGAACCGGAAGAAGATCTTTCTCGAGCGCTACGTCGGCGACGTCCGGCCGTTCCCCGGCGCTCGCGAACTGGTAGCGGCGTGCCGGGAACGCGGCCTGCGGCGCATCGTCGCGAGCTCTTCGAGCCCCGAAGAATTGACGCCGTTGCTGAAAATCGCAGGCATCGAAAATCTCTTCGATCACGCCATGTCGCCGAATGAAGTCAAAGAGACGAAACCCGATCCGGATATCATTGCGGCGGCGCTCGCATGGAGCGGATCGGAGCCCGGGCAAACCGTGATGATCGGCGACACGCGTTACGACGCGGAAGCGGCCGCGCGCGCCGGCGTTCGCATGGTGGCTCTGCGTTCGGGCGGCTCTCCGGAAGACGACCTTCGCGCGGCGACGGCGATCTATGACGATCCGGCAGCGCTCGTCGCGGCGCTGCGAGACTCGACGTTCGATGACTTGTTGCCGCGGCCCGGGCAAGCCCGGTCGCGCACGTGAGCACGCTCCTCGCGCGGCCCGTTCGCGCGGCGCGGGGTCCCGTGCTCAGCGCGAAGAGTTGGCAAACCGAAGCGCCGCTGCGCATGCTGATGAACAACCTCGATCCCGACGTTGCCGAACGCCCGGACGATCTGGTCGTGTATGGCGGCAAAGGCAAAGCGGCTCGCGATTGGGCGAGTTTCGATAAAATCGTCGAAGTGCTGCGGCGGCTCGAAAACGATCAGACGCTGCTCGTGCAATCTGGTAAGCCCGTCGGCGTCTTTCCGACGCATGCCGATGCACCGCGCGTGTTGATTGCAAACTCGAATCTCGTCCCGCATTGGGCGACGTGGGCGCACTTCGACGAACTCGACCGTAAAGGGCTTATGATGTACGGCCAGATGACGGCCGGTT
This sequence comes from Vulcanimicrobiota bacterium, assembly GCA_030853925.1. Lineage (GTDB taxonomy): Bacteria > Vulcanimicrobiota > Vulcanimicrobiia > Vulcanimicrobiales > Vulcanimicrobiaceae > JALYUE01. The sequence goes on along the minus strand of JALYUE010000171.1, from coordinate 5,225 downwards.
CGTGGATCTACATCGGGTCGCAAGGCATCGTGCAAGGTACGTACGAGACGTTCGCGGAGATGGGGCGCCAACATTACGGCGGCGATCTGAGCGGCAAATGGATTCTGACGGCGGGACTCGGCGGCATGGGAGGCGCGCAGCCGCTCGCGGCGACGATGGCGGGTGCCTCGATGCTGGCGGTCGAGTGCGATCCGCACCGCATCGCACGGCGGCTCGAGACGCGTTATCTCGACGCTCGCGCAGAATCGCTCGACGAAGCGGTCGCGCTGATGCGTGCGTCATGCGAACGCGGGACGCCGCTTTCGGTCGGTTTGCTCGGAAACGCGGCCGACGTTTTTCCCGAGCTCGTGCGGCGCGGCGTGCGACCCGATATCGTGACCGATCAAACGAGCGCCCACGATCCGCTGACCGGATATTTGCCGCAAGGCTGGACGCTCGCGCAAGCCGAGGACACTCGCGTTCGCGATCCGCAAGCCGTGGTCGCGGCTGCGAAGGCATCGATGGCACAGCAAGTGCGCGCCATGATCGCGTTTCATCGCATGGGCATTCCAACCGTCGATTACGGCAACAATATTCGTCAGATGGCGCAAGACTCGGGCGTCGCGGATGCGTTTGCGTTTCCGGGTTTCGTGCCCGCGTATATTCGGCCGCTGTTCTGCCGCGGCATCGGGCCCTTCCGATGGGTCGCGTTGTCGGGCGATCCGGACGACATCGCGAAAACCGATGCGAAGGTGAAAGAACTTTTACCGCACGACGCGCACCTGCACAATTGGCTCGACATGGCGCAAAAGCGCATCGCTTTTCAAGGCCTGCCGGCGCGCATCTGCTGGATCGGTTTAGGCGACCGGGCGCGCGTCGGGCTCGCGTTCAACGAGATGGTCGCGAGCGGCGAACTCTCCGCGCCGATCGTGATCGGTCGCGATCATCTCGATTCTGGCTCCGTCGCGAGTCCGAATCGCGAAACCGAAGCGATGCGTGACGGCAGCGACGCCGTCAGCGATTGGCCGCTGCTCAACGCGCTGCTTAATACCGCGAGCGGAGCGACGTGGGTGTCGCTGCATCACGGCGGCGGCGTCGGAATCGGGTACTCGCAGCACGCGGGCATGGTTATCGTTTGCGACGGAACGCCGGCGGCGGCCAGACGTATCGCGCGCGTGCTGCATAACGATCCGGCGACGGGCGTCATGCGGCACGCGGACGCGGGCTACGAGTTAGCGGTCGAGTGCGCGCGCGACCGGCAGCTCGATCTGCCCATGTTGTAATGCGATAAGCGCGACTCGGGACCTACGCTCGCGCGGAAGCTCCTGCGGACGCAAGCGCACCGTCGGAGCCGGCGAACGCTTCCCGCAACGCCCGGCCCGCTTCGGCCGCGGCCTCGCGCGCTTTCGGGAATACGGCGAGGCACGAGAAAAACGCGTGACTTTGGCCGTCGTACTGGCTGAGACGGACGGGTCCGGCCTCCGCCTCCAGACGGCGGGCGTACGCGATGCCTTCGTCGCGAATCGGATCGCATTCGGCGACGATGATCAGCGCCGGCGGAAGCCCCGCGAGACTCGGCGCGCGCAGCGGACACAGATACGGCAGTTCTGGATCGGTGCCCTCGGCGATGTAATGCTTGAGGAACCACTTGATCTTGCCTAAGGTCAACAGATAGCCGTCGCCATACTCGATGTAGGACTGCCGGGTAAAGTCGATGTCGAGCCCCGGATAGACGAGCAGTTGAAACACGATCTGCGGCGCGCCGCGATCGCGCGCCGCGAGACACACTTGCGCTGCGAGACTCCCGCCCGCGCTGTCGCCGCCGACCGCGACGCGCGCCGGATCGCCGCCGAAGGAAGCGGCGTTCGCGACAACCCATGTCGTCGCTGCGAATGCATCTTCGAACGGAGCCGGCGCCTGGTATTCGGGCGCCAGGCCGTAATCGACCGACACCACGATACACGCGCCTTCGTTAGCGAGTAGGCGGCAGATCGAGTCGTGCGTCTCGACGCTTCCATACATGTAGCCGCCGCCATGAAAATAGACGAGCACGCCGAATGGGGCGTTCCCTTCCGGCGTATAGATGCGCACGTGGATGGGCGCGCGCGGTCCCGGAATGTGTCGATCTTCGACCGCCGCGATCGTCGGAGGCAGCCCGCCGAGCTGCGCGAGAAACGGATCCGACACCGCGCGCGCCGCTTGCGGTTCCATGTCTTCGATGTTGGGACCGTTCGCCGCGGCAAGGCGGTCGAGGAAATCGCGAGCTATTGGGTCGACCATCGTGGGCGTTTCTGCGCCGGCGTCCGCGGCGTCCTGCGCGGCGCGGAGTTCGGAGATGCTGCGAGAAGCGTATCGGAATGTCTACGCTCGCCTCCCCCATCACGCGCGAAATTTTTCTCGATAACGGGCTAAAAGTCGTCTTCGTGCCGGCCGGCGCCGCTGCGGTCGCGACGTTGATGATCGTCTATCGCATCGGCGCGCGAAATGAAGCCGTCGGTTACACGGGCTCGTCGCATTTGCTGGAACACATGCTCTTCAAAGGTACGCCTGCAAATAGTCGTCGCAACGGGCGCGCCTTCGCCGACATGATGAACGAAATCGGCGCGAGTAAGAACGCGACGACGTGGATCGATCGCACGAATTACTTCGAAACCGTGCCTTTAGGGTATCTCGACTTCGCGATCGAACTCGAAGCGGACCGCATGCGTAACGCGACGATCGCCGACTCCGACCGGCGTTCGGAGATGACGGTGGTGCGTAACGAGCTCGAACGCAACGATAACAACCACGGGCGAGTGCTCGACGCCGCGCTCGTGGGCACCGCGTTTCGCGAGCATCCCTATCATCATCCGACGATCGGATGGCGATCCGACGTGGAGGGCGTCTCGACCGAGCGGCTGCGCGAGCTGTACGATACGTACTATCATCCCAACAACGCGACGGCGTTCGTCGTCGGCGACGTCGACGTCGAACGCACGCTCGCGACGATCGAACGGCGTTTCGGCTCGCTGCGCCCGGCGCCGCGCTCGATTCCCGAGATCTATACCGAAGAACCGCCGCAGGCGGGCGAACGCAGCGTCGTCGTCAAGCGACCCGGCGAGACGACGCTCGTTGCGCTCGCCTTTCATACACCGGCCGCCTTAGGACAGCGCGGCGTCCTGTCCGCGCGCGATCTGGCGCAGCGCGCGGATTCGCACGCCGCGCGTAACGATTCGTACGCGCTCGAAGTGCTGGCGCGCATCTTGGGCCGCGGCCGCACGAGCCGTTTATCCCGCGCGCTTGTCGATACCGCTCTAGCCCTCGACGTCTCGGCGTGGAACTGGGCCTCGCGCGATCCGGGACTATTTCAGATCGTCGTCCGCGTGCGTCCGGGCGCGTCGGTCCCGGGCGTGCGCCGCGAACTGGACGGCGCGATCGCATCGCTTGCAAGCGACGGTCCGCAAGAGTTCGAAATCGAGCGCGCGCAAACGCAGATCGAGGTGCAGCGCGCGTTCGCGTGCGACGGAACCTATTCGCTCGCGCAGCGGCTCGGCGAATTCGAGGCCGTCGGCGGTTGGCGGCTCGACGAAGACTTCGTGGAACGGGTGCGCCGCGTCGGCGTCGACGACGTGCGTGAGGCGGCGCGCGCGTATCTGCACGAAGATAATCGAACTCTCGGAATTCTGATTCCCGGTACCGCGAAGACGTTCGACGTCGTCCCGTTCGAGCCGGTGGAGGAACGCGCGTCGCCCGACCCCGCCCCCGAAGCCGCGATCTTGCCGCAACCGGGCGCCGAGCGCACCGCTTCGTTCGCCGAGCGGATCGCCGAGGGAACCGGAGCGAGCGGCATCCGTTGGAGATACGTCGCGAGCCCGGGCAGTCCGACGGTGCACGTGCGTGGGATAATCGACGCGGGGCCTGCGTTCGCGCCGGAACATCCGATGTTGCCCGCGATCGTTGCGGAAATGCTTTCCCGAGGAACGCGCCGCCACGAACGCCATGCGATCGAGGATCGCTTGGAGCGCGCCGGCATCCGGCGTTCGTACTATGTCGACGACGACCGTTCGCAGAGTTACAATGCGCTCGCCTTTCGCTTCAGCGCGGCTTGCGTTGCGGAAGACGTCTCGCTACTGCTCGAAACGCTGGCCGAAGAAGTACGCGAACCGGCATTCGCTCCCGAGGAACTCGCGCTCGTGAAAGCCGAGATGACGGGCTCCTTGCAGCTCGCGCGCACGAGCACGAGCGGGCGCGCGATGCAACGTTTCTTGCAGCTCGCTTACGAGGCGGGCGACCCGAACGACGAACAGGACATCGACGCCTCGCTCGCAGACGTCGCAGCGATCGACGCGGACGACGTGCGCGCTTATCACGAGCGCGTCGTCCTGGGAGGCTCGGCGATCGTTTCGGCTGCCGGCGGCATCGGCGACGCTAACTTCGCGCGCGAGTTCGAGCGATCGTTCGGCACGATCGGACGTTCCGCATACGTCGCCGCAACCGCCCGCGTTCGGGCGCGGCCCTCGCGCGAGCTTCGTGAATCCATCGCGCTCGAACGCAAGGCGAACGTCGACATCGTCATCGGACGCGCGACGTCGCTCGTTCGCGCGGATCCAGGTTATCTCGCGGCGCTCGTCGCCAACGGTATCCTCGGACAATCGACGTTGAGCTCGCGCTTGGGCGTTCGTTTGCGCGACCGGGAAGGGCTGACGTACGGCGTAACGAGCGGCTTTCTTTCCGCCGGACGCGTCTGTGGTCCGTGGCGGGTTGCCGTCAGCGTCAATCCGGCGAACGTCGAGCGCGCCGTCGCCTCGGTCCGCGACGTGCTTGCGGCGTATAGCCGGTACGGTCCGACCGAACGTGAGTTGACGCAACAAATCCATTCACTCGCCGGCCAACATCAGGTCGCGCTCGCGACGAACGCCGGAATTGCGGCGCAGCTCGAGCGAATGAGCTATTACGGATTGCCCCGAGATTACGTCGATACGTATCGCGAAGCCGTGGCTGCCGTGAGCGCCTCGCAGGTGCGTTCGGCGATTGGCCGATACTTGAGCGAGCGCGACCTGATCGTGGTCGCGGCCGGCACGTTCTCGTGATCGCACGCGACTGGCAAAACGATGGCGTGCGGATCGTTGCGGGCAACGAGCTAGTGTGACACATCATAAATGAAGTGACAAATGATGGCGTATATTGTACAATTAGACATGCCGCTTCCTCCAGCTCCGCCGCTGCACATTCGCCCCACGGATCGTCGTGAATTGATGATGCTCGTA
>JALYUE010000153.1 GCA_030853925.1 Vulcanimicrobiota bacterium | reverse complement strand
GTTGTACGTACCACCCGTGCTGCCGCCGGCGAATGCCTACGGGTACATCAGCGTCGGCAACCCGAACTTGCGAGCCGATCGAGCGACCGGTTTCGATTTCGGCGTCGAACAACGGCTCGGGCGCTCGGGGACGACGCACGCCGGGATCGATCTCTACCGCACGAATCTGCGAACGCCGGCCCAGCGCTATCTTCCGAGCGCAACCTGCACGGCCGGTTCGGTGGATGCGTCTGCATGTCTGAGCTACCCGATGAACGTCGGCGGCGCCGTCTACCGCGGCATCGAATTGCAGCTCGATCGCTCGCTCAATCGAACGACCGTCGTCCGAGCGGCGTACGGCATCAACAGTTCGTATGCAACCTCCGTAAACCCGCGCTTTCAAGATGGGACCATCGTGCCCGGCGAACAATCGCTCGGCGTACCCTTGCACAAAGCGCTGCTGTCGCTCGAAAAACGTGCACCGCAAGGGTTTTCGTACGAAGCCGGGCTCGTCTACGAGGACGGCTACAACGAGTTGAACCGCCCCGCGTTTGCGACCGTGCACGCGGGCCTCTCGATCGCCGTACATGCGCTCGAAGCGAATTTATTCGTATCGAACCTGACGAATCTGTACGCGGACCGTTTCACGCGCCTCGGCGCGGGCAATCCGTACGGCGGACAACTCGGGCCGATCTCGACGGACGCTTACGCGCTTCCGGCCCGCGCGCTCAACTTCGCGCTCACGCGTCGCTTTTAAACGAGCGCTTCAGTAAGCCCGCCGTCGAGAAGAACGCGAGCGCCCGCGCCCGCGCCTCGGAGTGATCGACGATGCGGTGCGGGTAGTCGCGCCCGAGCTCGAAGCCGGCAAGCTCAGCCTCCATCGGCGTAAGCGTCCACGGAGCGTGGATAGCAGCGCCTCGAACGTTCGCGAGCGCGGGCAGCATGGTGCGTATGAACGAACCATCGGGGTCGAAGCGCTTGCTCTGTAAGATCGGATTGAAGACGCGGAAATACGGCGCGGCGTCGGTGCCCGTCGACGCGGTCCACTGCCATCCGCCGTTGTTGGCCGCCATGTCGGCGTCCGCTAAGTGCCGCTCGAAATAGCGCTCGCCTAGACTATAGTCCAGTAGTAAGTCTTTGGTGAGAAACGACGCTACGACCATGCGTAAGCGATTGTGCATCCAGCCGAACGTGTTGAGTTGCGTCATCGCGGCATCGACGATCGGGTAACCCGTGCGCCCCTCGCACCATGCGAGAAAGTCGTCCGCCGAGTCGCGATACTGCAAGTTCCTCGCCTCTGCGAGAAACGGCTCGGCCGAAACGCGCGGGTAGTTCGCGAGAATCTGCTGGTAAAAATCGCGCCAAATCAATTCGCCGACCCAGGTTTCAAGACCGAAGGTACGCCGCTTCAGATCGCGGGGTGCGCCGAGCGCTGCGTGCACGCACGTGCGAATCCCGATAGTTCCGGCGCGCAAGTGCGGCGACAAATGCGACGTTCCCGCGAGCGCCGGGAAATTTCGCGTCTCCGCGTAGTCGGCAATCGGCGCGGCGACGAATGCTTCGAGCATACGCTTCGCGCGCCCCTCGCCGCCTTTGGGATAGTGCGCCGAGCTCGCATGTCCGTACTCTTCCGGTAAAGGCATGTCGCGCGTCTCACCGACGACGTTGCGGGGTGCGAGCTTCGCACCGAGCGTCGAAAGCGAATCTACCGGCAGCCGAGGATCGGCTTCGTGCTGTTGCTGCCAGCGGCGCCGATACGGCGTGTAAACTTTGTACGGTTCGCCATCGTCTTTGCGAATTTCGTGCGCTCCGTAATAAACGTGATCGATGAATGACGTGACATCGAGACCAGCCGCGCGTAATCCCGTCGTTACCGCCTCGTCGCGCGCGACGGCGTGCGGGTCGTAATCGGCATTGAAATACACGGCGCTCGCGTCGACGCGTCGGGCCAGCGCGCTCAGCTCTTCAAGAAACCGGCCCTCGAGAAGCGCGAGGTCGCTGCCGCGCGAGCGCAACGTGGCCCGGAGTTCGGTGAGAGCGTCGAAGAAAAACGATACGATCGGCGCACCGACCCGCTCCGAACGCAACAGATCCGGATCCAGCACGAATGCGCAGACGACGCGGTCGCTGTCGCGCTGGGCACGCTCGAGCGCGACGTGATCGGCGAGCCGAAGATCGCGGCGAAACCAGACGATCGAAGTTCCGAACCGCATCCACCGTTTGACGCCGTGCGGCGCCGCGAGTTCCGCTTGGAGCTCCAAGAGGCGAGGAGCTGTCGAGCGTTCGCGGAACTCGCGAGCGGTGCATCTCGACGTCAGCGAGCTGACGCTGCCGCTCGTCCACCCGTTCACCATCGCCCGCGGTTCGGAGACGTCCGCCCGGTCCGTCCTCGCGCGCCTTAGCTGGCACGAATTTGAAGGCTTGGGCGAAAGCGCGCCGTCCAGCCGCTACGGGGAAAGCGTCGCGACGGTACTCGGATACTTTCGAGCGCATCCGCCGGCTGGGGACGATCCGTACGCTCTCGAGGCGTTGCTCGCCGACATGCCGGCGGCCGCACGTTGCGCCCTCGATATCGCGCTCCACGATCTGATCGGCAAAGACCTCGAGCGCCCGGTCTGGCAGCTGCTCGGCCTCGATCCGGCGCTGACACCCGTGACCTCGTTCACCATCGGCATCGCGGAGCCGGGCGAAATGCTCGCGAAGTTGGAGGCGATTCGCGAGCACCCGATCCTCAAGATAAAACTCGGGTTCCCCGGCGACATCGAAGTGCTCGAAGCGATCCGTGCAAGGTACACGGGCACCTTGCGCGTGGACGCGAACGAAAGCTGGACGCCGCAAGAAGCCGTGGCAAAACTCGCGCTGCTCGCGCGTTTAGACGTCGAATTTTGCGAACAACCGATTCCGGCGGGCACGCCCGAACGCTTGGGATGGATTCGCGATCGCAGCCGCGTCCCGCTCGTAACGGACGAAGATTCCAAAGACGCGAGCGATCTTCCGGCGCTCGCAGGTCGCGTCGACGGCATCAACGTCAAGCTCGTGAAATGCGGCGGTATACGCGGCGCTTACGCGATGATCGCGACCGCGCGCGCTCTCGGCCTCAAAGTGATGCTCGGCTGCATGGTCGAGAGCGCGATCTTAGCGACGGCCGCGGCGCATCTTTCGCCGCTCGTGGATTGGGCGGACTTGGACGGTCCATTCTTGACCGCGCGCGATCCGTTCAGCGGCATCACGTACGCGAACGGCAAGATCGTCTTGCCGACCGGTCCCGGTCTCGGCGTCAGCGAACGTGAAGATGCGCGCGCGTTCGGGCCGACGGCGTGAGCGCACGGCGTTACGCGATTCTCGCGCCCGGATTATTCGCTACGCGCTCTGCAAAAACGGCGCACGGCGTTATCGCATACTCCGCGGACGTCACGGTCGCCGTCGTCGATCCGGGTCACGCGGGCTCGCGCGTACGCGACGCCGTGCCATACCTCCAAAGCGACGCGCCGATCGTCGCGAGCGTCGACGAAGCGCTCGCTTTCGGCCCGACGGCGCTATTGATCGGCGTCGCGCCGCCGGGCGGAGCGTTGCCGGCGCCGTGGCGAGCGTCGATCCTGCGCGCACTCGAAGCGGGACTCGAGATCGTCAGCGGCTTGCACGAGTTGCTCGGCGACGACCCCGAGTTCGCCGCCGCCGCGGTGCGACGCGGCGCCCGCATTCGCGACGTTCGCATACCGCCGGCGCCGCGCTTGTTCGGCAACGCCGCAGGAAAGGTTGCTGCGCGAGTCGTGCTTACCGTCGGCAGCGATTGCGCGGTCGGTAAGATGACGGCTTCGCTCGAACTCAACCGCGCCGCGCGCGCTCGCGGCGAACGCGCGAGCTTCGTCGCAACCGGACAAACCGGCATCATGATCGCCGGCAGCGGCACCGCGATCGACCGCGTCATCGCGGATTTCGCGAGCGGGGCGGCAGAGGAACTCGTGCT
>JALYUE010000133.1 GCA_030853925.1 Vulcanimicrobiota bacterium | reverse complement strand
TACGTGGACATGAAAAGGTGCAGGCCGAGTGGCGGCTGGTCAGTATCGGGTACAATATTAAAAGGCTGCATCGCTTGACAGGTATCAATGCGAACCTCGCGGCGGCGGCAGGGTGCTAAAACGACTCGGCTACCTCGCCTCAAGAAACAATCTTCTCCGAGTCATGCTGCCTTCTTGCCAGCAGACACGCTGTTACGCTCTACCAGCGAAAGTTGCGCCACGTCGTCAAGCCCTACGGGCTCCTAGTGACGATTTATGCCATCGGCGCGAGCTATTGTGGAGCGTCACTTCATGTCTGTTTACCCCAGTCTTTGCACGATACTGCGTGAGCACAGTGCGAAGCGCGGATCGGATATCACGCTCGAAGTTGTCGATCCGGCCGTAATCGGGTCCAAATTGCTCCTTGAGAGACGCCCACCCAATAATCTGGACGGTGCCAGGCGATGCCGGTGTCGACGTTGGGCAAGCCAGACGTATACGTCGATCGCTAACGCGCTATGAGCGAGTACCACGACGGCACGGTGATCGAGCGGAACAGCACGGCGCGCAAGACTTTCGAAGTACTCCTGTGAAAGACGCACCGTGCTCGGCCGGAGAACACGCTGATTGACAACTTTGGGAAACCTGACGTCGAACGCGCCGACGATTTAAGTATTGACGGTGAGGGCCTGCTCGCCGGTGACCATGGGCTCCGATGTTTGAGCGGGCGAGCGTCGGGTAGCGGCCTGTCATCATGAGAAATACTCCGGGCTCAACTCCGCGCCGCCAACCTCCGGTCGGGCGCTACGCGCTCATCCTCGGAGTACTGATTTTGGCGGGCATCTTCGGCGTGCTCTATGGCGCGCGGCACCAAAACCCGACGCCGAATCCGGTATCGAGCCCGCAGGCCGGCGCCAGCACCGCGCCCTGAGCCCGCTACGACGCGGTCGGATCCGCCGGCGCTTCACTCTGGCGCCGATTCGGCGTCGGATCGACGCGCGGGTCGTCGCTCATGCCGCTCGCAGGGTCTTCGTTTTGCGCCGCGTGCGGATCGTCGGCGGTCGGCGCGTCGGGGCGTTCGTTCATGGGAGCTCCGTTCACAACGATGAGGATCTGCTGCTCCGACGCTTCGGCGCGCGGGCGCATTCCGCTTTCGCGCCGGCGCCGGCGGTGCTGCTATGAAATGGCTAGCCGCTGCGGTCGCGCTGCTCGCGGCAGCATCGTTCGAGCGCCGCCTGCGCGGCGATGCCGCGGCGTCCGAGCGCCGCTTTCGCGAACTCGCCGACGAACTGCCGTTATTGATCTGGACGTACGCCGCGGGCGGAACGATCGATTATGCGAATCGGCGTCTGTTGCGCTTTATCGGGTATGACGATTCGCACCGTCGGATCGCTGCAAACGTGTTCGACGCGATCTTGGCTCCAGGCGACGCGACGGCTTTGCGAACCGGATTCGCCGCGCGCTTTGCGGCCGGAGAACCGTACGAAGCGGAGCACCGCATCAAGCCGCCGCGCGCGAACGAGTCGGAATACCGCTGGTATTTTTGGCGCGTCGTGCCCGCACGCAGCGCGGGCGCCATGCGGTGGATCGGCGTAGCGATCGATATCCACGACGCGAAACTCGCAACCGACCAGCGCGACGCACAACTGCGTTCGATCGCCGAAGCCGCCCCGATCGTCGTGTGGCGAGCGCGGCCGGACGGCGCGATGGACTACTTTAGCTCGCGTTGGACCGAATTGACTGGGTCGCCCGCCGAGTCTTCACTGGGCTGGAATTGGCTCGCGGCGCTGCATCCGGACGACGTCGCCGCGACGACGCAAAGCTGGCGCCGCGCGCTCAAGACGCGCGGACCGTTCGAAACCGAATACCGCGTGCGCGATGCGCGCAGCGGCGGTTATCGCTGGCAACTCGTGCGCGGCGTAGCGCAGCCCGCGCCCGGCGGACCCATCAGCGCTTGGCTCGGCTCGTGCACCGATATCGACGATAAGAAACGGTCCGAAGCGAACCTTCGACTGTTGATCGATACGGGGACGCAATTGTTGTCGTCGCTCGGCGTCCGCGAATCGTTCGAGGCTGTCGTCGGCGTGCTCGTTCCGGCCTACGCCGACTGGGCTGCGATTTCGACGGTCGACGAAAGCGGCGTGACCTGCATCGCCGCGATCCGGCACCGCGACAAAGCGCTCGACGCTCGCGCCCGCGAACTCGTCGCGACCACGTACGGTAGAAGCCGCGGCGCCGGTATCGCGGCACCGATTCGCAGCGGTATCCCGCACGTGTGGCCGAACCTGCCTGAGGATTGGCTCGTCGACGTGCCGGCGGCGACGCGCGAGACGCTCGCATCCTTTGCGACGCTGTCGGCGATTGCCGTGCCCGTGCGGATCGGCCATCGCGTCGCCGCGATATTGACGCTCGGACGCGCGCAGAGCGACCGCGGCTTCGAAGAACGCGACTTGCCCGCCTATTGTGAACTCGCACGACGTCTGGGCATCGCGACCAAACACGCGGAAAGCTACGACAACGAACGACGCGTTGCGTCGTCGTTCCAGCAAGCCGCGCTACCCGCAACGTTACCGAGCAACGCGCGCGTGACGTTCGATGCGGTCTATGAAGCGGGGCACAGCGAGGCGCTCGTGGGCGGCGATTGGTACGACGCGTTCGTGCTCGTCGACGGGCGCGTGGTCGTGTCGATCGGCGACGTGTCGGGCAACGGCCTCGCGGCGGCAGTCACCATGAGCGTCGTGCGTCAATCGATTCGTGCCGCCGCCCGAATCGAACCCGATCCCGTGGCGATTCTGGACGCGGCCGACCGCACGCTGCGCGGCGACGAACCGGATCGCATCGTGACCGCCTTCGTCGGTATCTTCGACCCGGCAACCTGCGAGTTCGCATACGGCGGCGCAGGCCATCCGCCACCGCTGCTGCGACGCGTAAGCGGCAGCGTCGAAGAACTTTCTGCGCGCGGGGTACCGCTCGGACTGCGTCGCCGGGACCGGCCGGCGCAAAGCAACATCGTCGTGCTCGAAGGCGGCGCGCTGATCGTGCTCTACACAGACGGACTGACCGAAGCTACCCGCAACGTCTTCGAAGGCGAACGGCTGTTGCGCGAAGCGCTGTCGGACGAGACGGTCGTAGCTAGTCACGAACCGGCGCACGCGATCAAACGCCGGGTCTTACGGCGCGGCTCGAGCGACGACGTCGCAATCTTGACGCTGAGCGTTCCGGTCGAAGCGTGCGCGCCGCAGCGAGCGTCGCGCGTATGGACGCTCGGCCCGGGGGATCTCAGCGGCTCGGCCGCCGCCCGGCACGAGTTTGCCGACACGCTGCGCGTGGCGGGCGTCGACACCGCTTGCGCCGAGATGGCGGAACTCGTCTTTGGGGAACTCGTTACCAACGCGCTGCGGCACGGACGCGGACGCGTCGACGTGCGCCTCGAGTGGATCGAGCGCCGACCGGTATTGCACGTCCTCGACGAAGGCCCGGGTTATCGCTACGCCGGAGGTCAACTCGTCAGCGAGCTCAGCGAGTCGGGGCGTGGACTTTTTCTCGTCTCGAGGCTGACGGAAAACTTTAACGTCAGCCGCCGGGCCGGAGGCGGCAGCCACAGTCGCGCGGTACTCGCGTTCGAGGCGCCATATGTCGCCCGGGAAGGGCCCTCCGCGAACGCGTAGTCTTGCGCGCGGGTGCCTCTCGGGCTTCGAAAGGTTCGGTTCTGACATGATCGATCTGCATTCGATCGGTCGCGCTATCGCTGCACTCGACGGCCGCGGAGTCGGCGACGATTTCGCAAGCGTCGCGGAAGAGATTCAGCGTTCGCTGCTGGACATCAACATATCGAACGAGCCCGGTGTCGAAACCGGCGTGCGCGCGGCTCCCGGGCGCCTCGCGGGCGGCGACTACGTGGACGCAGTCGTGCGGCCGGGCGCCCCGACCGTTTTCGCGATCGGCGACGTCAGTGGTAAATCGCTGCCGTCTGCGCTGAAAGCGCTCAGTTTGAAATTTGCGATTCGAGCACTCTTGACGGTCGATCCCGCCGGACTCCCCCGCGCGCTCGAGGTCGTCAACGTCGTGATGGGCCAAGTCGTCCGGCCCGACGAGTATATCTCCGCGCTGCTGTGCCGCATTCCGGAAAGCCTCGACCGGCTGCAGTATGCCAGTGCCGGGCACGATCCGCCGATCGTATATCGCGCGCGCACGGGTACCATCGAGGAACTCGAAACCGGCGGCCTCGTGCTAGGCGTCGAGCCGGGCTCGGCATATCGGCTGCTCGAAGCGCCGCTTGCCGCGGGCGATGTCGTCGCGCTGTACACGGACGGCTTCACCGAAGCGCGCAACAGTGCGGGCGAGCAATTTACGCTCGCGCAGCTCAAAGCGGGACTTTTGGAACTGCGTTCGCGCGATCCTCAGGGGATGGCAGACGCGCTTTTCGAGCGCATCGAAGAACATACTGCAGGCACGTTCCGCGACGACGCGTCGATCGTCGTCCTACGCATCACGCCGTAACAGGGGACCGACCGAGCGTGTTTTGGCGAGCCGTTGCTTCGGCATCGGACGCTTATGCGGGTACTCGGGATCAATGCGGTATTTCACGATTCTTCCGCGGCGCTGATCGTCGACGGGCGCATCGTCGCCGCGGCCGAAGAGGAACGCTTCACGCGGCGCAAGCACGCGAAAACGTGCGTACCGTTTTCCGTATGGGAGTTGCCGGAACGCGCGATCGCATGGTGTCTCGAACGCGGCGGCATCGAGCCGAGCGATCTCGACGCAGTCGCGTACAGCTACGATCCGGCGCTCGCGCCCGAAACGGGCGACGACCTCCGCGCACTCGATTACGAAGGGCTGCGTACGTTTTACGTGCGGCGTTTACCGTCGTTCCTCGCGAGTTTGTTCGGTACGTTCGATCCGGCGCGCGTGCATTACGTCCCGCATCACGTCGCGCATGCGGCTTCCGCGTATTTGTGCGCTCCGTACGAAAGCTGCGCGGTGATGGCGCTCGACGGCCGCGGCGAGCGTGGTTCGTTCCTCGGTGGCCGCGCGGTGCGAGGGCGGCTGGAAGCACTCGGCAGCGCGCCGCTGCCGCATTCGCTCGGGCTACGGTACGAGGAGCTGACGATGCACCTCGGCTTCCATCGTTCGTCCGACGAATACAAGGTCATGGGCATGGCCGCTTATGGGCGGCCGCGCTATCTCGAACGCCTGCGCGAAAAAATGTACGCCGACGGCATCGGCTATTACGCGCCGCCTTTCGACTTCAACGAATTCTGTGCGCCGCGCTCAGCGCGCGACGAAAATTTCGCGCAGGAGCACGCCGATCTGGCCGCCAGCGTTCAACATCGCTTACAAGAAATTCTCGTCGACATCGCGCGCGAATTGCACGCGCGCACGGGCGAACGCAAACTCGTCATGGCCGGCGGCGTCGCGCTCAACTGCGTGGCGAATTCGTACCTTGCCGAACGTGGCCCGTTCGAGCAGTTGTGGGTGCAGCCCGCTGCGGGCGACGCCGGAACCTCGCTCGGCGCCGCGTTGTACGTTGCCGCGGCCGCGGGCGATCCGATCGAACCCATGCGTACCGCCGCGCTCGGCCGATCGTGGGACGACGCGTCGCTCGGCGCGTCGCTCGAGACGGCCGCGCTCTCGTACCGGCGTCCGGCCGATATCGCCGAAGCCGTCGCGGAAGTTCTCGCTTCCAACGGCATCGTCGCCTGGTTCCAAGGCCGCAGCGAATTCGGACCGCGAGCGCTCGGTCAGCGCAGCCTACTCGCGCACCCGGGCCATGCCGATAATCTGCACCGCCTCAACGACGTTAAAGGCCGCGAGCAGTTTCGGCCCGTCGCGCCGATGGTCTTGGCCGAACGAGCCGCCGCAATTTTCGACGGTCCCCTGCCCAGTCCGTACATGCTGTTCACACATCGCGTGCGCGAGGACTGGCGCGAGCGCATTCCGGCCGTCACGCACGTCGACGGAACGGCGCGCGTGCAAACCGTCGACGGCGCGGTCGACCCGTTGATGGCCGCCGTGCTGCTCGCCTTCGAACGGCGGACCGGCTTACCCGTGCTCGTCAACAC
>JALYUE010000127.1 GCA_030853925.1 Vulcanimicrobiota bacterium | reverse complement strand
CTGTTGAAGAACGAACACGGTTCGGGCGAAGGCGGCGGCACGCTCGCGCGTCGCTACGAGCCGGTTCTGCGTTACGCGCTCGGGCACCGGTCGCTCGTGTTCCTGGGCGCCGGCCTCGTCCTCGTCGTGACCTTCGTTCTGCTGCGGGCGTTGCCCAGTGACTTTTTGCCGAAAATGGACGAAGGCAAGTTCGAAATGGCTTACAAGATGCCGACGGGCACGACGCTTGCAGCTACGGACTTAGCTGCTTCTACCATCGAACGCATTATGATCCAGGACCCTGCCGTCGCCGCCGACGGTCGCATCACGGGAATCGACACGAACGGTTATTCGCCGACTCAACCCAATACGGGGACGATCCGCATCACGCTCAAGAACGGCAAGCGAGATTCGTACGAAGAGATCGCTAAGCGGTTACGCGACAAAATCAACGCGGCGGTTCCGGCGGCCGACCTTGACTTCCATCAAATTCTCGAAGACCAGTTAAACGATCTTTCAGGTTCGCCGTCGCCGATCGAAATTTCGCTCGTCGGCCCCGACCAAGCGAAGTTGATAGAGTATGCCGACAAACTGACCGACTCGATAACGAAGATCAAAGGCGTCACGGATCCCTTCGACGGCGTTACGTACGACGATCCGACGCGCAGCATCACCCCCGCCCAAGCTCACTTGGCGCAACTCGGCGTCGGATCGACGGAACTTGCGGACGCGCTGGCCGCCCGGACGCAAGGCACCGTCGCGACGCAAGTGTCGGGCGGCGTTACGCTCATTCCGGTGCGCGTGCGCGTAGGCTCGGCGCTAGGAAGCGGAGATATTTCGTCACAATCGCTGACGACCAAAGGCGGATTGACATCGATTGGGGCGCTCGCCGGAATCGGGAAGCCGGTGCTTGCGAGCGAAGTCAACGAACAGAACAGCCAGAGACTCGTTCGGGTGGTCGCAAACATCGAGAACGTGCCGCTTTCCGCCGTGATCGAGAAAGTGAAACGTTCGATCGCCGAGCTCGGCTTGCCGCCCGGCTATTCGGCACGCATCGGCGGCCAATACGAGGCGCAGCAAGCGTCGTTCGGCGAGTTTATGACGGTGCTCGCCGTCGCCGTCGTTCTCGTGTTCGCGGTGATGCTCGCGACGTTCGGTTCGTTCCGCTTGCCGATGGTTATTCTGATGACGATTCCGCTCGCATTGATCGGCGTCGCTCTCGGCTTGTTCGCCACGGGCACGCCGTTCAACGTTTCATCGTTCATGGGATTGCTGATGCTGGTCGGCATCGTTGTGAAGAACGGCATTCTTCTCATCGACGTTGCCAACAAACGGCGCATGGCGGGCGACGACGTTACTTCAGCACTCGTCGTCGCCGGCAAGACGCGTCTGCGACCGATCGTGATGACGACTCTCGCGGCAATCGGCGGTCTCTTTCCGCTCGCGCTGGGTCTGGGCTCGGGTAGCGAAATGGAAAAGCCGCTGGCGATCGCGGTCATCGGCGGCCTTTCGACCTCGACGCTGTTCACGCTCGTCGTTATCCCGGTGCTCTATGCCGCTTTCAGCGGCACGAGCAGACGGCGCTCGACCGTCAGGCGAACGGTCGTCGCGACGACGAGCGTCTTGCTCATGATGCTTGCCGCGCTTCCCGGCCCTGGAGGCCGCCTCTTTTGAGAAACGCTCTTCCGCACTGCGCGGTCGTCGCTTTGACGGTCGGCTTCTCGCTCGCGCCGTTGCCCGCGAAGGCACAGTCGACGACGACGCAGCCCAAGCCGTCGCAGCCGACCACGACTCAGCCGAAGACGGGAACCGGCCCTTCGACCGGAAGTCCCGCGCCCGCGGCAGTCGTGTCTCCGGTGCCCGGCGCTCGCATTACGCCGGCGGCGAAGGCATCGCCCGGACCGCTTTCAAGTACGGCACCCCGGCCCGGCGCATCGCCTGCGCCTTCGGTAGCTCCGACGCCGTCTCAACCGTTGGGATCCGGCGCGGCGACTCCGCCCGCCGCTACTCCTCGCTCCGGCTCGGCGTCCGCAAAAAGAGGTGGCGCGACGGGGCCGTTCCGCGAAGTGCGTTCGATCGTGCGTCCCCTCGTTTTCGCCGGCATGTCCGTCGTAACCGCGGAGGACACGGCTTTGGCAGCGTCACCGGACGTCGCGGGGGCAAGAGCGCGACTGTTGCAGAGTCAGTATTTGCTCGCGAGTGCGCGCTCGGGCATCGTCCCATCTTTCATTACGAACTACGCACAGGTTCCGCAAGGCAATCCACCCGGGCCGAACATCATTTCACGCCAAGTGACGGCCGGCATTCAGCTCACGCTCGGCGATTTTATCGCGTATTCGCCGGCCGTTCGAGAAGCGGCGTTCAATCTGGCTTCGGCTCAAGCGGACCTCGGCGCAGCCCTGGCGACCGAACGCGTAAAGGTTGTCGGACTTTATTTCGACGCGCTCAAGGCGCGCGCCGTCGCGCTCGCGCGGCGAGACGCGCTCTCGCTTGCTGCGTCCCAGTTGAAGGCGGCGCAAATTCGCGCCAACAGCGGGGATGCGCCTCAACTCGACGTCGTGCGTGCGGAAGTCGCTGCCGCCAAGGCCACTGCCGACGTGGAGTTGGCAACGGCGGGCGATCTTAACGCCATGGAAGCGCTAGGAATAGAAACGACGACCCCCGAGGTACAGCTTGCCGCAACGCAGCCCACGGATTTCCCTTCCATCAATCCAAAACTTACCGACCCTCAAACCGTCATCGCACTAGCGCGCGCGATGAGGCCGGAATTACTTTCGGCGCGGCTCGCCGCAGATGCCGCGCGCGCCGCGATTCGCAGCGCGCGCGCCGCGGGCTTTCCACTCGTTACCGTCAGCGGAGGGTATCTCGTCGGGACGGATTCCGACGTGCCCATCAACGCGCCGACGATCAACGCGCAGGTCACTATTCCGCTTAGTCCGGCGAATCGCGACCGCGTCAAGGCCGCCGAAGCGCGAGCGCTCGAAGCGCAAACCAAGGCGGCGGCGACCGAACGACAGATCGTTCTCGACGTGGCTGCCTCCGCGCGCACGCTCGGCGCGTCGGATCGAGCTTCGGTAGCGACGACGCGTGCGCGTCAAGCGGCCGAAACGGAACTCATTGCGACGCAGACCGGCTATCGTAACGGAGCGTCGTCGAGCTTTGAAGTCACGTTCGCACGCTTGTCATACTCGCAGGCAGTCGTCGACGAGCTTTCGGCGCTATACGATTTGGAAAAAGCGCGCGCGACCCTCGACATCGAGGTCGGCCGTGCACGGTGATGACCTCGTTCGGTTCTTCTTTCCCCTACAGTCTATAGAATCGCAGGCATTGAGAGTGCATCTATGAATTCGCGCTTGGTTCGCATCGCCGCAGCGGCGGCGGTCGCTATCGTCGTAATCGTCATCATCATCTTTTCGCGTTCGCACAAGAGCCCGGCTCCGGCCGATACGGCGGACACCGCTCCCACCGTCGACAGCACTCGGGCGAAGTTCGGCTCGTTCGTCGTGCACGTTAACGCCGCCGGCAGAATCGGCGCGCCCGCTGGAAGTCAAGCGAAGCTTTCGTTCGCAGGTTCCGGCTTGATTCAAACGATCGACGTGTCGGTCGGCCAGCGCGTTCTACCGGGTCAAGTCCTCGCACAGCTCGACACGAGCGCGCTTCAGATCGACGCCGCCGCCGCTCGCGCCGATGCCGCAGCGGCGGCCGCATCGTACGGCGGCGGAAGCGTTCCCTCTACCGCCGTCGCGAGCGCGCAAGCGCGGGTCGCGGCGGCGCAAGCGAAACTCAAGGCCGCGCAAAACCAAACCGGCAGCGCGAACAGCGATGCCGCCGCTGCCCAAACCGCCGCGCGACAATCGGAAGAAAAGGTAGCCGCCGATCGGCGTGCGCTGGACCGTGCGCAGCAGATTTACGCAGCCGGGGTCGGCGCACGTAAGGATGTGGAGGCGGCGCGGTCGCAGCTCAGCCTCGACCAAGCCGATTTGACGGCGAATCGGAGCCGCGTCTTGAGCGCGACTTCGTCGATCGGCGGCGCTACGGCGCAAGCGCGCGCCGATTATCAGCAAGCCTTGAACGACCTGCGCGCCGCTCAAGCGCAGATCGGCGTGACGGGCGCGCAGTCGGTTTCGGCGCAGAACAAAGCGGCGCAGGCGGAGCACGCCGTTGCCAACGCAACTCTGCGTGCGCCCGAAGCCGGCGTCGTGCTGCAACTTCTCAAACATGTCGGTGAAGCCGTCGATCCGACACAGCCCGTCATCGTCGTCGGTCCGCAAAGCGATCGCTCGGTGACGCTGACCGTCGCAGGCGCCGACGGAGCTCTGGTACGCGTCGGGAATGCCGTCACGGTAACCGATCCGACGCGCAGGTCCACTGCCGCCGGACGCGTGGTGGCCGTCGTTCCGGCGGTCGACCCGTCGACGCAAACGACCACGGTCGTCGCTTCCGGCGTGCCTCCCGATAGTGCTCCCGGAAACGCCGTCACCGCCAGCATCGATGTGGCGACGCATCGTGGCATCATCGTTCCCACAACGGCGCTCATCGACGATCCCCAGACGGGTAAGACGATGGTCTTCGTGCGCAGCATCGATAAAAATGGCGACCAAAAGTACGCTCCCCGCGAAGTGACCGTCGCTACGTCAGACGAGCGGTCGGCGCTCATTCGCACCGGGCTACGCAACGGCGACGTCGTTGCGGCGCAGGGAGCGTTCGATCTACTCGCTCCGGCCGGCGGTGGTTAGCCGCTACAATGAAAGCGACTTGAAAGGTCTTTGACCATATGATGATTTTAAAACCCGCCAACTGGGCAGTCGTTCTTGAGAGGACCGCATGAAATCAGTAGTAGCCAAATATCTCGTGGGGGCCGTCGCCCTCAGTCTCACGGTGAGCGGACCCGCGTCCAGCGCCGACTCGAAAACTACCTTGAAAACGCAAATCCTGATCGGTCAATACGGCTCGAAGTGGTCGTACGACTTTAGCGATCTCGATCCGGTCAAGGGCATCTACTTTCTTACCGACCGTAATTCTAAAGCCGTCGACATGATCGACGTGCATACCAATGTGGTTGTTGCGAAAATTCCCGGCTTTACCGGCTTCAAGGGGAAACCTGAAATTTCGGGACCGAATGCAATCGAACGGCTTCCCGGGAGTGATTTGGCATTCGTTAGTGACGTCAATAGCGTTAAAGTCGTCGATCTCGCCAAGCGGGCGATCGTCAACTCGATCGCCGTACCCAACACGAAAGGTAATCGGATCGACGGCGGCTGCTTGGATGCTACGCACAAAGTAGCGATGTTCGTTGCCGCGGACGATGAAATCCCGAGCGTCTATTTCATCTCGACCGATGCGCAAAAAATCATCGGCAATGTAAAAATGCCGGGTGCGAGCGGCCTCGAAGGCTGCCAATACGAGCCGACGACGCAAAGCTTTTACCTCGACGTTCCGTCGGACAAAGAGCATCCCGGCGGTTTGGTCGCCGTGTTTGCTGCGGCGGATGCAGCCGCCGGGTCGCCCAAGATTGCAAAGACGTATCCCTTGACCGGCTGCGAGCCGGCCGGCAACGCTCTGGGGCCAGTCATTAATGGAAAACCGCAATTGGCAATCGCCTGCGATCCGACCGACGACGGCAAAGAAGGCGATCCTATGTTCACGCTCGTGATGAACGTCATGGACGGTAGCGTCGTGAAAATTGCCGAAACGGGCGGCGGCGATCAGATTGCGTACAACTCAAAGTGGAACAAGTATTACCTTGCCGCACGCAATTGGTATCCTTCCGGCAAAGTGAAAGTCGGGCCCATCGAATCCGTCCTCGGCATCATCAATGCCGGCTCCGCTACTGCGCCGCCCTCATTTGACGAAAACGTTCCGACGTGTCTACCGAAAGCCTCAGGCGGCTGCAAGAGCGGCGCGCATTCTGTCGCGAGCGATTCGGGCACGGGCCGAACGTTCGTACCGGTCGGTACGCCCGGTGCGTCGGTCATCAACGTTTACGGACAGTAAATCGTAACCGCGACGTCGCGCCTATAGGCCATGACACCAGCGCGTCGACGAGAGTCGACGCGCTTTTCGCTTTTCGCCGCTACGTCCAGCAGTCGAGAATCGGCTCGACGTCCGCGGAGCGGCCGGCGTGCGGCAAGCCGAAGAGGTCTTCGATGGTGCGTAGCAAGCGGAAGTGGGTGACCGGCTCGTCGTAGCGTCCGGGTCGTACCATCGGGCCGACGAACAATGTCGGAATATGATTGCTGAATTTCGCGCTGCTTTCGTCCCAGGTGACGACGACGAGCGTGTTGTGACCGTTGGCCCAGGTGATCAGAGGGTCGATATGCTCGTGAAGCCACGCATCGCCGCGTTCGATGCCGGCACTATGCATGTCGTGAACGAGATTTGGGATGACGAACGCGAGGTCGGGAAGCGTTTCGTACGATCGTAACGTCGAAAGCGCGACGCCGTCTTCGCGAGGCACGTTGGTAAAGAACGTCCAGGGTGCGTGTTTGCTCGCATAGCGGCCGCTCGAACATCCTCGAAAACCGGTGGTCGGAAGATCTTCGGCATACCCGCGAAACGTCCGATGCGCGTCCCGCATTTCCACTGCGAGATTTGGTGCGATTCGCGACACGGCGCGCGGCGGGCATCCATCTCCGTTCGAGTTCGTTACGCCCGCGAACATTGCGATATAGTTGGGTTGGCTCGGATGAGCGACCCCATACGAATGCGTGAACAGCGCGCCTCGACGAGCGAGTGCGTTGAGGTACGGAGCCGCATCGGGATCGTCGACGATCTGTCGATACGACTTGTTCTCCTCGACAATGACGACGACGGAGCGCGGCGTTTTCGGCAGGCGTTGCGAGCCTATCGCACGCTCGAGTGAGCGCGTAGCGTGCGTTGCGACCGGCGTCAAGCGCGTGTGGCTCGAACGGAAGTACCACAGACTCGCCGCGATCGTCATCAACAGGACGGCCGTTGCCACAACGATCGTGCGTTTCACGGGCGACGCTCGGGTCGAACGCTTCACGAACCGCCGGTAATATCGAGCATATACGGCTCGTTACCGACGCCCGTCACGGTGCCTAAGACTTTGAACGTGCCGAGGTCGATCAGCCAAAGAGAGCCGCCGGATTTTGCGTTCGGCGGTCCACCTGCGATTGCGGCGAAGCGGGAATCCGCCGTTATCTGCACCGCTCGAGGGCGCGGTCGACTCCCCGGGTAGTCGGGCTGCGCGGGAACCGGAATTCGCGCAATCTCCGGCTTCGGATCGCCGCGTAGCGCCTTCGCGACGTCGATCACCGAAACGCTGCCGGCGAGGTCGTTCGTGACGACGATGCGCGCTCCATCGGGCGTCCACGCCAAGCTGAACGGATGGCTGCCGCGGCTCGCGTCGTCGGTCCCGACGAGCACGCGCCGGATCTCCGCATCCGGTTTTTTGGCGATCGCTTTATCGACGTCGATGATCGATACGAATTCGCCGGGCTGGTCGGTTTCATCGCTATCGCGGTCGGTCACCGCCATCAGCTTACCGTCGGGGCTGGCCGCAATGGCCCACGGTCCGCGCTCGACCGGCACGCGAAAGATTTCCCAGCCACGCGCTCCGGTCTCAGCTTTTTTTAGATCGATCACCGAGACGTCATTCGTACCTTCATTCGCCGAGAAGATGAAGCCGCCGTGCAGCGGCGTATACGCCAAGCCGTTTGCGTCCGGGAAGCAACCCCAATTGACGTCCGGCGACGTGTGCGGAACCAGCGCCGGATTTTTTTGTATGTCGGCGCAGGCGTGTCCCGGAGTGTTAGCGACATGGCCGCCGGTGCCCATTGCCTGTAAGAGCACGCGCACGAGCGCGTGTCGCTTCAAATCGATGATGCCGATCTCTCTCGCGCCGTCTTCCGAGTTCGGTCCTTCGGAATTGGCGACGATCGCGTACCGATCGTCCGGTGTGACGACGACGCCGGCCGGCCCCCAGCCCCCCGAACTATAGATTGCTTCGACCGATCTCGTCGTGTCTTTATTGGCTGGATCGAGCGCCTTCTTGACGCTCAGTAACGTCAGCGCTCCCGGATAGCCATGCTGCATGCCGGATTCCACGTCAAGCGGTCGCGAGATGCCGGCATGATCGACGACGTAGGCCGTTCCTCGCCGAATGATGACGTTGTTCGGTAAGGCTTGCGCGGGTAGCGTCGTCGCGCCGATCAGCTTCGCCGTCGTCGTTGCGGGGTCGACTGCCGGAACGTCGGGAGAAACTCGCGCTCGCCCGACGATGGCCTTCGAAGTACCGGTATTGGCGGCGACCTTGGAGAGATCGACGATCTCGATTGCCGGATCGCGACGTCCCGTTACGAACGCATAGGGGCCGGCTGCGCTTGCCGACGACGCACCGGTCGTCAACAACCCGATGCCGAAGAGGATGCCGCGAGTCAATTTCATTTGCGAAGCGTCCTTCCACGAAATATAATGATGCGAATCCGCATTGGAGAATCGAAGTATGACTTTTCGGAGCGGGAGACACTTCCTACAGATTCCGGGACCGACCAACGTTCCCGATCGCGTGTTACGAGCGATGGATCGTGCGACGATCGATCACCGTGGCCCCGACTTTGCCAAGCTCGCTTTCGAAGTACTCGGTGGTCTTGGCGAGATTTTTCGAACGTCTGAAGCCGTCGTCGCCTTGCCCGCTTCCGGGACGGGGGCTTGGGAGGCGGCGTTGCTCAACAGCCTTTCGCCCGGCGACCGCATCCTCATGTTCGAAACCGGATGGTTCGCGACGCTGTGGCGCGAGATGGCGTTACGACTTGGACTCGACGTCGTCTTCCAACCGGGGGATTGGCGACACGGCGTCGATCCCGCCGTCGTAGAAGCTCACTTGTGCGACGACGTGCAACGCCGCATTAAAGCGGTGCTCGTCGTGCACAACGAGACCTCAACCGGCGTCGTCAGCCGGATTCCGCAAATTCGAGCCGCAATCGACCGGGCACGTCATCCGGCGCTATTCATGGTGGATACGATCTCATCGCTCGCCTCGATGGATTATCGGCACGACGAATGGGGCGTCGACGTGACCGTCGGCGGGTCGCAAAAAGGCTTGATGCTTCCGCCGGGGTTAAGCTTCAACGCGATCTCGCAAAAAGCACGGGCGGCCGCGAAGACGGCGAAGTTTCCGAAGTCGTATTTCTCTTGGGACGACATTTTGGCAGCGAACGCATCGGGATTTTTTCCCTACACGCCGGCAACGAATATGCTGTACGGCCTGCGCGAAGCGATTCGAATGCTGGCCGAAGAGGGACTCGACAACGTCTTCGCGCGCCACGCGCGCCACGCGGAGGCCACTCGACGAGCGGTACGCGGCTGGGAACTCGAACTGCTCTGCCTGGATCCCGAAGAGTACTCAAACTCACTGACGGCCATTCTTATGCCGACCGGCTACGATGCCGACCGCTTGCGTGCGACGATTCTCGAAAACTTCGATATGTCGCTCGGCACCGGACTTGGAAGGCTCAAGGGCCGGGTGTTTCGGATCGGACACCTCGGCTCGTTCAACGACCTTATGCTGGCCGGAACGCTTGCGGGCGTGCAGATGGGTCTTGAAGCGGCGCACGTCCCGCACGGTGATGGAATGTCGCCGGCGCTCGCTTTTCTCGCAGAAACCGCACCGACCGCAACTGCGCTGACGACGGTCTAGCGGGTGGCTGCGCTCGCCCCGCGTCCGCTGTTGCACGACAGACTCGCTCGGCAACTTTCCGCGGCCATCACGGGCGACGTCCGCTTCGACACGTTTAGCCGCGGCTTCTATGCAACCGACGCCTCGATCTATCAAATCATGCCGCTGGGCGTCGTCATTCCCAAGACCGATGCCGACGTCGAAGCGACGCTTGCCGTCGCGCGCGAACATCGCGTGCCGATTACGCCGCGCGGCGCCGGCACATCTCAGTGCGGCCAGACGATTGGGTCCGGCCTGGTCGTCGACGTCAGTAAACACCTGCGCCGCGTCATCGCCTTCGATGCCGACGCGCGTACCGTGCGCGTTCAGCCGGGCATCGTGCTGGACGAGCTAAACCGCTTCCTGCGGCCGCACGGACTTTTTTTCCCGGTCGATCCCTCGACCGCGAGTCGTGCGACGATCGGCGGAATGACGGCCAACAATAGTTCCGGCTCGCGCTCGATCCGCTACGGGAACATGATTCACAACGTCCGTGGAATCGATGCGATATTGGCGGACGGGACGCGGGCGTACTTTGGCGACGTCGGTTCTGCGCTCGACGGGATCGAGCCGGTTGCCTATCGCGACCTCGTCGCGCGGGTGCGCGCGATCGCGGCGCGGGAAGCAAGCGAGATCGAGTCGCGCATACCGAAGGTTCTCCGGCGCGTCGGCGGCTACAACGTCGATACCATTTCGGCGCACGGTCACAACCTCGCGCAGCTGCTCGTCGGTTCTGAAGGAACGCTCGCCTACTTTGCGGCGATCGATCTCGCGTTGCAGCCGATCCCTAAGCACAAGACGCTCGGGATTTGCCACTTCCCGCGCTTCTACGACGCGATGACGGCGACTGGGTCGCTCGTCGAACTCGAACCGGTCGCAGTGGAACTCGTCGACCGTACGATGCTCGAGCTTTCCCGCGATAACCCGACATTCGCGCCGACGATTGCAAAGTACGTGCGCGGCGAACCTGACGCGGTGCTGCTCGTCGAGTTCGCCGGCGACGATGCAGTGGAGATCGAAGATCGCCTCGACGCTCTCGACGAGCGGATGCGCGCGCTCGGCTACGCCGGTGCCGTGGTCAAGGTAAGGGATCCGGCAGAGCAGGCCGAGGTCTGGAGCGTTCGCGCGGCCGGCTTGAATATCATGACGTCGATGAAAGGCGATGCCAAACCGGTATCGATTATCGAGGACTGTGCCGTCCCGCTCGAGCACCTGGCCGATTATACGGAACGTCTAACGCGAATCTTCGAGCGTCATGGCACGCGGGGGACGTGGTACGCGCATGCGTCCGTCGGCTGTCTGCACGTTCGACCGGTGCTGAACATGAAGAGCGACCTCGACGTGCGCAAGCTGCGCTCGATTGCAGAAGAAGCGTTCGCGATCGTCCGCGAGTATGGAGGCGCGCACTCGGGCGAACACGGCGACGGCATCGTCCGTTCCGAGTTTCATCGCGAGATGTTCGGTGACCGCATCGTGGCCGCGTTCGAAGAGATCAAGGACGCGTTTGACCCGGCGGGCGTTCTCAACCCGGGCAAGATCGTTCGCGCGCCGAAAATGGACGATCGCACGTTGTTCCGTTTCGGCGCCGAGTACGCACCGCTGTCACTTGCAACGAACCTCGATTGGAGCGAATGGGGCGGCTTCAGCGGCGCCGTGGAAATGTGCAACAACAACGGTCTGTGTCGCAAAGATGCAGCGGTCATGTGTCCGTCCTACCTCGCCACGAGCGAAGAGCAGCACGTGACGCGCGGCCGCGCGAACGCGTTGCGATTGGCGCTAAGCGGCCAACTCGGCAAAGACGCGTTTACCTCCGAAGCCATGTACGAGACGCTCGACCTGTGCGTCTCCTGCAAAGCGTGCAGACGCGAATGCCCGACCGGCGTGGACATGGCGAAGATGAAAGTCGAATTTCTCGCGCATTACCGAGCGAAGCACGGCTTGCGCCTCAAAGACCGCGTCATCGCCCATTTGCCGCGGCTAGCGCCGCTCGCCGCGCGGTTCAACGTGGCCGCAAATGCGCGCAACCGCGTTCCGATGTTGCGGTATGCGATGCAGCTGGCCGGGGGCATCGACGCGCGGCGCGAATTGCCGCGGTGGCGTCGGGACGTTTTTCATGAGTCGCGCGAAGACCGCGCGGCGCAAGGGAAACGGCTCGGCGAGGTCGTCCTTCTCGTCGATACGTTCAATCGGTATTTTTCTCCGGAGATCGCGCGTTCCGCACTTGCGGTACTGCGCAGGGCAGGCTACCACGTGACCTTCGCCCGAGCGGAGCGTGGTGCGGCGCCGTTGTGCTGCGGCCGCACGTACCTGTCGGCCGGCCTCGTAGACGACGCGCGTGGTGAAGCGAGACGGACGATCGCCGCGTTGTTACCGTTTGCCGAACGCGGAGTCCCGATCGTGGGTCTGGAACCATCATGCCTGCTGACGTTGCGCGATGAGTTTCTTTCGCTGCTGCCCGGGCCCGATTCGGCTGCGGTTGCTCGTTGCGCGATGTTGTTCGAGGAATTCCTCGCTCAGGAAATAGCGGCCGGACGGTTCGCTTCGCTACTGCGCGCATTGCCGCAGTCGCGAGCGCTGCTGCACGGGCATTGTCATCAAAAAGCTTTCGGCGCCATGCCGGCAGTCGTAGCGGTACTCGGCGCGATTCCGAAACTGAGCGTTTCGACGATCGAATCGAGCTGTTGCGGCATGGCGGGCACGTTCGGTTACGAGCGCGAGCACTACGACGTGTCCCAGCGCATGGCGGAACGATCCTTGTTGCCCGCAGTGCGCGGCGCGCCGCAAGAAGCGCTGATCGTAACCGACGGCATGAGCTGCCGTCATCAAATCGAGCACGGAACGGAGCGCACGACGCTCCACGTGGCTCAAGTGCTCGAGCGCGCGATGCGCTAACGTTGAGAAGACCGGGTCGACCTCCGAGTGATACGACGATGAGAGGTGCCATGGCTACGACCGAAACCACCGCCGGCGCGAGCGTGGCGACGCGCTCCTCGCGCAAGCGCTACGCGATCCTTGCGATCCTGTGTCTGCTGTACTTTATTTCGTATCTCGACCGCGTGACGATCTCGGTGACTGCGCCGAAGATTATCGACGAGTTGCACTTCTCCAAAACGTCGATGGGATTGATCTTCTCCGCGTTCGCCATAAGTTATGCGCTGCTGCAAATCGTGGGCGGCGTGATGGGCGATCGCTTCGGGCCACGCAAGGTGCTATCGGCGCTGATGGGTTGGTGGTCGTTCTTTACGATCCTCACCGGTTTTGCGACGAGCGTTGCGTCGTTCTTCATCGTGCGGCTATTATTCGGCGTCGGTGAAGCCGGCGGTTTTCCGGTCGCGACGCGTGCGCTCGCTACCTGGTATCCGCCTACGATGCGTGGTTTTCTGCAAGGCATCACGCATGCGGCCTCACGCTCGGGCGCCGCTTTCGCGCCGCCGATCGTGGTCGGTCTCGTCGTGCTGACCGGAGGCTGGCGCCCGCCGTTCGTCATCCTCGGGGCGCTGGGTGTGCTATGGTCGGTGCTGTTCTTCGCAATTTATCGTGACAACCCGGCGGACGACGCGTCGGTCAACGCGCTCGAACTAGAGAAGATCGGGACGCGTACCGCGGTCCGTACCGACTCTAAGAAGCACCGCATTCCTTGGGGAACAATCTTGCGCAATCGCGACGTGTGGTTGCTGACTGCGGTGTACTTCGCTTATGGCTACACGCTGTGGATCTATCTGACCTGGCTCCCGACGTACCTCAAGGAAGCGCGGCATTTCACGTTTTCACAGCTCGGAATCGCTGCCAGCCTTCCGCTGATCGGCGGCGTCCTGGGCGACCTCATCGGGGGCACGCTGTCCGACAAAATATATGAGCGTACCGGAAACCTCAATCTCGCCCGGCGCAGCGTCATCGCAGTTGCGTACGTTGGATCGGCGGCGTTCACCGTTCCGTCCGCCTTCGTCGGCAGTTCCTACGCTTTCGTGCTCCTGTCCGCGGGTGCGCTCTTCATGCTCGAGTGCGCGGTATCGAATTGCTGGGCGGTGTCCATGGATCTCGGTGGCCGCTACTATGCCGGAACGGTCTCCGGTATCATGAATACCGGCTTCGGTGTTGCGGGCATTATCTCGCCGTTTGTCTTCGGCTACCTCGCCGATACAACAGGCGGCTGGACGACGGGTTTTATGCTCGGCTCGGGCATCTTACTCTTGGGCGCTTTGACGATCGTTTTCACGGACGCCACAAACACGTGCGCGGAGCCGGTTGTCGCATGATTGGATGGTCGGATTGGAGCGAGTCGTTCGTCATCCCCTCGGGAGCCCTCGACGCGTATCACTCGCTGCAGCACTTAACGGCCGGAGCGTGCGTAGCGGCGCACCTTCACGACGGCCCGGAGAATGGGCTGATCGTCGGTGGAGTCGTAACGAGATGGGACGAGTATGGCGAACGCCGGCTTGAAATGGGCAGTTCGTTTCTTACGCCGGCTGCTGTCATTCACGGCACCGGCAATACGACGACGGTCGATGCAGAGCAAATCACGCTGCACGTTCTTCCGAGAGGCGCACCGTTCGCTCGTCCCTGCGCGTCGGCCAGTTTCCCTGCTGCGGCGCCGGGTGCGAGCACGCGCGTCAGAGTGTGCTTCGCCCTCGACGACTTTGGTTCGCGAATCAGCACCCGTCACGCGATTGCAACCGTCGTCCATGCATTGCCGTTGCCCGCGAGCGACGACCGGATGTTGCTAACCGTTCTCGCCGGAGAGGTTGAAATCGAGGACCGGCCGGCGACAACGAATGAAGGTCGTTATATCGCTCGCCGTGCGGCTACGACGCTCGTACGCGGCTGCGGCGCTATCGTCGTGACGGAAATACGCTTGCTCGGCACGGCAGCTGCGCGATGAAAGCGACTACCGTACTTTGGTCAACACGTACAGCGCAACGTCGTGCAGATCGCGCCGGGAAAGTCGCCAGTGCGGCATCACGGGATCGAGCGGTTTGCCCTCATTATCGATGCCGGTAGAGATCGCGCGCTCGAGGAGCGTGAGATCGTACGGGTGCTTTTGATGCGTTACCAGCGCTGCATGACGCAAGTCGGCGCTGACGGCGCCCCCGGGTAGATGGACGCCGCCCGACCCATTCGCACGATGGCAGGCGGCGCAGCTTGCATACAGCGGCGGTTTCCGGGCCACGATTTTTGAACCGCGATCATCCTTACCGGTGAGGAAGATGCTGCGCCCATTGGCTTCGGCCGACATTCCTTGTGCGGCCGAAGCCCCGAAATGCGTCGACGAAATCGCCAGCGCAACCACCGCTCCGACGATCGCGAGCGGTTGGAAGAATCGACTTCTCACAGACATATGAGCTCTCCGAAGCGCTTTTTCGTTGCCAACGGTTTCGATAGTGACTACTTGCCGCCTTTGTGCGTGTGCGGCTCGCGCGGATAGACCGAAACGCGAATGATCCCGATGTCGACGCCGTGCCAGTCTTTGACCACGACGTTCGCGAAGCCGTCGTGCAGCGCCCAAACCCGCACGCTCGCAAATTGCCCTTTTTTCTCGAGCGACACGCGCACGTTGGGTGAATCGGTAGATGCCGCCGACACACATTCCGGTGGGCCGCCGAGGACCGCATCGGTTGCGAGCGCGAGTGCACCGACCCTTACCGTTTCGTACGTTTCTTCAAGCCTCAACACCGATGCGGCGCAGATTTCCGCAGGCGCGGCGCTGGATGCCGGCGATTGCGCTACAGCCGTAGAACCGCAAACAGCGGTTCCGAGGAGTGTAAAGGCGATGCTACACGCGCAACGCGTGTTCCATAATGCTAACTGCCTAGGAATACGTACCATGTAAGTCAAGCCGATCGGCTAGGGACCTGAAGAAAAACTGACCGCGGCCTTGATGGACCGCGGTCAGCGATGTAAGAAAGTCAGTCGAAGCTAGAGCTCAGAAGCGGAACTTGAGCTCCGTCTGCAAGCGGCTGATACCGGTGGTCGGGAGGTTTAAGGAGTCGCGGTACGCTTTGACGCCGTGCATGAATTCGAAGCCGAAATCCGTCTGGGGAACCGGACTCCAAATGATGTTCGCATGAACTGTCTTCGTTTGGGTGGGCTGAGAAATGTCGGCAGGGATGAAGTCGGCCCAATAGTTGTGATTGAGGCCGACGCCGACGTTCGCGCGAATCTGCGGGCTAAAGGTGTGCGCGAAGAATGCCGATTCGCCGTATTCGTTTGCCGTGAACATCCGTTGCGCCGGCGTGCCGATGTTTTCGATCTGTGCGCTCGAGACCGGTACGAAGTCGTCCGGCGTATATTTTTGGATGCCGTTGCCGAACCATGTCAAGCCGCCGGCGCTGGAGACACCGTCATGGAAGGCGTATGTTGCGCCGAGCATCATGCCCGCACCGTCGGCAACCGAACGGTGGTCGTTCCCGTCGTCATAGGCGAGCTTGCGAAGCGTTCCGGAGACCATCGCATGACCCCAAGGAGCGTCGATGTTGTACTTTGCGGTGAAGTCTGGACGCGGGTTGTATACCGAGGGATTTTCGACGCTGGCCACCGCCGGGTTCGTCGCAGTCGCCGGAACGGTAAAGGCGTATTCGGTGGCCGGCGTCTCGGCGGAGAATGACAGGAACCCCTTGCCTAGCGGCATCGTATAGCGTACTTGCGGTAATTGCTGGGCCGGAACGCCCGCCGGACCGCTCGTGTCCAGAACTTCCTCTTGGTCCTCTTCATCGATGAAGTTCGACAAATAGTGGCCCGCGAGGACTCGTCCGAGCACGCCGTATGCGTAGAGATTACGTGGGCCGAAGTTAAAGTTTTGGATCGAACCGCCGCCGACTAAGCCGTCGCAGACGCCGAGGTTATTGGCGCACTGGCCGGGGATGTTCCCGGCGAAATAGCCGTACAGGTCCTGAATCAAGACGGTCTTGAGTTCGCCGTATTTCGTCGGCGTGCGTGTTTCGAACGCGAAGCGCGTCAGCTTGTCGTGGAAGTGGTACGTGCCTTGCGTCTGCCGTTGAGCGGGGCCGTTCGGAACTGCCAGACCAACCTGGAATTTACCGCCGAGGTACTGGTCGGGGTCGTAGAATGCTTGTAAGTCGACGAATCCGTGAATCGCGACCGACGTGTTGGTACCTGGAAGCTTGAACGAACCGGGAAAGTCGCCGCCGACGACCTTATTTGAGGGCGCGGGCGTTGCACCCGGGCCGGCCGCGCTTTCGGGCTGAGGCGGGTTGTCCGCAGCTTGCCGATTCTGAAGCGCCTGAATCTGCGCGTTCAGAACCTCAATTTGCGACTTCAAGTCGTCCGTAGGATCGGCCAAAACCGGACGGGCTATGAAGATCAAGGCGGATGCAAAAACGGGCGCTGCCCATAAAAACTTTTTAGACATTCGTGCCTTTCCGACCCGTGAAGAAATACGTTAACTCGATGAAACCATAAAAACCTTTCGTTTGCCTTTCAACTCCGTGCTCGTCTGCGCGCCGCTCATGTGGGCGCCAGTGTAAAATTAGGCCGCCGAAAGTTGCGGTTCCCGCGAATCGCACTCGAAGGAACGGACCGTTCTTGGCCGGCGTTGCGAGGACGCGAAGTCTTGCGAAATCAGCGGGCTCGTGGGTAAAGGAATTATCCAGCTATTTACACCGAGGAGTTTTCATGAACAAAGTCACTGCATTACTTTTCTCTACCGGACTCATCGCCGGCGCCGCGCAAAGCGCTTTTGCCGCCGGTCCTACCGAAGGCACGGGCGCCATGGCGGCGCCGAAGTGCGCGGCCGGAGACAAAGTCGTCTTGGTCAACACCAAGACGAAGATGTACTCGATAGCCGGAGCGGCCGGCAAGGCGTCCAGCGCGGAAAGCTCCGGCGAAGCTGCTACGACGGCGGCGAATACCGACAAGGGCGGGATGGCTCGAGATGCAGACGCGACGAAGAGCAAAAGCGCCGCTACGGCGACGAGTAAGGATGATTACTCGCAAATGTGCAAGTCGAAAGCCGACGCGATGGGTGCCAAAATGATGCCGAAAAGCGGCAGCCTCCTGAATTCGAAAATGGGTGCCGGCGGGCACTAGCTCGAGCCGGCGAACGAGCGAACCCTCGCAACGTGCATGGGGATGCGTCCGTAGTGGCGCATTCCTCGTTCGCTTGCGAGGCGCGAGTCAAGTGATAGGAGCGACCTTGTTCAATACCTCACCAAAAAGGTTCGGAGCGGCGTTTTGCGGGTTCGTTGCGTGCAGTACCGTCGCCGTTATGGCGGGCACGTACGATCGGTATGGCGTCAGCGATAAGGACGTAACCGAATATAATGCCCTGGCCGGAAAGATTCGCGTCTGTGCGATGGCGCGTACGGCCGATCCGGATCCCGTGCACCCGTCGGACAATCCTCAGGACTTACTGCACGTTGCCGGTCTCTACGGGCAGTGCTCGGACGAATTGGTCAAACGGCACGCATCTGCGGGCGCCCTACGGACGAACGACCTGTTCCTCGGATTCACGTGCTCCGTGCTCGGCTCGTCGACCGGCGTTGCGGTGAACGCACAAGCGTGCACTTCACGTACGACTCCGGCGCCGCAGTAGTGCTTTTTGTTTCTTGCCCGGGAGGTTAAAACGATCGAAGCGATAAGCGCCGTCGTCTTCCGACAGATCCTTGTCGCCGTCGATGATTCGGATCCGTCTCGCCAAGCACTCGCCGTCGGATTGAGCTTGGCTCGCCGGTACGAGGGCAATCTTATCCTGTGTCACGTGGTCAGCTCGGTCAACGTGTTTACGCGGGCCGAAACGAACGATTACGACACGAGTGGCGGTGGTCTATTGGCGTCCGCGGCGGAACAAGCCAAGGTTGCCCAGGTCGAGTGTACCGTTCGGTTGTTGCACGGAGAACCGATCGAGCAGCTACTGCAAGTCGCCGGAGATACGCAGGCCGATCTCATCGTCATCGGGACGCACGGCCGTAAAGGTCTGGCGCGGGTCTACGTGGGCAGCGTAGCCGAAGGTATCTTGCGGCGCTCTTCGGTTCCGGTGCTCGTCGTACGCGCGCCATCGGCTCAAGGCGCATACGAGGAACCTTCCGCTTAGATTTGGTTCCTTGACCGTTCACTCCGGGAGAGTGTCTCCACGCGTTTCTTTCGCAAAAGGCAGGACCAGTAAGCCGACGGCGAATGCGATCGCCGTCAACGCGACGGGCGTTCCGAGCGTGCCCATGGAGCGCACGAGGCCGGCAATTCCGAAGTTGATCGCGGCGCCGATGAAGCGGCCGAACGATGTGGCAAACGCGAAGGCGGTCGCCCGTACCGTCGTCGCGTATTGCTCCGGCAGCCAGAGGCTGAACAACGTGAAATTGCCGCCGGCGAAGCCGAGAAAGAATAGAACGATCATGAACGGTACGAGCCCGTGCGCGAGATAAAACGCGTACCCGAAAGCCGCTACGATCGTCACGATCATTCCGATAAAATAAGCGCCTAAAGCCGCTCGTCGCCCGACTCGTTCGGCCAGCGGCGGCGCCGCGAGGCAGCCCAAAATCGTTCCGATCGATAGAATCGCGGTCCCGAGCGAAGCGAGCCGAATGGCTTGAACCTTATTCATTCCGGCCGTCGTCGCGAGCTGAATGATCGCCGTCGGTTCGTATACGGCTCCCGCCCACAGACCCGCGATCGCTACGGTCACGAGCAGGGCGTTGACGATCGTACGCCGGCGGTACGTGGCGTTGAAAATCGTCGCTAGGGGATTCGCTCGACGCGCGACCGTCGCAACGTGTTCCCATCGGTCAGGTTCGCGTACTTTTAACAGCGTGTAGAGCGAAACGAAGACGGGGACGATGCCGGCAAGGAACATCGCGCGCCAACCGTACTTCGCGCCGACGGTAAAGTTGAGTGCGGCCGCAATGAAAAAGCCGACGTAATAACCGGTCTGCAGATAGCCTGCGCCCATCTTGCGGCGCTCCTCAGGCCACGCTTCGGCGACGTACGTTCCCGCCATCGCCCATTCGCCACCGATTCCGATCCCGGCGATGAAACGGAAGATTGCGAGCTCCCATACGTTTTGAGCGAGGGCCGCTGCGCCGGTAAACACCGAGAAGATGAGAATCGTCAAAGCGAGCGTATGAGTGCGGCCGATCTTGTCGCCGATCGGTCCCCAGATGAACGAGACGCCCCATCCGACCAAAAACAGCGCGAACAGAATCGAACCGACGAAGGCGACGTCCTTCGGCGTGCTCGCCATGCCCGATTTCGGCAACAGCTCCGTAAGCGCCGGCGCGAGTACGAGCGCATAAATAAACGAATCCATACCGTCGAGCGTCCAGCCGGTCCAAGACGCCCAGAAACCGGCAATTTGCTGCTTCGTGAGCGGCGGGCGCACTACGCCGGATTGCAACTTACCAGCGGCTGTCGTCACTGGGCACGCTCCCTCGGATAGATTGAAATTTGCATTTGGACGCGCTATCTTTACCGTCGGAAGCAACCATAGCGCATCCAACCTTTCTTGTTCCTTTCAATTGGGCATCGTCGGCGAACGTGAGGTTCGAGTGCGATCGTGGTCGACTCGTCGTGAGAGAAAGCAAGCTCGACTCGAGCGGGCCGCGCCGTTTTGCGACGGCATCGTCATTCGCGCCGATCGGATCGTCGACGCTCTCGAAGCGCTGATCGCGCCGGGCGACCTCGTCGCTCTCGAGGGCGACAATCAAAAGCAAGCGGATTTTCTCTCTCGCTCGCTCGCTCGCGTAAATCCGGACGTCGTGCACGGACTTCACATGCTGATCTCCTCGATCAGCCGCGCGGAGCAACTCGACATCTTCGAGAATGGCGTCGCGTCGAAGCTCGATTTCGCATACGCCGGACCACAAAGTCTGCGAGTGGCGCAGCTTCTAGAGGACGGCAAGCTCGCCGTCGGCGCGATTCACACGTACATCGAATTGTACGCGCGTATGTTCGTCGACTTGCAACCCAACGTCGCGCTCGTATGCGCTCTGTCCGGAGATCGGCACGGCAATCTGTTTACCGGACCGAATACGGAAGATACACCGGCAATCGTGGAGGCTACCGGCTTCCGCAACGGCATCGTGATCGCGCAAGTCAACGAGCTCAGCGATGACCTCCCAAGAGTCGACATCCCGGGGTCGTGGATCGACTTCGTCGTCGTGGCGGACCGTCCGTTCAATCTCGAGCCGCTCTTCACGCGCGACCCGCGCCACATCACGGAACTGCAAATACTGATGGCGATGCTGACGATCCGCGGCGTGTACGAGCGTCATGGCGTCACTTCGCTCAACCACGGCATCGGCTTCAATACGGCGGCGATCGAATTGCTCTTACCGACGTATGCCGAGCGTTTAGGTCTCCGCGGGAAAATTTGTCGGAACTGGGCGCTGAACCCGCATCCCACGATGATTCCCGCCATCGAGTCGGGCTGGGTCGACAGTATCTATTGCTTCGGAAGCGAAGTCGGCATGGACGCGTACACCGCAGCTCGCTCGGACGTTTTCTTTACGGGCCACGACGGCAGCCTGCGTTCCAATCGCGTTATGTGTCAGCTTGCAGGCCAGTATGCGGTCGATCTTTTCATCGGAGCTTCGCTGCAAATCGACTACGACGCGAATTCGTCGACGGTGACGCTCGGGAGACTTCCCGGGTTCGGCGGAGCGCCAAATATGGGACACGACCCGCGCGGTCGCCGGCATGCGTCTCCCGCGTGGTTGAGTCTGATCGAGGGCAGCAGCGAGATCGAGCGCGGCCATAAGCTCGTCGTACAGATGGTGGAAACGTTTCAAAAGGGTGGCGTCCCGACGATCGTGGAGTCGCTCGACGCAGTCGCAGTCGGCAGGCAAGCTGGAATGGCGATCGCGCCCGTGATGATCTACGGCGACGACGTTACTCACGTCGTCACGGAAGAAGGCGTCGCGTATCTCTACAAGGCGACGAGTTTGGAAGACCGCCGCGCGGCGCTCGCCGCGATCGCCGGAGCCACGTCGCTCGGGGCGACGGTCGAGGTTACGCGCGTCGACGAGCTGCGCCGCACCGGGCTCGTCGCTTTTCCGCAAGACCTCGGCGTGCGGCGCTCCGATGCGACGCGCTCGCAACTCGCGGCCAAAAGCATCGACGACCTGGTCGCATGGTCCGGCGGACTGTATGCGCCGCCGCCGAGGTTCCGGAGCTGGTAACCAACGCTCGTTATCGTGAGAGCCGGGCTCGACGGTTGGGCGCGCTCGCGACTACCGCACTCGTCGCCGAAGCCGAGCTGACGCCGAAGCCCGGCCTCGTCGATCGTCGAGGCTCCGGAGCGCATCTCGATATGTCGGTCGACGTACTGTTGCGGTCGGCGCGCGCCATCGAACCGGCCTTCATCGAGATGGGGCGGGTTGCGTTCGGCGTGTCGCCCGGCGCCGGGCTGCGCGAGCGGTTGGCGCACATCGGGCGCTCTGCGGAGCTCGATATGCTGCGCGCGACGAGCGGAGTCAACGCGCATCGCGGTGCGATCTGGGCGCTCGGGCTGCTGGTCGCCGGCGCCGCTACCGGCGAAGAGCATGCGCCGGTGCGCCGCGTCGCCGAGACGGCCGGCGCAATCGCGTGCTTTGCGGACCGGTTTGCGCCGCAAGCATCGTCGCACGGACGCAGGGCGCGCGCGCGTTATGGAGCCGGCGGTGCGGCGGGCGAAGCGCGCTCCGCATTCCCGCATGTCGTCGACGTAGGCTTGCCCGCGCTGAGGGCGGCGGTCGCTCGAGGTAGTGATGAGAACGTAGCGCGGGTCGACGCTCTTGTGGCGATCATCGCTAAGCTCGGCGACACGTGCCTGTTGCATCGTGGCGGTCAAAAAGCGCTGAGCGGCGCGCAGAGCGGCGCGCGCGCGGTAGTGGCGGCGGGCGGTATCTCCGCTCGTCGCGGGTGGCTTGCGTTCGAACGCCTGGAACGTCAACTCTTGTCGGCTAACGCATCTCCCGGCGGCAGCGCGGATTTGCTCGCCGCGACCTTGTTTCTCTCATTCTTGGAGCGCCTGTAACATGGAGCATATCGAACTGGAATATCCCGCCTCGCGCGCGATCGCGAAGCGCGCGCACGTCGGCGTCGTCGGCTCCGGCGACCTGGAGGTGCTCTTGGAGCCGGCAGCCGGATATACATCCGCGCAGGTACGCATTCGCACGAGCGTCGACGGGTTCGAAGATACGTGGAAGGTCGTGCTCGGCCGGTTTTTCGCGCGACATCCGGTCGCGGCGCGCGTCGACATCAACGATTTCGGAGCGACACCCGGCCTCGTCGCGCTACGCTTGGAGCAGGCGCTCGAACTGAGCACTACATGATCGGTTTCGGGAAGAGTTTTATCGAGCTGTCGACCCGCGAGCGCGCGATCGCCCTTTTGGATGCAGGTACCGCTCGCGAATTGCTCGGTCCCTTCGACCGCATCGAGTCACCGTGGCTCGAAATGCAGGGCGTGGTCCCGGAGAGCGACGACGGCACCGTCGTCGTGCGGGGGAACATCGAGAACGTATCGGCCGTCGTCATCGCGATAGTCGGCGCGTTTCAAGGCGGCGGGACGGGCGAAGTGTCCGGCGCGAAAATTGCCGGCGCACTCGATCTCGCAGCGCGCGACGCGGAGCAAGGAACGCCGACGCGCGCCGTCCTGTTGCTCGAGACGGGTGGCGTGCGTTTGCAGGAGGCCAATCTCGGTCTGGCAGCAACTGCGGACGTCCACGCGGCGATCGTGGCCTTGCGCCGCTACGTTCCGGTCGTCGGCGTCATCAGCGGAATGGTCGGCTGTTTTGGCGGCATGTCGATCGCAGCCGCGTTATGTTCGTACATGATTATGACGCGCCAAGGTCGCCTCGGTCTCAATGGGCCGCAAGTGATCGAGTCGAATGCCGGCGTGGCCGAGTTCGATGCGAGCGATCAACAGCTTATTTGGGCCGTCGACGGCGGCGAACAGCGCTTTTCGAGCGCGCTCGTCGATGCGCTCGTTCCGGACGATACGGAGGACATCCGCGGCGCCGTCATCGCTGCGTTTCGTAGCGGTATACCGGAGCCGCACCGGAGTTCCGCCGTTACTTCATACGTCGCGGCCCTCAGCACCGCGGACGTCTCGGAACAATTAGAACCTGCCGCAGCCCGCACGCTTCTTGCGCGGCTAAAACCGTCATGAAGGACGCGCAGCCGCGCGTGACTCGCGGGCGCGTTTGGTTCGACAAGCTTGCCGCGGCCGAATCTACATTGCTTGCAACGCCGTCCGTGTTGTCCGCGTCGGGCACGATCGGGGTCGAGAGCGCGCATTTTCTGGCCGTCGTGCCGAACGAGCACAATCGTTTCCCGCGCGCTCGCGAAGGCGAGGTCGGAATCGATGAAGGCTGGGCGCTCGCTCGAGAAGTGAAAAGCGTCGTCGACCGAGACCACCTGCCGGCGAAACGCGCGATCGTCGCCATCGTCGACGTTCCGAGTCAAGCATATGGCCGGCGGGAAGAGTTGCTCGGGCTGCACCTCGCTTGCGCCGCCGCGGTCGATGCTTATGCGACGGCCCGACTTGCCGGGCATCCCGTCATCGGACTCATCGTCGGCCAAGCGTATTCGGGTGCCTTTCTCGCTCACGGCTATCAGGCCAGTCGTTTGCTCGCGTTCGACGATCCGGGCGTCGTCATTCACGCGATGGGGAAGACAGCCGCGGCTCGCGTTACGAAGCGAACGGTCGAAGAACTCGAGGCCTTGGCGGAGACCGTTTTGCCGCTAGCTTACGATGTGCGCAGTTTCGCGCAGCTCGGACTGCTGTACCGCCTCCTCCGTATCGGAAACGCCGACGCTCCTAGCGAGGCCGATGTCGCGTACGTGCGGCGAGAGCTCGGCGAAGCGATCGCCGATGCGCGCCGCAAACCGCGCGATTTGAGCGATCGTCTAAGCTCGCCGCAAGCGAAAAGCCGGCGCGCCGCAACGATCCGCGTACGCGAAGCGCTCGAACGGCAGTGGTGACGCAAACGCGGGCGCACGATCTCTTGTCATGCACCGCCCCGGAGTCACGTTTGCCGAAGGGGGCGCCCGCGTGGGCGCACGCCGCGTTGACGCGGACGCCTTTCGTCGTCGTACGGCATGCGCCGAGCGAAGCCGGCACGATTCCCGTCGGCGTGCGCGGTCACGCTCGTAACGAGCGTTTTGGTTTTCACCTCGCGCGCGAAACGATCGCGCGTCGGGTTACCCCGGAACAGCTCGTTTCCGAGCGAGCCTGGACGTATTCGTCCGCTGCGTTTCCCGCGATCGTGCAGTTGCCGTTCGTCGAAGCGGCGCTGTCGCCCACGGGCTATGCGTGGGGACCTGCCGGTAGCGTCGCCTTCGAACTGGCGACCGGCTGCCCGACGGTCACGTCGGACTCTGACCTCGACCTCATCGTTCGGCTGCCCGAGCGCGTCTCGCCTGATGAGATCGCTCGACTGCACGCCTCCCTTCGAAGCGCCGTCGTGCGGATCGACGTTCGTGTTGAAGTACCCGGGGGTTTCGCGAGTTTGTCGGAGCTCGCCGCAGCCCGGCCGACCGTGCTCTTACGAACGGCTGCGGGGCCGCGGATGGTGCGCGATCCATGGCTCGGACACGCGAAGAACGCGAGCCGCAGGTGAGCGTTGCTTTTCTCTTTCCCGGCCAGGGCGCGCAGCGCCCAGGCATGCTGCACGATTTGCCGTTGCACGATGCGGTGAAGGCGACGCTCGCCGAGGCCGCCGACGTGCTGCAGCGGGACGTTCTGCTGCTGGATGCGGCCGAGCGACTCGACTCGACGGTCGACGTTCAACTATCGTTATTGATCGCCGCCGTAGCCACCGCACGAGCCCTCGTGGCCGGCGCCGGCAGACCGGCGTTCGTCGCGGGTCTTTCGGTCGGTACGTTTGCAGCCGCAGTCACTGCGCGAGCGCTCGGCTTCGAGGACGCGCTGCGGCTCGTCCGGTCGCGCGCGACGCTGATGGAACGAAGCTTCGACGCCGGGTATGGATTAGGCGCGATCGTGGGGCTGCGCGAGGCCGACGTGGTACGACTGGTCGCAACGATTCACGACGCTCGTACACCGTTGTATATAGCGAATATCAACGCGCCGCGCCAGATCGTCGTGGCCGGAGCCCGCGCGGCGATCGCGACGCTGCTCGCACGAGCATTACGGGCAGGCGCGAGTAAGGCTCAAGCGCTCGGGGTTGCCGTGCCGTCGCATTGTCCGCTACTCGAGGGGGTCGCCGAACGGCTGACCGTAGAGCTTCGCAACGTGGCTTTGCATCGACCGCAACTCGGATATATCGGCAATCGTCGATGCCGCATGTTGCGCACGGCGGACGACGTCGCGGAAGAACTCGCAACGAACGTCGCGCATCAGATCCGCTGGCACGATGCGACGGTTCTCGCGCGCGAATACGGTGCGGATCTCTTCGTCGAAATGCCGCCGGGCCACGTGCTTTGCGATTTAGCGGCCGTCGCATTTCCGGACGCCCGTGCGATTGCGAGCGACGGGGCGTTCGGTTCCGCGTCGACGCTCATCGAGCGGGCGCTCGCGACACTTCCATAGTTCGTGGAATCAAACGCTCGATGAACGGCGGCCGCTCGCAATCGGCTTGGGCGTCCCACGGCCCGTTGCCTACGGCGCTCCTCGGGTTGACCGTGCTGACGGGACTCGTCGATGCGGTCAGCTTTCTGCGCTTAGGGCACGTGTTCGTTTCGAACATGACGGGCAACGTCGTCTTTCTCGGTTTCGCGATCGCCGGTGCCGGCGACATCGCGCCGTTACGTTCGATCGTTGCATTACTGGCGTTCACGTTCGGTTCGGCAATGGGCGGTCGTTATTGCCGCCTTTTTGGCGTGCATCGCGGACGGTTGTTGGCGGCGACGCTCGCAGCGGAATGTCTGCTCGTCGGCACGACCCTCGGCGTTTCGTTGATTTCGCTCGGTTTGTCGCCGGACGTTCTTACGAACGTTCAGGTCGGCTTGCTCGCCATCGCAATGGGGATGCAGACGGCTGCCGCGCGTAAGCTCGGCGTTCCCGACCTTACGACGACCGTCATCACGCTGACCATGACGGCACTCGCGGCCGAGTCGTTTTTTGGAACCGGTACGAATCGCAACGCACGCCACCGCTCGAGCGCGCTTGCCGCCATGTTCGTCGGCGCGTTGAGCGGCGGAGCACTGGTATTGCACCGCGGCGTCGCCGTGGCACTTGGAGTCGCATTGACACTTCTTGCCGGTATAGGTGCCGTCGTCTGGCGAGCATCGAGCGGTCAGCCGCCGTGGGCTCAGACAGACTAAGTCTCTTGCATCCCAAGTACTTGCAAGCTTTCTGAGAGTGACCTACGCTATCGACATGGCTTCCCTAGGGTCGCGCTCGGCGCGCGCCGTCCTGCTCGGGCACCTCGAGCGGCCGCGTTCGCTGCGCGATCAAGTTTACGATCGCTTGCGCGAGGCAATCCTTTCCGGCGAACTCGTTGCGGGCGCGCCCGTCATCGAGGCGGATATCGCCAAAACGCTCGGCGCTAGCCGTACGCCCGTGCGGGAGGCACTGCGGCGCCTTGAGACGGAGGGAATGCTCGAACCGCGCGGCCGGCGGGGAAGCGTCGTGCGAGAACTCAAGCGCGACGAAGTCGAATGTATCTTCGAAATCCGCGAAGCGCTCGAGACGCTCGCCGCGCGGCGAGCGACGCGCCGTATGAACGCGGCGCACTTCGACGAACTCGAGCAGCTTCTCGAGAGCATGAGCACACATGTCGAAGACACCCGAGAAATGGAACGCCTCGAGACCCAGTTCCACGATCGCATCCTCGCGCTTGCGGACGGGCAACGTCTGAAGCGGATGCTCGGGGACTTACGCGCCGATATTCTCCCGTGGCGATTCGTCGCTCTTTCGACGCTCGCGCGGCGGCGTGCGACCATCGACGAGCATGCGGCGATGTTGTCGGCGATGCGCTCGAAGGACGAGGCTGCCGTCGTTCGCGCGACCGCGCGTCACATCCGGAACGCAAGGTCGTCGGTTTTGGCCCAAGGCGACGCGGCGTAGGGCGCGAGCGTCGGAACGAGCCTCGGACGAAAGCCTATGTACGCGGCGTTATGGATATGACGCGTGCGACGCGCGAAGCCGCATGCTGCACGAGCGCCTCCGCGTCTGCCACGGCAACTTCCAGCGTCATTGGTTTGTCGAGAATCGGAAAACACGTGATTCCGCGGGCGAATAAGTCGTCCTCGGCCTGCGGTTCGAGCGTTCCGCCTAGGGCGATCACCGGTACCGCATAGCGGCGCGCGATGTTCGCGACGCCGGCTACGGTCTTGCCGCGCAGCGTCTGCTCGTCGATGCGGCCTTCGCCGCTAATGCAGAGCAAGGCCCCCTGCAAAACCTCATCGAGGCCCCGCAGTTCGGCAACGATGTCGACGCCGGGTCGAAGGCGCGCGCCCAAAAACGCCATCAATCCGAAGCCGAGCCCCCCGGCCGCACCGGCGCCCGGTACGTCGCGATAATCCCGTCCGACGACGCTCGCGGCTTGGTCCGCGAAGTGCGCGAGCGCCGAGTCTAAACGCGGAACATCTTCGGGTGACGCGCCTTTTTGCGGACCGAAGACGGTCGTCGCTCCGGTCGGGCCGCACAGCGGGTTGTCGACGTCGGCGGCCACTTCGAGCGCGACGTCGTGCAAGCGTGCGTCGAGTCCGCTGATATCGAGCGTCCGCAATGCGGACAGGTTCATTCCGCCGGGCGGGATCGGCTCGCCCTCGGCGTCCAGCAAACGCACGCCGAGCGCTGCCAGCATTCCCGCGCCTCCGTCGTTCGTGGCGCTTCCGCCGATTCCGACGACGATACGTCGCGCGCCGATATCGAGCGCGGCGCGAATGAGTTCGCCCGTCCCGTACGTCGAGGCGTCGCGTGCGCCGCGCGCTTCGGGCGACAGTAAGGCGAGTCCCGACGCACTCGCCATTTCTAAAATGACGACGTCGCCGTCGCGCGCGATGACTGCGTCGACCCGTTCGCCGAGCGGTCCGCGAACCGATCGCACCACGGGCGCCGCGCCACCGTCGACAAAGGCCGCGACCGTGCCCTCGCCGCCGTCCGCCATCGGCACGACGGCGATCGCGTGACGCTCGCCCAGAACGTGTTTGAGCCCGCGCTCGATCGCGCGTCCGACTTCGAGGGCGGAGAGGCTGCCCTTAAATTTGTCCGGAGCGACGACGATCGTGCGGCGATTCAATCAAGAACGTCGGCGCTGACCGGAGCGCCGGAGATCTCGAAATCCGCCATCATCTCGAGCGCGCGGACCATTGCCGAATGATCCCACGCCGAGCCGCCGTGCGCGGCGCACGAATTGAACAGCTCCTGCGCCGTCGCGGTGTTCGGCAGAGAAAGACCGAGTTCGCGCGCACCCGATAACGCGAGGTTGAGATCTTTCTGATGGAGCGCGATGCGAAAGCCCGGGTCGAAGTTGCGCTTGATCATGCGCTCGCCGTGCAGTTCCAAAATGCGCGACGATGCAAAACCACCCATGAGTGCGGAGCGAACCTTCGCGGGATCGGCTCCGGCTTTCGAGGCGAACAGCAGCGCTTCGCCGACCGCTTCGATCGTCAAAGCGACGATGATTTGATTGGCGACCTTGGTCGTCTGGCCGTCGCCCGCCGGGCCGATCAGTGTGATGTTTTTCCCCATCACTTCGAGGAGCGGCTTGATACGCGAGAAAACGTGTTCCGGTCCGCCGACCATAATCGTCAGCGACGCCGCTTTAGCGCCGACTTCGCCGCCCGACACGGGCGCGTCGAAATAATGACAGCCGAGTTCGCTAATCCGCGCGGCGAATCGTTTCGTTTCGATCGGCGAAATCGAGCTCATATCGATCACGATCTTGTCGCGCGATAAACCTTCACAGACGCCGCCCGGCGCGAACAGCGCCGCGGCAACGTCGGGCGTATCGGGCACCATCGTGATGATGACGTCGCTCGCCGCCGCAACTTCTTTACCGGAGGCGCATGCGACCGCGCCGCCCGCCGTCAAGTCGCTCGAGATCGGCGCGAGGTTATGCACAAAAAGTTTGTGGCCCGCGGTCTGCAAATGAGCCGCCATCGGCCTGCCCATAATGCCGAGGCCGATAAATCCGACGTTCATGCCGTGTGCTCCAAT
This sequence comes from Vulcanimicrobiota bacterium, assembly GCA_030853925.1. Classification (GTDB taxonomy): domain Bacteria; phylum Vulcanimicrobiota; class Vulcanimicrobiia; order Vulcanimicrobiales; family Vulcanimicrobiaceae; genus JALYUE01. The sequence goes on along the minus strand of JALYUE010000127.1, from coordinate 1,404 downwards.
GCGCCGGTGCGAGCCGGCCGAAGATATGAGGTGGCCCATGCGAGGCCTTCGGCGGTAGCGCCGGCAGGTATGTATTCGCAGCCGATCCAGCCGGCGTAGCCGACCCGATCGAGGAAGTCGAATAGGAACGGATAGTTAATTTCGCCCGTGCCGGGCTCGTGACGACCGGGGTTATCCGCGAGCTGCACGTGGCCGATGCGGGCGAGATGTTTTTGCATCGTCGCCGCGAGTTCGCCCTCCATGCGCTGCATGTGGTAGATGTCGTATTGCAACTTGAGGTTATCGGCACCGGCGTCGTCCATAATCTCGAGCGCCTGACGCGAGCCGGACAAGAAAAAGCCCGGTATATCGTACGTATTCACGGGCTCGACGACGAGCGTTATTCCGGCAGTCGATAACTCCGTTGCGGCGAAGCGGAGATTTTCGACCAGCGTTTGCCGCGCTCGCGCGGGTTCCATGTGCGCGGGCATCTTACCGGCCAGACAATTAAGTCGCGTGCAGCCGAGCGCCGCCGCATACTCGAGCGCTTTGCCTACGCCTTCGCGAAAGTCGTTCACGCGGTCGGGGAGGCAGGCGATACCGCGCTCGCCCGCCGCCCAGTCGCCCGACGGTAGATTGAAGAGGACTTGCTCGAGGCCCGCCGCTCGCAGAGCGCCGGCCACCTCGGCCGCGGGATGCGCGTATGGTGAAAGATACTCCACGCCGGTAAAGCCGGCTTTAGCCGCGGCGGCGAAGCGGTCGAGGAAGTCCACTTCGCTGAAGAGCATCGTCAAGTTCGCATCGAATTTCGGCATACGCTAACCGCCTAAACGAGTTCCGGTTCGAGCACGACCGTGCTCGGTACGTCGAGCACCGGTTCGTACTCGTTGATCTTGTTGATCTCGGCGCCCATCGCGATGTTGGTAACGCGCTCGGTGATCACCTCGACGATGACCGGAACTTGCAGCTCTTTCGATTCGCGCTTGGCCCAAGCGATCGCTTCGGCGATCTTGTCCGGCTCGAACACGCGAATCGCGCGGCAGCCGAAGGCTTCGGCCGCTTTAACGTGGTCGACGCCGTATTCGCCAAGTTCCGGCGCGTTGATGTTCTGAAAACTTAGCTGCACTTGATAATCCATCTTGTAGCCCATCGAGGCCTGACGGATGAGCCCCAGATATGCGTTGTTGATGAGAATCATGACGAACGGAACCTTGTACTGCGCCGCTACCGCGAGTTCTTCGATCATGAATTGGAACGAATAATCGCCGACGATACCGACGACTTCTTTGTCGGGATTCGCAAGCTTGGCTCCGGTGCAGGCCGAAATTTCCCAACCAAGCGGACCCGCTTGGCCGCAAATGATGTAATTGCGCGGCTTGTTGATCTTCTGCAGTTGGCCCGACAAGATCTGATAGAGTCCGATTG
>JALYUE010000121.1 GCA_030853925.1 Vulcanimicrobiota bacterium | reverse complement strand
CCGCGTACACCGCGACACCCGAGCGAGCGTTTACCTTCAACTTCGACAGAATGTGGCTGACGTGATTCTTTACGGTTTTTTCGGACAGGGTCAGGCGCTTACCGATTTCTCGATTCGACAACCCCTCCGCGATCAGGCGCACGATTTCGTTCTCGCGACTCGATAGGTCGCTTACTTCGGCGGTGCGCCCCGAGCGTCGCCGCAGAATCGTGCCCGCAATGCGCGGATCGGCGTAAAATTCTCCACCGGCAACCGAGTGCACGATCTCGAGAAGCATCGCGGGGGCCGTGTCTTTGGCAATGTACGCATCGGCTTTCGCAGCGAGCGCCCGCTGCATGACGCGCGGGCGATGCTGCGCCGACAGCGCGCAAATCCGGCTTTGCGGCGAAGCGCGCTCGCAGGAAGCGATCGCCTCTTCGATCGGCACCAGCAATTCGTCGATGTCGATCACGATGATGTCGGGCCGTAACGTCGCGATGCGCGCGTCGCCGGGTTCCGCGAGGTCGGCGATGACCTCGATCAGCGGATCTTGTGAGAGGACGTGACGCAACGCGCGAACGACGAGCGGTAAACGTTCGACTAGAACGACGCGTACCGCCCGCCGGGGCCCGAGGGACCAGCGCGCCGACATCACGCGCGAACGTTTTCGGTCAGCGCGATGCTTTGCCCGGCGCCGAGGTAATAGTTCGACTGCTCGCGCGTGTCGGGCCGCGTTCCGTTGAGCACGACGCCCAAGAGATTGATCGCGCTGACGCCGCGCAGTTTCGCAAGCGCGGCCTGCACCGCGCGGCCCTCGGACTGCTGCGCCGAGATGACGAGGACCGTACCTTCGGTCTTGACGCCGAGGATCACGCCGTCGACGATCGAGCGCAGCGCCGGCCCGTCCACGATCACGAAATCGAAGCGCTCGCGCGCTTGCTGCAGCAACCGATCGAAATCGGCGCTTTGCAGTAAACCCACGGGGTTGGGGGCCGAGCGCCCGCTCGTCAGCGCGGATACGCCGGGATGATCGGTCGGCTTGATGACGTCGGCAAGTGCCGCGATACCGACGAGCACGTCCGTCAGCCCGCGCTCGTTGGCAAGGTTCAACTTTTGGTGGATGGTCGGGCGGCGCAAGTCGGCGTCGATGACGAGCACGCGGGCTTTCATCAGCCCGAGGCTGATCGCCGTATTGACCGCGACCGTCGATTTTCCGTCGCCTTGACTCGGACTCGTGAAGGCGATCGTGCGCGGCGGCGTCGTCGACGAATATCGTAGCGACGCGACCAACTGATAGAACGCTTCGACCGAGAGCGGCTTGACCCACTCGCTGTCCTTACCGGTCAAAGCGCCGAGTTGCGGAATCGTTGCGAGGACGGGCAAGTTCAAGCGTTCTTTGACGTCGTCTTCGGAGCGGAAGCGGTCGTCGAAGAATTCGGCGATCAACACGGCCGAAACTGCGAGCGCGAGGCCGACCACGAGGCCGAGCAGCACGTTCAGTTTGAGGTTCGGTTTGACGGCAACGTCCGCGGGGTCGGCCGCCTGCGTGATCGTCACGTCGCTGATCGCGGTCGTCCTCGAAATCAGCGCATTTTGGTAGCGGCTTTGCAGTGCATCGTAGACGTCTTGTGTGGACTTCGCCTTGCGTTGAAGTTCCGTGATGCGCCGGCTCTGTTCGGGAAGGGCCGCGAGCGCGGGTTTATTCTGGGCTGCCTGCTGCTGCAGGGTCTCCGTTTGAGCTTGCGCGGCGGCGACGTTCGCTTGTAACTGCGCGGCTTGTTGCGCGAGCTGCTGGTGCAGAGGATTGGGAACGTTCGACGTCCCGGACAACACTTGACGCGGGAGGCCGGCAAACTGATGCTGCGCTTGAGCGAGCTGTGCGCGCAGCGCGATCACCGTCGGATAGTTGTCCGTATATTGCTGACGCGCCGCCGTGAGTTGTCCTTGCAGCGTCGCGATCTGCGTTTGCAGCTGCGCGGCGACGGGGTTGGCGGCGATGCTTTCCGTGCCGACGACGGTCGCGGGCGTCTGCGCGAGTTCGGCCTGTACCGTTTGTAAGCTCGCCGACGCGAGGCGCCCGTCGAGTTCGACCTGTTGACGTTTTGCGTCCAGCGCCGCGGCGCTCGCAATCAAACTTTGGGTTTGCGCCGGTAAATCGGCAAGGCCCGTTTGCTGCTGGTAGGCGGAGAGCGCGATTTGAGCGACGCGCATATGCTGTTCGGCGTCGGGCAATTGCTGCTGCAGGAAGCGCACGGCGCTGTCCGCTTGATGCGCTACCAGCTGCCGCTCGCGATCGACGAAGACGGCGCCGATTTGATTGGCGATCTGCGCCGCCATCTGCGGGCTTTTCCACGTTACGTCGATCGATAAGATGGCCGTATCGGGCACCGGTTTGACCTTAACGTGCGAAAGCAGTTCGCCCGCGTCGACGCCCAGATGCAGGCTGCGCGAAACTTCGTCCGCGACCGGAGCCTGTTGGATGAGTTCGGCGTAGGTTTCCGACGATTGAACGCCGTTGGCCGCGAGCAGAGCGTTCAAGATGGGAAGACCCGTGCCGGAGTCGCCTTGCGACGACGGTGCGCCGCTGGCGTTCGCGCTGCCGGCAATCAACTTCACTTCCGCCGTATACGTTTTGGGCGAGAGTAGAGAAAACAGTAAGACGAGCGCGACGAAACCGAGAAATACGCCGAGAAAAAGCTTGCGGCGGCGCAACAGCGCTTTCCAGGCGCGCGCTAAGTCGACGTCGCGCCCGGTCGGGGCTTCGGGCAAATAGTCGGCGGGCGAATGCGCGCCGTTCGACGGCGCGGGCAACGAGCCGTTGCTATACCGGTCGATCATATTCGACACCTATAACCGCAGCAGTGAGAAGAGCAGGCCCGACAATGGCGAGACCGTGTCTCGCTTGCCTTTGCCCTGCGGCACGTACACGATGTCGCCTTTTTGCAGGACCACGTCCTTTTGCGAATCGCCGTTCTTATATACTTCGTACAGGTTGATCGTCTGCGAATCGACCGTGCCCGAAGGTTGCCGATGGGTTACGACGATTTTGTTGAGATCGCTGTTGGCGTTCGTACTCGTGCCGGCCCGCGCGATGGCCATCACCAGCCGGTCACCGTCGTGCATCGTCACGTCGCCCGGTTTGTCGACCGCGCCGTACACTTCCACGTTGAACGTGATGGGCGACGGCACGTAAACGGTCATCTGATTGTCGAGCGGGGAGTTGAGCGACAAGTCTCCCTCGTGCAATAATTTTTGCAGCGGTACCGTTCGCACGGCGTCGCCGACGGAGACGCGCGCATCGGGCAGCACGCCGTCCACTGGACCGAGTCCCCCCGCGGCGGCCAGCGCGTCCATCAGGCGGCTCTCCGGCTGCAGCTGATATTTGCCGGGCACCTTGACGTTGCCCAGGACATAGACGTCGAGAGCCCCGACCTGCGAGACTGCAATGCTCACCTGCGGATGCTTGATGTAATGTTCCAACGCTCTAGCCACGGCGTCGCCGGCTTGTGGCGGCGTCAGGCCGGCGACGTGTATTTGACCTGCCAGCGGCTCGACGATCGACCCGCTCGGCAGCACCTTGAGAATCGGCTGCGTAAGAGAAGGTTCGCCGAATACCGTTACCGCCAGCACATCGCCGGGGCGAATCTTATAGTCGGGCTGGACCGTCGCTTCGGAAGCGGCGGGCGCGACGAAGGCGAACGCCGCGAGGGCGCATGCAAGTCGGGTCATTCGTCGGAATAATCGAAAAGAATACATCAGTGGAACTCGCTTCAAGCATATCTGGTGAACGAGCGAAGCCCTAGTCCCGAAGCGCCCTTCCGTGGAGGGCCATCGGTCCCCGTAAGCTCGGGATTATGCCGTTCGTCCATAGTAACGTTGCGAGGGACCACAACGTGCTCCTGGGTATTTCTACCTACGCTAACTCACTACTTTCACCAACCTGCCGGTCGCCGGCCGATAAGGTGATAATGAGCGCCAGCCTACACCGCCGCTATTGCCTGCTGATGCCGTTCCTCAATGAGGCGGCCGACTTGCCGGCGGTGCTGGCAAGCCTCGAACGGCAACGCTTCGACCCCGCTCGCTGGCGGCTGATCGCGATCGACAACGGCTCGGACGACGGCAGCGGGGCGCTCGTCGAAGGGGCGTTCAGGAGCGGCCGGATTGCGGGCCGGCTCACACACGCCGCCGTACGCTCGATTCCCGTCGCCCTCAACCGGGGGCTGGAACTCGTCGACCCGGCCGAGTTCGTCGTCCGGCTCGACGCGCACACCCTCTACGAGCCGGATTATCTCGAGGCGATCGATCGCGCGTTTGAAACCTTGCCGCTCGATGCGTGGTGCGTCGGCGCCGGACCCGAACCGCTGCCTGCGGCCGAGTATCAAAAAGCGCTTCAGGTAGCGCTCTATACGAACCGTTTCGGTCTGGGGCCCGCGGACTTTCGCCGTCGGTCGCAGGCTTCGGTCCGCGTCTCGACCGTCTATCTCGGAGCGTTTCGCCCAGGCGTACTCCAGCAGCTCGGCGGCTACGACCCGCGCTGGCTCGCCAACGAGGATTGCGAGCTCAGCGAGCGGCTCACGGCGGCGGGAGGCCGCACGTACCGCATCCCCCTGCGCGCCGGACTGATCGTGACGCGCGGCGTCGGAACGACCATCAAGAAATTTGCGAAGTACGGTTTTTGGCGGGCGCAAACGTTTCGGCGCTATCCGAGCGCGATTCGCTTGCGACACGTCATTCCGCCGGTGGTCCTTGGGGTCGGGCTGCTCGCAAGCCTGACGCCGCTGGGGCGCGGCCTCTTCGCCGCGTACGCCGCCTATGCGCTCGGCACCGTTCTCTCGCGTCAACGAGGGGAGCGCCCCGCCGTGACGGCCGGGACGCTGCTGTTCTTCCCGGCCGTTCACGTCGCTTATGCAGCGGGCCTCATAGTCGGCGCCATCCACGCGCCTCCAGTAATCGTGCGACCGGGCTCTCCGCCCTAGCCCGGCAGCGGCGAACCGTCGCGCATGCGGACGAGCCTCGCCGGCACGCCGGCGACGATGGCGCCCGGGGGAACGTCGGCGCGTACCAGCGCCCCGGCCGCGACGACCGCCCCAGCACCGATGGTCACGCCCTTGAGAACCGTCGCCTTTTCGCCGAGCCAGCAGTCGTCTCCAACGCGGATCGGCGCGGCCAGCAGCGGCTGGTCGAGCATCGGGCGGCCGACCGCGATGCCGTGATCGTTGTCGACGAGCGAAACGTTGTTGCCAAAGAGGCACTTACGACCGACGGCGACGTGCCCGACGCAGTGAATCGAGAACGACGAGCCGATATAGGTACCCGCGCCGATCCGTACGCTGCCCGCGCCTTGAAAGCTGCCGTTGCGCGAGAGCCAAACGCCCCGCTCGAGCACGAGCCGCATGTCGGGATCGTAGCGGATGCCGCCCTCGAGCGAGACGCGCCCTTCACGCTTACCCCAAAGCGCATCGTAGGCGACGAGCCGTAAGCCGCGCCGTAGCCGGCGGAGAGAGCCGATGAGCTGCATGCGTTCGCGCATATACCCCAAGGCGCCGCGCCGCCGTCAAATCCTCCGAGGGTGTGCCCGGCCGCACTTGGGACGCTCGCCCGCAAGACGTAAAGTCTTTAGAATATGCATGTCCCGACAACCGCGCCGGCCTCGAAGCGCGCGCTGCTGATCGAACCGCAGACGCTGTTCGCGCCCTATTTCGTGGCCACACTCGAGGCCACGGGTCTCGACGTCGTCGGGGTCGCGCCGTCCGCCACGGCGGCAACCCTGACGGCGCTGCAACCGGACGTCGTGGTCGTCGATGCCGGCCACATGCCGACGCCGCTGCGCATCGTGCGAGGGGTGCGCCGCCGCCTGCCCAACGCCCATATCGTCATTTACGTCCATACCCTCGACGCCGCCTGGACGGCTGTGGCGCGCGGCCTTGGGGCCGACGTCGTCATGGGTCCGCGGGCGGACGAAGGCGACTTGATCGCGGCCGTGGCGCCCCTAATTCCCGCATAGCGGGGAATGCGCCCTCATATTCGCAAAGATTGGGCCGACATTCGGTATCAAGAGTTTCGGGCGACGCTCGCTTGCCGCGCCGCAACGGCGCACCTGTTGCGTCCGCAATTCGAGCTTCCAAGCGGACGGGTTCTCGGCCCGTTACCCGGCGAATCAGAGAGAGAATAGATGGTGGGTTCCGTCGGACTGCGCGTCGCGGTCGTCGAATCGCAGGTGCTTTTCGCAAAAGCGCTATGCGGAATCTTTGCCGACGACGGCGCGTTCACCGTGGTCGGCGATTTTCGCACGCCCGCGACCGAGGCGCTCGCCGCGTCGAAACCGCATCTTATCGTGCTCGATCTCGATGGACAGCCGGTCGACGTGGCGCAAACGATCGGCTCGTGCCGGCAGGCTGCACCCGACTCGCGCGTGTGCGTCCTCTCGATGCACCTCTCACCCGACATGATGCAGCGTTGCCTCACGAGCGGCGCGGAAGCGTATATCGTCAAAGACATTTCGCCCGCGGAACTCGTTCGGGCCATCAAAACCGTCGCGGAGGGACAATCCTACGTCGATCCGCGCGTCGCGGGCGGGCTGCTGCGGCGCCGCAGTCAAACCAACGGCAAACCCGACATTATGGAACTCTCGGCACGCGAAGCCGAAGTCCTCAAGCTGATCGCCGAAGGACTCGCGAATAAGCAAATCAGCGCGCGGCTCCACCTTTCCGAAAAAACCGTGAAGAACCACGTCTCGCGTATTTTTTCCAAACTCAACATCTCCGCGCGAACGCAAGCCGCCGTTCACGCGATTCGCGCCGGCATCGTTTAAACCGCCGCAACGCTGCGGCTCAAACGATAACTTCGCAATGAACGCCCGCCTTCACGCCCTAAAACCACTCCATCGAGCCGTAGCGTCAGCGGAGGCTCAGCCCAGCCTGACCAAAAGCGAAGGCTCTTACTATGGAGGCAAGGAGACTCGAACTCCTGACCCTCACGCTGCCAGCGTGATGCTCTACCAACTGAGCTATGCCCCCAGGCGCTCGCGCGGCCGGACTCAAGTTCGCAGGCGCGAGTCCAGCACCTCTCGCGCGTCGCAAAGCTTTGCGTTGAGCCTCCTCGAAAGCGAACGATCGAAATGATCGCCCCTAACGTCAACGCGTCCGCGCCGTACACGGGCGAACGTATCGCCGTCGTCGGCGCCGGCATGCTCGGCATGACGCTCGCGCTTCGGCTCGCCGAGCGGGGCGCTACCGTAACGCTCTTAGACTCCGCCGATTTTTTCGGAGGCCTCGCTTCGGCGTGGACGATCGGCGACGTGGAGTGGGACAGGTTCTACCACGTCACGCTCTATTCCGACAGCACGCTGCGAGCGCTCCTCGCCGACCTCGGCCTCGAAAACGATATTCGGTGGACGTCGGTCGGAACCGGCTTCTACACGGGCGGCCGCTTCTTCCCGATGAACGGCATCGTGGATTTTCTGCGCTTTCCGCCGCTCGGGCTCATCGATAAACTGCGGCTCGGGTTGACGATCCTCGGCGGGTCGCGCATAGCCGATCCGATGCCGCTGGAGAACGTCTCGGTAGAAACGTGGCTTACGCGGCGTTCGGGGCGCAAAACGTTCGAGAAGATTTGGCGGCCGCTGCTTCGAGCGAAGCTCGGCGAACGCTACAAGGAAGCTTCGGCCGCGTTTATTTGGGCGATCATCGTGCGATTGTACGCGGCGCGGCGAGCGGGCCTCGGTTCCGAGCGCTTCGGCTACGTGCCCGGCGGTTACGCGCGCATCGTCGAGGCTCTGCTCGGCCGGTTGCGCGCATCCGGCGTCGAACTGCGCCCGCGCACGCGCGTCGCGCGGGTCGAGCGCTCGGGCGGCGGCGTCGCGCTCGCGATCGCCCAGGGCGAAAGGCTCGAGTTCGACCGAGTCGTCCTGACCGTCGCCGCACCGGTCGCGGCGCAGCTATGCCCGGGTCTCACGCCGGACGAGCGCGATCGCCTCATCACGAAGCTATACGGGGGCATCGTCTGCGCGTCGGTTTTGCTCGACCAACCGCTCGGACCGTTCTACGTGACGAATCTGACGGACGAGTGGGTGCCGTTTTCCGCCGTCATCGACATGTCGAACGTCGTCGACCGCAGCGCTTGGAACGGTAAGGCGCTCGTGTACCTGCCGAAATACGTCCGGCCCGACGATCCGCTGTTCGAACGGAGTGACGGCGACATCGAAGCCGATTTTCTCGGCGCGCTCGAGCGGATGTATCCGCACTTCTCGCGAGCGGCCGTACGGGCTTTTCGAGTGGCTCGCGCCCGCGAGGTCTTCCCGATCGCCACGCTCGGCTACTCGCAGCGCTTACCTTCGATCGCGACCAGCGTGCCGGGGCTGTACGTGCTCAACTCGACCCACATCGTCAACGGCACGCTCAACGTCAACGAAACCTTGCAACTGGTCGCGCGCGGGCTTGCGGCCTTCGGCGCGCCCGCCTCGACTGGAGCTCGATGAAACCGCTGGCCAGCCTTTCGCTCGACCTCGATAACGAATGGGCGTATCTCAAGACGCACGGAGATCGGAACTGGGAAACGTTTCCGACGTATTTGGATACGGTCGTCCCCCGCTTCTTGCGCATCCTCGACGCCTTGCAGCAACGCATTACGGTCTTCATCGTCGGCCAAGACGCGGCGCTGGAAAAAAATCGCGGCGCGCTACGCTCGATTGCGAGCTCCGGGCACGAAATCGGCAACCACTCGTTCCATCACGAACCTTGGCTGCAGAAGTACACGACCGAACAAATTGAAGACGAGATCGCGAGCGCGACCGATGCGATCGCGGAGGCGACGGGCGTTCGTCCGGTCGGTTTTCGGGGCCCCGGTTTTTCACTGTCCCGACCGACGCTCGAGGCGCTCGCGAAACGCGAATACCGTTACGACTGCACGACGTTTCCGACGTACATCGGGCCGCTCGCGCGGGCGTACTATTTCATGACGGCCAAACTGACGCCGGCCGAACGCGAGCAGCGCAAAGCCCTCTTCGGCAGCATGGCGGACGGCCGCCGTCCGCTGCAGCAGTACCACTGGGATCTCGGCGGCGGTAGCCGGCTTTTGGAAATTCCCGTCACGACGTATCCGGTCTTAAAAATTCCGATCCACTTTAGCTACGTGCTGTACCTAGCGAGCATGGCGCCGTGGCTCGCGATTCCTTATTTTCGCAGCGCTTTGCTCGCATGCCGCGCCCTGCGTATCTCACCTTCCCTCTTGCTGCATCCGCTCGACTTTCTCGACGGCGGCGACGTGCAAACTCTCGCGTTCTTCCCCGCCATGGCGATGCCGAAGGAACGTAAGCTCGCGGTGCTCGTGCGCGCCCTGCGCGTGTACGGCGAAATCTTCGACGTCGTGCCGGTCGGCGAGCATGCCGGTGCGATCGAACGGGGCAGGCCGATTGCGAACGTCGTTCCACACTTCGGATAACGTAGACCGGAGGCCTCGGGGCGTGCTACGCTCCTTCGGCAAGGGCTGCCGGGCAGTCGCGCGCCGCTCGGCGGCGTGAGGAAAGTCCGGGCTTCACAGGACGGCGTGCGGGACAACGTCCCGTCGGGGAAACTCGAAGGAAAGTGCCACAGAAACAAACCGCCCGCGCGATGCGGGCAAGGGTGAAATCGTGAGGTAAGAGCTCACGGAGCGTCGCGGTAACGCGCGCTCGGGTAAACCCCACGCGAAGCAAGATCGCTCGACACGCTCCGCGCGGCGGAGACGGATCGTCCGTCCGAACGAGCTACATCGCACCGAGGCGCGCGGTGACGCGCGTCCCAGATAGATGGCTGCCGCCGCGCAAGCGGTACAGAATCCGGCTTACAAGCAGCCTTTGCCCCTTACGGCCGCGCTTTGCGCGGCCGTAAGGGCTAACGCGCTTTGCGCGGCCGTAGGAGCTAACGCAACCGTGGAGCGGCGCGGGCGGTCGTAGGCTGTAACCGCCGGCGCGTTCTTCGCACGGCTTCACTTCGTCCCGGGAGAATTCGTTGAGCGCACATTTCAGTAAAGACCTGACGGTGCAGGAAGCGTTTAAAACCCACGCCGGCGCGCGGCGGGTGTTTGCGAAGTTTCATCTCGGCGGATGCTCGCACTGCGCGATCAGTGAAACGGAGACGATCGAGCAGGTCAGCGAAGGCTACGGCATTCCATTGCCGATGCTCATGGAGGAACTCGAGCGTCTGTTCGAAAGCGGCGGCCTCAGCGTCGGCGACAGAGTTCGATTGCCGGACGAAATCCGCGGCAAAATTCCGCAACTCGCGACGGTTCCGGACGTCGGTGAAATCAAGAGCGTCGAAGCGGGCGCGTATACCGTCGAGTTCGGCGAAGTTCGGCTGCAAGGTCTGGCCGAAGACTTTATCAAGGTCGAGACGGCCGGCGCTCCCGCTTAAGCGCCGCGACGCGGCGGCGCGATGCCGCCGCTACAACGCTTTGCGGTCGACAAAACTTTCGTCGGTGCCGTGCCAATGCGTGACCGACGCTTCGCCCGCTTTCCAGCACAGGTATACCGGCCGCCCACCGTGCAGGGCCGGAAAGTCGATGAGCCCGAGATCGAGGTTCTTGACGACGCAACCGTACGCTTCGATGCGGTTGATGATGCGCACGACTTCCGCTTTGAGTTCGGTGCAGCGGCGCGTTTCGTTGCGGCGCTCGGCCGTGGAGGCGCCCGCGCGGCCGCCGGCCTTGCGCAGAGCCGGATCTTGCTCGAGCAATTTGATCGCGAGGTCCCGGCGCTTGCCCCATAACTCTTCGAGCAGCGGCGCGAGCACGGGAATGAGGGCGTTCACTTTTTCGGGCGAAAAGAAACTCATGCGCGCGCACTCCGGCGGAGAGCAGTGACTTTTTCCCGTTTCGTTATCGTCATAGGCCTTTCCGGCGCCGGCAAGAGTCAGGTGATGAAGTCGTTCGAAGACCTCGGCTTTTACTGCCTAGACAACCTGCCGCCGGCACTCGTTCCGGAACTCGTTTCGCTCGCGGAACGCGCCGAACTCGCGCGGATCGCGCTGTCGCTCGACATGCGCGTGCACGGCCCATTCGGCGAAGCGCTCGGGGCCCTGGCGGCGCTCGAAGCGCGCGGCGTACCGTTCGAAGTGCTATATCTCGACGCAAACGATGAGGCGCTCGTACGCCGCTATAGCGAAACGCGGCGCCGCCATCCCTGCGGCGCGAGCGGCAACTTGCGCGATGCGATCGCGGCGGAGCGGCGCGAACTCGCTCCTTTCCGTTCCCTCGCAAGCGAGGTCTGGGATACTTCGCAGCTCACGCAAAGCACGCTCAAGGCGCGCATCGTCGCGGCCTTCGACGCCGAGGTCCCCGCCCATCGCTTGGCTGCGAACGTCGTCGCGTTCGGGTTCAAATATGGCGTGCCGCTCGACGCCGATCTGCTCTTCGACGTACGCTTCTTCCCCAATCCGAATTACGTGCCGGAACTCAAAGAGCTCACGGGCGCCGATGCGCCGGTCGCCGCGTTCATGGAGGCGCTGCCGGAAACGGAGCAGTTCCTCGCGCGTTTGTTCGACCTGCTCGATTTTCTGATTCCGCGCTACTCGGCCGAGGGCAAATCGCGTTTGACGATCGCCATCGGGTGCACGGGCGGTCGGCATCGCTCGCCCTACATCGCCGGGCGGTTGGCGGCACACCTCCGGAAGCGCGACGACGTCGTGGTCGCGCGCGAAGACCGCGAACTCTCGAGCGCGCGCGCGTGAGACACGGCCGCCTGCGGTTCTTGCGCTGGTCGTATCCCGGGCTCGGCGTCAAACGCTGGCTACTGCTCGCGAGCGTCGGCTGCTTGTTGTTTGCCAACGGCGTCGCGCGCTGGTTCGTGGCCGAGGGCGGCCATCTCGCGCTCAACGAGATCGTCGATTCGACGCTCTCCGATTTCGGCGTGCCGCTCGGGTTGCTGTCGTATGCGTTCACGCTCGTAGGCGCGGTCTGCATCTTCTTCGGCATCCGGCAATGGATGCGCTCGATCGTGCACGCGATCGCGCCGACCGCCAAGGACAACGTCGTCGACGCGCTACTCGATCGGCGTTTGCGCGGCGTGTACAAAGTCGTCGCGATCGGCGGCGGAACGGGCTTGTCGACGTTGCTGCGCGGCCTCAAACGCTACCCGACGAACTTGACCGCCGTCGTGACGGTCACCGACGACGGCGGCAGTTCCGGGCGCCTGCAAAAAGAACTCGGCATGCTGCCGCCCGGCGACATCCGTAATTGCCTCGTCGCGCTCGCGGACGACGAAGCGCTCGTCACGGATCTCTTTCAGTACCGCTTCTCCGAAGGCGCGGGACTGAGCGGACACTCGTTCGGCAATTTGTTTTTGGCGGCTATGACCGGCATCACCGGAAATTTCGATAAAGCCATTAAGGAATCCAGCCGCGTTCTCAACATCAAAGGCCGCGTGCTGCCGGCGACGCTCGACCACGTGCGGCTGCGCGCCACGCTCGCCGACGGCTCGCTCGTGTACGGTGAAACGAATATTTCCGGTTCACACAAACCGATCGCCGAACTCACGCTCGATCCCGCGACGGCCCGGCCGTTGCCCGAAGTACTCGAGGCGATCCGTGACGCCGATGCGATTATCCTCGGTCCGGGCAGTTTGTACACCTCGGTGCTTCCGAATTTTCTCGTCGACGGGATCGCGCGCGCCGTCGCCGATTCGGAAGCGCTCAAAGTCTATATCTGCAACGTGATGACGCAACCCGGCGAAACGGACGCCTTTACGGCGTCCGCGCATTTGCACGCGCTGCTCGCGCACACGGGGGAACGCGTCGTCGATGCCGTCGTCGTCAACGAAGAGCCCCCGCAGCGTCTGCTCGAAGCGTATGCCGTGGAAGGGCAGGTGCCGGTTCCGCTCGATCGCGCGGCAATCGAGGCGCTCGGGGTACGCCTCGTCAGCGCGCGCGTCATCAGCGAAACGCAGACCGTGCGTCACGATCCGCAGCGTCTCGCCGTCGTCGTATTAAAATTGATTGCGGAGCATGTGGCTGCGCGTTCGTCGTTCGTGCGCCGCTCGAGTTCGAAAGCCTCAGCCGTGAGCGAGCTTGATCGTCACGGATCGCTTTTCGCCCGGCCCAAGCGGAGCCGGATTGGTCACGAGCGGTAAGCTCTTGTACCCCTTGGCCGAGACCGTGTAATCCCAGTCGCCGGTCGGCACGGGCGCCACGGTAAACGCGCCTTGGTCGTCCGTCGTCGCGGTCAGCGCGCTCCCGTTAACGGAGACGAGCGCACCCGCGACGGCCGCGCCCGTCGTGGCGTCGGTTACTCGTCCGCTCAGCGTAGCGTAGTTGCCGGCGGGCGGAATTCCCTGACCGCAGCCGGCGAGCAGCGCCGCGCCGAGAACGATGAACACCGAACGTCGCAACGCCATCATGCGCGCGCTTTCAGTTAGGCGGCGACGACGCCCTCTTCGGCATCTTGACGATCGAGATTCGCAGCCTTGTCGATGGTCACCCAACGGTTCGCGGCACTGCGATGCGCGGCATCGACGCGGGCCGCGAGCCATTCTAAAATGGCTTCGTCGGTGCGGCGGCTCGCGATCGCCGCGTCGAATTCCGCGGCGGTGATGCCCCACCGCTCGAAGACGCCTTGGTCCATCGGACAAGGATAGATGTAGTCGAAAATCGTGCCGTCGGCGGCGGCGCGCGCTTTGTCGAACACGCGCAACAGCCAAGCGAAGTCGCCCGCTCGGTCGCGCCCGCGGCGCGGAAACGCTTTGCCGCTTCTGAAATCGGTAGCCATGTGATCCCTCCGTACAAAAAGGTTAAACCGGGTCCGCGCTCGATGGGATTCATACCGCGTAGGCGAACTCATTAAAGATGGCTATTACGGCGGCGCGGCGAGCGCAGTATTTCGAAAGCGCGCTCGAAGCGGTCGGCCGCACGCCGCTGATTCGGCTGCGGCGGGTCGTCGACGACGCCGCCTGCCTCGTTTTGGCGAAGGTCGAATACGTCAATCCGGGCGGCAGCGTCAAAGACCGGCCCGCCGTCGCGATGATTCGCGAAGCGGAGCAAAGCGGCGTGCTGAAAGCCGGAGCGACGATCGTCGAAGCCACGAGCGGCAACACGGGCACGGGCCTCGCTATGGCGGCCGCGATCCGCGGTTACCGCTGCATTCTCGTGATGCCCGATAAGATGTCGAAGGAAAAAATCGACTTACTGCGCGCGTACGGCGCCGAAGTGGTCGTTACGCCGACGAACGTCGCCTCGGATTCGCCCGAGTCGTATTACGGTGTCGCGACGCGTCTAGTCAACGAAATCCCCGGCGCCTTCATGCCCAATCAGTGGCATAATCACTTCAACCCCGAAGCTCACTATCGCACGACCGGGCCGGAAATCTGGGAACAGACCGCGGGCACGATCACGCATTTCGTATCGGGGGTGGGAACGGGCGGCACGATCTCCGGCACCGCGCGGTTTCTCAAGGAACAGAACCGCGCCATCCACGTCGTCGGCGCGGATCCCGAAGGGTCGATCTACTCGGGCGATACGCCGAAATCGTATGCCGTGGAAGGTATCGGCATGTCGTATTTACCGGAAACGATCGACATGCGGGTGATCGACGAGATGACGCGCGTCTCCGATCGCGATTCGTTTCTCATGGCGCGGCGCATCACGCGCGAAGAAGGTCTTCTCGTCGGCGGCTCGTCCGGCACGGCCGGCGTGGCCGCGGTCAAGCTTGCGAAGACGCTGCCTCCCGACGCCGTGCTCGTCGTGGTCTTCCCCGATTCCGGCCGCGGATACATGTCGAAGATCTTCAACGACGAGTGGATGATCGCGAACGGATTTCTCTCCGAAGGTAAGCGCATCGCCACCGTCGGCGACGTCCTGCGCAGCAAAGAGCCGCTGCCGCCGATCATTACCGTCAAGGACGACGACGTCGTCAAACACGCGCTCGATCTAT
>JALYUE010000112.1 GCA_030853925.1 Vulcanimicrobiota bacterium | reverse complement strand
GCGTGATCGTGAGCCGCTCGCCGCGCGAGTCACGGCCTTCGACGTAGACCGCCGTTTGGAACTCGGTGCTCAGCGCGGCCGCGCCGAGGTAGCGCCGATCGCCCGGACCCACGTCGACGTCGCGACCGTTGCGGCGCCGTAGGACGATTCGCGCATCGGCTCGTGCGAGCGCCGAGGCATCGACGTTGGGGAAAAACGCCGCCGCGCCGAGGTCGGGCAGCGGTGCGACGGTACCGGGCGCACGCGCGACCGTCTGCGTGTCCGGACCGAGCAGTCCCGAAGCGAGCCCGGCGATCGCGACGACGAGAGCCCCCGCGAATGCGATGGCGAAGCCCGCCGACCTCCGCCCGGCTCGGCGGCGCGCTGCGAGTACGGACCGCGCGACCGGTACGGCCGCGAGAACGAGCGCGAGCGCATACTGCCACGTGTGAAAACCGAGCCACGCAGGCCAGATGTATTGTGCCGCCACGAGCGCGATGCATGCCGCCGCGCAGGTGAAGGCCGGCGCGCGGTCCACGACGGGATCCGCGGCGCTCACGGGCGTGACAACAGCGGCAAAACGGCGTCGCGCATCGCCGCGAGCGACATCTCGCCATCGAAGCCACGCACGATCCGGCCGGCGCGATCGACCACGAGCGACGTCGGCAGCCCGATCGCGGCGTAAGCGCGGCCGTATTCCTGATCCGAGTCGATCAGTATCGGATAGCTCAAACGCATGTCCTTTGCGAAGCCGCGCGCGGTCGCCGCTGATTCGCCTTGGTCGATGCCGAGCACGACGAAGTTCCGGTGCCGATTCTCCTCGTACAACTGCTCGAGCGCGGGCGTTTCGCTGCGGCACGGCGCGCACCAGGAAGCCCACAGATTGACGAGCACCACCCGTCCCCGGTACGCGGCCAGCCCGTCGCTCTTTCCGTCGAGCCTCGCGAGCGTGTAGCTTTGCGCGGGCGCACCCGCGAGCGCGGCGGGGCCGCCGCCGCCTCGAGCAGGTCCCGCGCCGGGTAGAAAATACATGCGAATCGTCGCGACGATCGCGACGAGGACCAAGAGCGCGATGGCGAGTTGCGGCAGACGGCGAGCCATGCCGCCGGAGTTCACCAATCGCCCATGCGCTCTTCGTCGACTTCGCCTTCGAACGCGACGCAGCCGGGGGCAAGCAACGCCGCGACCAAAGGTACGCCGTCGTAACGCAGGCGCGTCGAATGGCCGTGCACCGAGACGTTCGCTTCGCGAAAGAGATCGCAGAACCGCGCGAGCACGTCGGGCGCGCACAGACAGCGCTGCGGCGCGACGTTGTACGTCTGCCGGAACGTCGCGAATGCGGACGCAAACGCGGCACGCGTAAACGCGCCGCCGAGCCGCGCCTCCCGGCGCACAACTTCCAAGGCGAAGTCCTTTCCTAACACGTACCCCTTAGCCGATGGTCGCGAGCATCCTCGACGGGCGCGCACTCGCAAGCGAGCTGCGCGAAGGGCTTGCCGTGCGCGCCGAGTCGCTGCACGCGCGCGGCGTGCGGCCGCGCTTGGTCGTGCTGATGGTGGGCGAAGACGAATCGAGCCTGGCGTACGTGCGCGGCATGAAAGCTCTGGGCTCGAAGATCGGCGTGCGCGTCGACGTCGAGGTTTTACGGGCGACGTCGAGCGACACCGGCGTAAGAAGCGCTCTCGAGCGTCACGACGCCGACTCGAGCGTGCACGGCATCATCCTGCAGCAGCCTTTGCCGGCGCACCTGTCGATCCGCCGCATCGCAAGCGCGGTACCGGTGCGCAAAGACGTCGACGGCGCGAACCCATTCAATCAAGGCCGGCTCGCCTTTGCCACGGGCGCGCGCTTCGTTCCCGCCACGCCGGCAGCCGTGATGCTGCTGCTCGAACGCAGTCGTGCTTGGCCGCTCTGCGGACGCGAGGCGACCGTCATCGGCCGTTCGAACGTCGTCGGCCTGCCCGTCGCGCTGCTGATGCTCGCACAAAATGCGACGGTCACGGTAACGCACAAAGAAACGCTCGACATCAAAGCGCATACGCGCGAAGCAGAGATCGTGGTGGTCGCCGCCGGGGTCCCGCACCTGGTCGACGCATCGTGGCTGCGACCGGGCGCCACCGTCATCGACGTCGGGACCACGATCGTCGATGGGAAGTTGCTGGGCGACGTCGACTTCGCAAGCGCGGCACGCGTCGCAGCAGAGATCACTCCGGTTCCCGGTGGAGTCGGGCCGGTGACCAACGTCGCGCTGATGCGCAACGTGATTTCGGCCGCCGAAGCAATTTCGCCGGAGTCGGCGGACCGCGTCAATTCGAACTAAAATGCTTGCCGAAAAACTTTTCTTGAGAAGCGCGAGACGTTCCGCCGGGGGCGGCGGGCGGCGGCCGTTGCGGCGCTTCGCGCTTGCGGTCCAGTAGCGAACGCAATTGCGGCAGTAGCCTACGCAGGAACCCGAGTTCGACCGTCAAGCGCTGCTCCGTGCTCGAGAGTTCGAGCAGCCGCTGCTTCATCGAATCCGCCACTTGCAGTGCGTCCCCGATTCGGTACGATGCATCGACGGGATCTTGAGGCAGTTCGATGTCGGCCTGTATGCCTGAGAACTCGACGAGCAACCGCAAGTAGTCGCGGAAGACGGCCCGGATTTCGTTCACGAGCAATTCGACGGCGGCGTCCCCTTGGGGTTGTTCTTCGGCGAGATACGACACCTCGACCGTGAGATACGGCTCGCGCGCGACGATGCGCTCGACGCGGAAGCGGCGTCGCCCGAGCGTGCTGATATAGTATCGACCGTTATCGAGCGGCGTGACGTCGCAAATTTCGGCCGTCGTCCCGATGTCGTGCGGCATCACGCGCGGATCGCCCGCTTCGTCACCGTCGCGGATGAGACAGACGCCGAATGCCTCGTTGCCTTCGAGGCATTCGGCGATCATCTGCTTGTACCGCGGCTCGAAAATATGCAGGTTGAGTGCCGCCCCCGGGAAGAGCACCGTGCTTAACGGAAAGAGCCGAAGACGGTGCGTCGCCACTTCGCTAGCCGGTGCTGGCGGTCAGCCGGCCTTCGGCCGCTTTCCAATCGACGTTTGCGAAGAACGACTCGATATATTTCGAGCGCTCGGCCGGCTTGTAGTCGAGCAAGAAGGCGTGTTCCCACACGTCCATCACGAGGACGGGTTTAAAACCCGCGACGTTGCCGTCTTCGTGCAGCGTAATCCAATGATTCGAAATACGCCCGGACTTCGGGTCCTGATAGGCGATCGCCCAACCCACGCCGCGCATGCCGCCCACGGCTACGAAGTCTTTCTTCCAGGTATCGAAAGCGCCGAAGCTCGCTCCGAATGCTTCGTACAGCGCGCCGGACGATGGCGGCCCCGACGCGTTCGCCGTCATGTTATCGAAGTAATACTCGTGCAGCACCATGCCGTTATATTCGAAGCCGAGCCGCCGCGTAAGTTCCGCAAAGCCGGGATCGGCGCCCGCGGCCTTC
Source organism: Vulcanimicrobiota bacterium (assembly GCA_030853925.1). GTDB lineage: Bacteria > Vulcanimicrobiota > Vulcanimicrobiia > Vulcanimicrobiales > Vulcanimicrobiaceae > JALYUE01. The sequence goes on along the minus strand of JALYUE010000112.1, from coordinate 19,723 downwards.
CCTTCTTTGATCTTATCGTATATCTGTTCGTTAAGCAGATTCGTGTTCTTGACGTATCCTTCGTATAGGCCAAAGTGAACGGTCAAGGTTTGGTCCGAAATGCCTTGCAGGCCGGCGAGGTTCCATTTTTTCGGAGCGTAAGTTGCTTGAACCAAAGATGCCATAGTAACGATTATTCCTCCAGCTGGACTGCGTCGTACGTTCGAGCGTTTCGCGAGCTTCGACGGCGGACGCGACACTCTTGTTACCGCGGCCGCCGCAAGTTGCGAGAGGTTCCCCGCGCACGGACGCGACAAACGTAGGTCGTGCAGGACCTCGAATATCTGCAGCGCCTCCACCGCAATCCGTCGCCGCTCTTGCTCGAACTCGAGCAGTACGGCCACGCCGACGACATCCCGATCGTCGCGCGGGAAACGGGCCGTCTGCTTTCGACGCTCGTCCATGCGATGCAGGCAAACCGCATCCTGGAACTGGGCACGGCGTACGGCTATTCGACCCTGTGGATGGCTCTCGCGATGCCGCCGGCGGGACGTTTGTGGACGATCGATCCCGACGCGCACCGCACGACGATCGCAGCCGATTTCTTGCGCCGCGCACATAAGGCGGACGCCGTCGAAATCATCAATCAGCCCGCGCTCGAGATTCTGCCGACGTTCCCGGTTCGCAATCTCGACATCGTCTTCATCGATGCGGTCAAAACGGAATACGAAGAATACCTCGAGCTGACGGTACCGCTGCTCAAACGTTCGGGACTCGTCATCGTCGACAACTTGTTGTGGAGCGGCAAAGCTTCGGCGCAAGCCGGGTCGCAAGACTCGGCCGCTACGCGCGCGATCCGACTTTTCAATAAAACGTTCTTGACGCATCCGCAGCTCGACGCGACCATCGTTCCGATCGGCGACGGCATCGGCATCGGAGCGCGACTCGAATGACGGGCGACGACTTTCGCAACGCCATGCGATGCTTTCCGACCGGCGTGACGATCGTGACGACCGTGCTCGATGGTAGACCGAAAGGCTTTACCGCCAACGCCTTCTCGAGCGTTTCCGCGGAGCCGCCGACCATCCTCATCTGCGTCAACCGCCAAGGCCGAAGTCATCCGCTCATCTCCGCCGCGGGCAAATTTTGCGTCAACATCTTGCGGGTCGAACAGCGCCGGCTCGCGCGACGCTTCGCAGACAAGATCGCGAGCGATCCTTTCGAAGAACTTGCGTACGGCAGCGCGGCGACCGGGGCACCCGTTCTCGATGACGTCCTCGCGTATTTCGATTGCGATCTCGCCGAAGAACATAGCGCCGCCACGCATACGATCTTCGTCGGCACGGTGCGCGCGTGCGCGTACCGCGACGGCGCACCCTTGGGATATTTTGACGCGGAGTACAGGGATTTCGGATGTCTGATTCGATCGTCGTAGAACACCTGACCGTCGGGCCGCTGGGCTGTACCTGCACCATCGTCGCCGATTCCGCGACGCACGAGGCGATCGTCGTCGACGGCGGCGACGATGCCGAACTCGTCGTGGAACGCCTCGCAGCGCTCGACGTTCGCGCGACGCATCTCGTACATACGCACGCCCACATCGACCACATCGGCGCGCTCGGCGAATTGCGCGAACGCACGGGCGCTCGCGGGCTCCTCCATAGCGGAGATCTTCCGCTCTACGCCGCGTTGCACGAGCAGGCTCGCTGGCTCGGAGTGCCGGCTCCGCGTGTGGTCGCGCTCGACGGCGAATTATGCGACGGCGACCGGCTCGCAGCGGGCGATGCGTCCCTCGAAGTGCTGCACACGCCGGGACATACGCCCGGCAGCGTGTCTTTCTGCCTCGTTCGCGGGGCCCAGCGGCTACTGTTGACGGGCGATACGCTCTTCGCAGGTTCCGTCGGCCGCTGGGATCTCGGAGGAACGTCGCTCGCCGACATCGTCGCGAGCATTCGCGGCAAACTCTTCGCGTTCGCCGACGATACCGTCGTCGTCCCGGGACACGGACCCGCTACGACGATCGGCATCGAGCGGCGCGAAAACCCGTATCTCGCTTGACGCGACGCGGGGGGCCGTCAGTAATGACGGATGCGATAGATTAATCCGCGGTCGTCCGCTACGAACAGGCTGCCGCCGGGACCGACGGCGACGCCGGTCGGGCGGCCGAGGTAGTTCGTGTTCGACGTAGATCCCCAACCCCAGACGAATTGTCTGCTCTGCGCCGTCGGATCGTTCCAGTTCACCGGAATCGACGGGCGCATGTTGCCGCGCATAGGGACGAAGTAGACCCGCGGCGGCGTAGCGGGACAGCAATGCCACGAGCCGTGCGAGGTGACGAACACGCCGTGACTGTAACCTTTCGGAAAGGCATACGTCGCGACGAGAGCCGGGTAAAACGCCGCGCCGATCAGCGTCGAATACGCCGGAAACTCGATCGCCGGCGCGACGGTACCGCTGCAACTGGGCGGCGGCGATTTCTGCAGCGGATTATATAGTATTCGATTCTCCTCGCAATCGGGCCAACCGTAATCGATCGTACCCGGACCGTGTGTCATCGGCGAATCGAAATATTCGTAAGGATGCCCGTACGGAAGCGAATCTTGGCCCGCGCCGCCGACAAACAGCATGCCCGTCCAACTCAAAGCGAGCGCGATCGGATTGCGCGTGTGCGTCGCTAGAGTGGTCACGTTGGAACCATCGAGAGCCATCTGCAGCACCGTCGCGCGTGTCGGATCTACTTCGACGCACGCGTTGCACGACGACCCGACGCCGACGTACAGCGAGGTCGCGGATGCGACGACGCTCGTGGTCGTATGAACGTCGCCGTCGGAATGCGGCGCGACGGGTCCGGTTCTCACGCGCGCGATCGCGGTCGCGGTCGATTCGAAACGATCGCCGGACGTGTATGGAATCTTCCAAACGGTCGTGTTGGTGGCGGCATAGACCGCGCCGTTCGGCGCGTAGGTCACACCGTGCGCCGGCGATTCGGGCAGCGTGATGAACGTCTGCGGTGTGCCGGCGGCGCCCGGGCCGTCGGCGCCCGGAACGATCGTTAATGCGTTTCCAAGGCTGCCGACGAGCAAGTCGCCGTTCGGGAGGAACGCCAATTCGCGCGGACTTCCGACGCTCGCGATGACGTTCGCGTAAAAGCCGTTCGGAAAGCGAATGCGCGGATCGGGTGTCGGCAACGCCGCATGACTGCTCGCTGCAGAGATCCCGCGTTGCCCGGAAGTCGAGCCGGCTTGAGAAACGCCGCTGCCGGCAAAAGTACCTAGCAGAAGGGCGATAGGCACGATCGCAACAGTCGACTTCATGCCGTGATGGTGGCACAATCCAAAGCGAAAAGCTCTACTTCGGCGCGTGCCGCCGCTCACCACCGGCGCGCGGCCGGCGCCCGGTTAATGAAGCTTGATGAGCACCTTGGCGTCGTCGATAATCGCGGGCGAAGGCGCCGGCGCGGCAAGCGGAGCACGGACGGCGGCTTCATCGTGCGCGCGCTGCAGCATGTCGTCCGTGATCGAACCGGCCGCGCGTTTCTTGCGAAAATCGTCGATGGCGGCACGTAGCGCTGCCAGAGAACGCTCGGGGTAATCCTTCTTCTTCTCCGGATAACCGTCGAGTTCGGCTTCGATATCCGCTTGCGAGATCGCGTAGGCAGCGTCGAGCGTCTTACCCTGCGCGAGGTCGACGAGCAGACTGCACGTCGCCGTACCGAAACCGCAGCCGGTCGTAAAGTACGAAACGTCTTCGATGACGTCGCCCGGACCGACTTGGAGGTAATACGTGTACATGTCGCCGCACGAATCGCTGAAATACTCACCGCTCGCGTGCGGACGCTCCATCGTGCGGAAACCGCTGCGCTTTTCGACCAGCTCTTGAAACTTCACAAAATTCACGGAAACAACGTACTCCTCACATCAACGCCGAACGGCTTCCGGCGCCGCCGCTATCTCGAACCGGCAGGCATGGCCTCCGGTTGCGATCGATTCGACCTGCTTCGCGCCGTCGGCCAGCGCGTCGTTCAAAACCGTTCGGATGATCGAACACACTTCGGGATGCTCGCCCACGGTTTGCGCGTACGGACAGTTATGCTCGCGCAATTCGAGCGCGCCGCTCGCGGTCTCGACGACCTCCGCATCGACGCCGTTTTCGCGCAGCAGCGTGGCTAACTGCTCGGCGCGGCCCATGGCGTCGGGTGCCGTCAGTTTGCGGCGATACTCGGCCGACGCGCGCTCGCCAAGCTTGCCGACCATCGATTCGAACGCTTCGCTCCCGAACGACGTCTTAACCTCACGCAGCACGGCGTTAAGCATCTTATCGTACCGCTGCGGAAACAGCGACTCCGCGCTCGCGGTTAGCGAATACTCTAAAGTGGGCTTAGTGGGCCCGCGCCGCACCGACTTTTCAACGACGTAGCCGTCGCGTTCCAGCATCAGCAAATGTTGGCGAACCGCGTTCGGCGATAAACCGAATTCTGCAGCCAAATCGACGGCAGAAGCCGAGTGACGCCGGCGCAGCACCGTCACGATCTTGCCCCTGGTCGTCTGGAAGAAACGCGCATCCTGCATGTCTTGAAATGAACGTATCATGAAAAGCGAAGATAGTCCATACTTTCCTTGACTTTCTTCGCCCGGCGTCTTACCATGGGTCCCTATGAGCGAGCGCGGACTTCACATTTCCGGTCTTACGGCGAGCGTCGACGGCAACGACATTTTAAAAGGCATCGACCTCAGCGTCGAACCCGGCAGCGTTCACGCGCTAATGGGGCCCAACGGCAGCGGCAAATCGACCTTGGCGTTTTCCGTCGCCGGACACCCCAGTTACCACGTTACCGGCGGCTCAGCGACGCTGGACGGTGAAGATTTGACGGGCCTCGCCCCCGATAAGCGTGCGAAAGCTGGGTTGTTCCTATCGTTTCAGTATCCGGCGGCAATTCCGGGCGTATCGGTCGCGAACTTCATTCGCACCGCGCGTCAAGCGGTGCATCCCGACGACTTGACCCCTTCGAAGTTTCGCGCTTTGATTTTCGAACAACTCGACGTGCTCGACATGGATACCGCGTTCCTCAGCCGGTACGTCAATGACGGCTTTTCGGGCGGTGAGAAAAAGCGGCTGGAAATGCTGCAGCTCGCGATGCTCTCGCCGAAATACGCCATTCTCGACGAGACGGACTCGGGGCTCGACGTCGATGCGTTGCGCGCGGTCGGCAGCTCGGTCAATGCGCTGCGACAAAGCGAAGCGGGCAAAACGATCGGCTTTCTGATCATCACGCACTATCCGCGGATTTTACAATATATCGCCGCGGACCGGGTGCATATCATGATGGACGGCCGCATCGTGAAGTCGGGCGGGCCGGAACTCGCGAACGTTATAGAACGCGACGGTTACGACAAGATTCGCGAAGAGGTCGCCGCGAGTGTCGGGTAGTCCCGAGCTCGCCGTCCGCGGTGTATCTAAAGCGTCGCTCGACGCGTTACTCGGGCATTACGGCGCCGGGTCGATCGACGCGCAAGCGCGATATGACGCCCTCGCGCGTTTTCAGGAATTACCGGTGCGCGTCGGCGTCCGCGGCGGCCGCGGCTGGAAGCACGACCTCGCGAAGCTCGATCTGTCTGCCCTCGTGCCGTTCCCGGCGAGGTCTGCGGCGGAAGTCGAACTCGAAACGCTCTCGCCGCAAGCGCGCCGCGCCGGCGTGACCATCGAGCGATTTTCAATTGCGCGCGAACGGCATAGCGAGGCGTTCCGGCGCGCATTCGGCCGCGCCGTCGACACGCGCGACGATACGTTTGCGTCGCTCGCACTCGCGTTCCAGAATCACGGCGCGTTCGTGGACGTTCCGGCCGGAGTCGTCGTCGACGAGCCACTGCTCGTCGGCTACGATGCGCGCGACGAAGCGCTCTTTCCTTACACGCTCGTCTCGCTAGGCGCGGGTGCCCGCGCGACCATCATCGAGCGCCTGGCGACGGCGGGCGAAGCGCCCTTCGTGTGCGGGATTACCGAAATCGTCGTAGGCGAACGCGCGCACCTGGCCTACGCGGTCGATCAGCGCTGCGGCGACGGCTCCCGGGTCATCATGACGCGGCGCGCCACCCTCGGGCCGGACGCTTCGCTCGAGATGGCGTTGGCCGAACTCGGCGGGATGCACACCGTCTCTCGCTTTCGCGCCACGGAACCGGCGCGCGGCGCCCATTCGAGCGTCGTCGCGCTCTTCTTCTCGAACGGCGACCAACACGTCGATCTCGAGACGGAAACCGTGCATGCGGCCGGAGCGACGACCTCCGAAACGATCGTGCGCAGCGCCGGCAACGGCCGCGGGCAAGGGCGCTATCTCGGTAATATCAAGATCTTGGCGGACGCACACGGTGCCGACGCTTCGCTGCGCGACGACGCTCTTCTCCTGTCGCCGGGCGCGCACATCGACTCCGTGCCCGCACTCGAAATCGCGGCGAACGACGTGAAGGCGTTCCACGGCGCTACCGTCGGCGCGATATCGGACGACGTGCTTTTCTACGCCGAAAGCCGCGGTATCGCGCGCTCCGATGCGGAGCGAATGATCGCGCTCGGCTTCTTCGAGCCCGCGATCTCACGGTTTCCGACGGACGACTTGCGTGACGAAGTGCGCGCCGTGCTCGCAGCCAAGGTCGGCGGCGCCGCCACCGTAGCGAGCGAATCGTGATCGCCGAACCCCACACGCGCGCCGCGCGGCTCGCGCTGGATTTTCCGATCCTCGCGCAACCGACGTCGCGCGGAAAACGGCTCGCGTATCTCGATTCGGCGGCGACCTCGCAAAAACCGCAAAGCGTCATCGACGCGCTCGTTCATTACTACACACACGACAATGCGAACATTCACCGCGGCGTCTACGAACTCGCCGAGCGCGCGACCGAGCGTTTCGAAGAAGCTCGCGCAAAGGTCGCCCGCTTCGTCAATGCGGCAGAACCCGCGGAGATCATCTGGACGCGCAACACGACCGAAGCGATCAACCTCGTCAGCTTCACGTGGGGCCTGCACAATTTGCGGCCGGGCGATGCGATCGTGACCTCGCAGCTCGAACATCATTCGAACCTCGTTCCGTGGCAGTTGCTCGCTGCGAAGACGGGCGCGCAGCTGCGCTTCATCGAGGTCGACGCGGACGGGATGCATCTGCTGGACGACCTGGACGCAAAGCTCGCGGGCGCCAAGCTCGTCGCCCTCTCGCACGTCTCCAACACACTCGGGACGATCGCGCCGCTCGAAACGATCGTCCCCAAAGCTCATGCCGCCGGCGCCGTCGTGTTGATCGACGGCGCGCAGTCGGCGCCGCATTTCAAAGTCGACGTCCGCGCGCTGGATGTCGAATTTTTCGCAGCGAGCGGACACAAGATGCTCGGCCCCACGGGTATCGGTTTCCTCTACGGCAAACGCGCGCTGCTCGATGCGATGCCGCCGTTCCTTACCGGCGGCGACATGATCAGAGAAGTCGGTTACGAACGCACGTCGTTCAACGAGTTGCCGTGGAAATTCGAAGCCGGAACGAGCAACATCGCGGACGCCATCGCCTTAGGCGCGGCGGTCGACTATCTCGAAGGCGTCGGCATGGAATGGATCGCCGCGCACGAGCGAGCTTTAACCGCGTACGCGCTCGAGCGCTTGCGTCCGTTCGAAGCGCGCGGGCTGACGGTGTACGGTCCGCGCAACCTGCGCGATCGCTCGGATGTGATCTCGTTCAATTTTGCCGATATTCACGCGCACGATCTGGCCTCGATTCTAGATTCCGAGGGGGTGTGCGTGCGCGCCGGACACCACTGCACGATGCCGTTGATGGAAAAGATGGGCTGGCCCGCAACCGCGCGCGCTTCGTTCTACCTGTACAACACCGAAGAAGACGTCGATCAATTCATCGACGCTCTCGAAAAAGCGGCGCAGGTGTTCCGCCTGCCATGAGATGTTGACGTGGACGACTTTTACAAAGAATACATCCTCGACCACTATCGAAATCCGCGGAATTTCGGCCAGTTGGACGCGCCCGATGCCGTAGCCGAAGACCTCAACCCATTGTGCGGCGACCGCATTCGCTTCGAGTTAAAGCTAGACGGCGAGCGGCGCGTCAGCGACGTCCGCTTCTCGGGGAAGGGCTGCGCCATCAGCCAGGCTTCGGCTTCGATGTTGTCCGAATCGCTCAAGGGCCAGAAGCTCGAAGACGTCGCTCGTTTGCCGATCGAGTGCGTCCTCGAAAACGTCGGCATCGGCATAAGCCCGGCGCGCATGAAGTGCGCGACGCTCGGACTCAAAGTCGTCAAATCCGCGGCTTTGGGAGAAATAGCGACGTGGCCCGACGAGGATGCCTCGTCCGCGAGCGGACGATCGATTTAACGCTCGTCGTCGATGCCTTCTGGCGCCTGCTCGGTGCGCTCGTTCTCGAGACGCTCGCATTCGTCGTATGGAACGTCGGAACGCGGTCGCCGCTGCGCGTCCTGCGCGACGTCAGAGCTTCGCTACGCGACGTGCGGGCCTTCGTTACGGGCCTCGTCTGCGCCCTCGTCGGCTTCATCTTCATCGCCGCCGCGACCGTCCTGCTGTTACCTGCGATCGCAGATCCCCCAGCCGACTTCATCCCGGTCGAGATCGGCACGCTTCTCATTGCCCTCGCAACGGAGCATCTCATCGGAAACGACCTCCGAACTTTGGCGGGAGCGCGGAGGCAACCCAATGCGTAGCTGTGCCTCCGCTATCGTAGCGGGCTGAGGCCCGCTACGAGTGCCTCCGCTTTCGCTACGGCACGAAGGTAGGTTGAAGGTGTTCCGGCATAAATGCCGGGTCTGGCGCGCTAAAGCGCGCCAGACGTTTAAGGGTTTGGGGGCGCTCGTGCGTGCGTCGCAGCGATCTTATTTTGGCTCTTGCGGATCGCTCGGATTTGCAGAGCGGCCAGCACCGCTTCGCCGCGCCATAACTAAGGTTCCGCAAACAGCTTATGCAGGCTTTACGACCGTCTTACCACCGTTTCCACAGCCACCGCGGGCGCGCTTTTAAACGTCTAGCGGGCTTCAGCCCGCTAGACCGGCCATTCATGGCCGCACAGCTTAAACTTACCTTCGTGCCGTAGCGAAAGCGGAGGCACGTCGTAGCGGCCGCCGCCGCTACGACTCACGTTTGCCTTCGACGCAGACGTTTTGGACGTCGAAGGCTTCGAGAGCGATCCAGCGTTCGCGCGCGTGGTCGCGAACCAAGAGATAGAGGCGGCGCGACGTGGCGGCGGGGTCTGCCGGCGGTATCGCGGCGGCGCGGACGCGGGCGTAGCCGTCGCTTTCGCCGAGCTCGCGCGAAACGCGCGGGAGCGCGAGCAGTTGATCGTCCCAACGTACGATCACGCCGTCGCCGGCGCGCGCCGCACGCTGCACTTCGGCCGCCGAGGGTCGCTCGGGGAGCAGGACGTCATTGGTGGACGTGACGACGCTCGCGACACCGGTGAGTCGAGCTTGCTTCGAGCCGCAAAACGCTTCGACGCTCGTGGACGCTTTGAAACGGGGTGCGGATGGCGCGCAACCGGCCGCAAGAAAGCCCAAGGCGATGCTTACGCTCGCGCGAGCAAGCGTACTCCGAGCGCTCAACGCGAGCGGGGTGACGCAGACGGCTTCGGGGGTGCCAGAGGTCCGGGCGAATTCGACGGCTTTCCCGGTGCCGGCGGCGGCGCGACTTGCGGTAACGGCGCCGGGACTACGAGCGGCTGCACGGTCGACGCAGACGTGTTGCCACCGACGATATGCGGGGTCACGACGATGTACAAGTTCGTCTGTGAATGCGACGTGCTGACGTGCCGAAAGAACACCCCGATCAGCGGCAGGTCGCCGATGAACGGAATTTTACTGAGATTGCGCAATTCGTTGTCTTGCAGCAAGCCGCCGATTATGAACGCGTCCCCATCGTGTACGGTCGCGGTCGTGTTCGCCGTGCGCTGACTGATTTGCGGAATGCCCTGAGGATTGAAGCTCGTCACGCTCGACACTTCGGAATAGATGTGCGAGGTCACGAAGCCGTCGCTGCTGACCCGCGGAAGGATCTGCAAGTTCACGCCGACGTTGACGTAATTGACCTGGGCCGCCGTCCCGACGTTTTGAACGGCGATATTCGTAAGGATCGGAATGGCGTCGCCCGTCAGAATCGACGCCTGTTGGCCGCTTTGTGCCAGGATGCGCGGTTTCGCGATCACGCGGCCGTTGCCCTGAGTGATCTGTGCGTACAGAAGCGCATTGAGCGTCGCGGCGCCGGAGCCCAGTTGCCCCGTGCCGAGCGTGTATCCGTTGCCGGCCGAGGCTCCGGTGGAGCTGGACGAGCGCCCGTTCGCGTTGACGACGACGCCGCTGCCGTCGGGCGAGGCGTCGAGTCCGACGTTACGCGCCGCGCTGTCGCTGAGTTCGACGATTTGCGTTTCGAGGATAACGCTTTGCACTGGAACGTCGAGCTTCTCGATGATCGCGCGCAGGCCGGCGACGACCTCCGGGGTTCCGCTCAAAATAATCGCGTTGAGACGCCGATCGACGGCGATATTATCGTTGACGCGCTGCGCCAAGCCGACCGCCTGCGCGCCGAATCCACCGCCGAACGTCTGCACCGGCTGCTGCTGCGAGAATCCGCCTCCGCCGCCGATCCCGCCGAAACTTCCGCCGCCGAGCGATGAGGCTCCGAGCTGTGTCTGCATGGGGGTGAAAGTATCGTTGGAGGCGATGTTCGCTCCGGCGAAGAGAACGCCCGCAATCTCGCTGATGTCGGCATATTTCAGCGCGACGACCACGGTGACCGGCCCTAAGCCCGGGGCCGCGCCGACGGCGCCGCCGGCCGCGGCGAACGGGTTCGGCAGCGCGCCGCCCGCAAGCGGGGAAACGTCGATCAGCACGATGCTTCCTGCAACCCGTACGCGCACGGGATTCGGGCCGGTAAGATGCAGGGCGACGCTACTCGAGCTGCCCGTCTGCGCGACGGACGCGCTCGTGATCGGCCCGGCTCCGGCGATCGAAGGTGAGACCTGTGGACCGAGCGTCGCGCCGTCGAAGAGCACGGACGTCTCCGCCGTACCGGCTCCGACGACGTGATAGGTCGGCGCGCCGCCGGTAAAACTGACGGCGACGAGCGCACCGCCACTCGCTTGCGGGTCGATGCGCACGTTCGCAAGCGTCGCCGAAAGGGCAGGCACCATCGAAAATAGCACGGCAGCCAGAGCCGCCCACGCAGCAAAAAATGTTCTCGCGAGCCGTAAACGCCGCATGGAGCGCCCTTATCCCACCAGCCCCCTCGGAACCTCCCCGCGGCTCGTCCGTGTCCCGTCTGCGCGCCGATAGACCATACCGTTCACACGCTTGAAACGGCAGGGAATCGACCCCGACAGCGTAACGAAAAATTTTTACTACAGCGTATGGATGCGCGGAAATTTCGTTCGGGACGTATTCCCGGGTAGGAGACCTGGTTGAAGTTTGAGGCAGTCACCCCGAGCCGCGGTCAGTTTATTGCAGGCGGACTCGCCGCTACCGCGGCGACGTTCGCCAGCATCAACGTCATAGCAGCGCCCACGAAAACGCTCGTCGTCGGGCTCGATGTGCCGCAAACGGGTCCGTACTCGGATCAAGGCGCCGACCAGTTGCGCGCCTACCGCCTGGCCATCGCCGAAATCAACGCCAAGGGCGGCGTGATGGGCATGCAGATTCAAGAAACGGTCGGCGACGACCAGACCAAAGCGCCGGCAGCCGTCGAAAACGCGCGGCGTATGATCGAGCGCGACGGCGCCGTCATGATCACCGGAGGCTCGAGTACGGCCACCGCGAACGCCGTTTCGGGCTTGTGCCAAGAGAAGAAAACGATCTTCATGGCGACATTAACGCACGGCGACGACCCGACGGACGACAAGTGCCATTACCATACGTTCCGCCGTTACAACAACGCGCATATGTCGGCGCAATCGCTCGCGAAGACGCTGCTTACGAAGTACGGGACGGGACGCTGGTTCCACATTACTGCCGACTACTCTTGGGGTCACAGCGTCTTCGATAATTTGACCGCCGTCGTCGAACCTAAGGGTGCAAAAACGGTCAACAACATCTTGACGCCGTTGACGACGACCGACTTCAGCGCGGCGCTCTCGCAAGCTCAGGCCGCGAAACCCGACGTCCTCGTGATCACGCAGTTCGGTAAGGACATGGTTAACTGCCTCAATCAGGCGGCCGGATTCGGCTTGACGAAATCGACCAAAATCCTCGTCCCCCTCGTGGACGAATATATGGCCAAAGGCGCCGGAGACAATTTCGACAACGTCGTGACCACCGCGCCGTTCTATTGGGCGTACCATGCCGGCAAATATCCCGCGGCCAAGAAATTCGTCGACGCCTTTACGAGTAAGTGGGGGACACCGCCGAGCAACGGCGCCGAGTGCGCGTACACGAATATGTATCAGTGGAAAGGCGGTATCGAGCGAGCGGGGTCGCTCGACCCGATCAAATTCATCGGGAAAATGGAAAACTACCACTTCACGGCCACGAAAGAACCTGAATACTGGCGCGCATTCGATCATCAGGGCATCAATAGCGTGCTCGTTCTCGAAGGTTTACCGGTGAAAGACCGCAAGTCGCCGTACGCCTACGGGAAAGTCCTCGAAGTTCACCAGGGCGACATCGTCGCGATTCCACAATCGACCTCCAAATGTAAAATCGAATCTGCGTAAGCGCGACTAAGCGTTACATCGGAGACCGGACCGCGCCACGCGGAGCCGGTCTCTTCATAATTGAGGCGAACGAAGGCGTTATCGAAGGCATCCTGCATCAACTCCCGGGCCAACTCCTCGACGGATTCGTCCGGGGCCTCGTTTACGTTGCGATCGCACTTGGCTTGACGATCGTCTTTGGTATGCTCAGACTCGTCAATTTCGCACACGGCGCGTTCTATGCGATCGGCGCCTACGTCGGCCTCGTCGTCGCCGGGCAATACGGGATGGTCGCCGGAATCATAGCCGCACCGCTCGCGGTCGCTGCGTTCGCGGTCCTTTTCGACCGCGCGCTGCTGCGCTTGTTCTACGATAAAGAACCGACTGCGCAGATCCTGGTGACGTTCGGGGTCGCGATCGTCGTCGAGGAAACGCTGCGGCTGATCTTCGGAGGAACGACGCGCACCTTTCCCGTTCCGGCCGCGATCGGCAGTTCGTTCGATTTAGGTTTCACACAATATCCCGCCTACCGCTTGATTTTCGCCTTCGGCATCGTCTTGCTCGTGCTCGCCGTTTGGTTCTTTATCGAACGGACGGATTACGGCTTGATCGTACGCGCCGGCATTCGCGACCGCACGATGGTGCAGTTGCTCGGCGGCAACATCAAACAGGCCTCGACCGTCATTTTCGCGCTCGGAGCGGCGCTCGCGGGTCTCGCGGGCGCAGCGGCGAGCCCGATCTACAGCGTCGATCCGAACACCGGCTTTTCGTTCCTCGTGCCGTCGTTCGTCGTCGTGGTCATCGGGGGACTCGGCAGTTTTTGGGGAGCCGTGCTTGGCGGGCTGCTCGTTGGGGAACTGCAGAGCTTGACGACGCTCGTATTTCCGGCCGCGAGCGACGTGGTCATCTACGTCGCGATGGCGCTCGTCCTCATCGTTCGGCCATCGGGCCTCTTCGGCGAGAGCGAGGTCATCCGCGGGTGAACGACGTTCGCTTCTACGGGCTGACGCTACTTGGCCTCGCGCTCTTCCCGCTTGCGATCCATCCGATCGGCGGCTATCCGGGGCTCGCGACGCAAATCTTGATCGTGAGCATCGCGACGATCGGCTTTAACTTATTGCTGGGCTACGCGGGTTTATTGTCCTACGGTCAGGCCGCATTCTATGGCCTCGGCTCGTATGTGGCGCTGTTGACGATCTCGCGCTTCTTTCCCACGCATCCGAACTTTTGGCTCGCGCTCGCGCTCGCCGTCGGCTTCGTGACGTTGATGGCATTTCTCATCGGCCTGCTGGTCGTGCGTCTGTACGGCATCTACTTCGCTTTGTTGACCCTCGCTTTCGCGCAAATGTTTTTCTTCGTGGTGTTCAAGTGGCACGATCTGACGCAAGGCGACGACGGGCTGCAGGCGATCACGGCGCCGCCGCTGGCCCTAGGGTTCGCGTCGATCGACTTGACGAAGACGCTGCCGCCGCTCGATCTCGGACCGTTCGGCAACCTGGCGGACGTTCATTATTGGTATGTGTTCGCGGCAATCGTGATGTTCGCGGTCCTGGCGTTCACGCGGACGCTCGTGCGCTCGCAGTTCGGCGAAGTGCTCGGCGCCATTCGCGACAACGAGGAACGCAGCACGTTCGTCGGCTTCGATCCGCGCCGCTATAAGCTCGCGGCATTCGTCATCGCGGGCGCGTTGACGGGGCTGTCGGGGGCGCTGCGCGGCCTCTATGAATCGTCGACGGCGCCCGACTCGTTGACCGTCGAGACCAGCGGAAACTTTGTGATTTTCGCAGTCGTAGGCGGCGTGAAGACGCTTTTCGGCCCACTGCTCGGCACCGGGCTCATCATGTACTTGCAGAACGTCATCAGTGCGAAGACGGACGCTTGGCGCTTGTTCGAAGGTATCTTGTTCGTCGCCGTGATCGTCTTCTTACCGGGTGGAATACTCGGCTCGTTCAAACGCAATCGCGCGCGCGCCGTGCTCGTCGATTCCGTTCGCTCCGCACCGGCCGAAGGGGCGACGCACTGATGGATGCGATACTGCAAACGCGCGGACTCGGTAAGCGCTTCGGCGCGTTCGCCGCGAACAGCGGCATCGATTTCAGCGTGCGCGAAGGGGAGCTGCGAGCCGTGATCGGTCCCAACGGCGCAGGGAAGACGACGTTTTTCAACCTGCTTTCGGGACTTGCGGCACCGACCGAAGGCGACATTCTTTTCAAGGATGAGAAGATCACGCACCTCGCGGGCCCGCGCCGCGTCGCGCGCGGCATCGCGAAAGCGTTCCAAACGGCAAACGTGTATCCCGACGTTAGCGTCTATGGGAATTGCCGGCTCGCCGCGCTCGCCCGAACGCAAGGCTCGTTCGCGCTCGAGTTGTTTCGTACGTCAAAGCGCTTGGGACCCGTCGACGAGTTGGCACGCGAAGCGCTCGAACTCGTGGACTTACAGCGGCTTGCCGGCGCGCGCGCGGGCGACCTCTCACACGGGGACAAAAAGCGCCTCGACATCGCGGTCGCGCTTGCGACGAAGCCGCAGATCTTATTGCTCGACGAGCCGGTCGCCGGTATGTCGATCGAAGAAGTGCAAAAGACCGACGCGTTGATCCGCGGCCTTGCGAAGCGCATGACGGTATTGCTGATCGAACACGACATGACGATGATCATGGGGATTTCCGACTCGATCACCGTGCTGCATCAGGGCAAGATTCTCGCCGAAGGAACGCCCGCTCAAATTCGCGCGAACGAACGCGTGCAGGAAGCGTACCTCGGCGGCCATACGGAAGGTCACGTATGAACGTGGCCGTCGTACCGCGCGGCGACGCGCTGCTGCGCGTGACGGCAATCGACACGTATTACGGCGATAGCCACATTCTCAAGAATTTGAGCTTAGAGGTGCGGCGCGGAGAGACCGTAGCGCTGCTCGGGCGTAACGGCGTCGGCAAGACCACGACGCTCAAAAGTATCGTCGGCTGGGTGCCGCCGCGCCGCGGGCGCGTCGTATTCGAGGGCAACGCCGTGACCGGCAGCGGCATGATGGCGAACGCCCGCCGCGGCATCTCGCTCGTACCCGAGGAACGACGGATCTTTACGAACCTGACGGTCGCGGAAAACATCAAACTCGCCCAAGTGACCGCGCGTAAACCGGGCTGGTCGCTAGAGCACGTGTACGAGCGTTTCCCGCGTCTCAAAGAGCGTGCCGCCAACAAAGGCGACGAAATCTCGGGCGGTGAGAAGCAGATGCTCGCTATCGCGCGCGCGCTCGTGCAAAACACGCAACTCTTGCTGCTGGACGAACCGACCGAGGGCCTCGCGCCGCTGATCGTACGCGAAGTCGAAGCGATCGTGCGCGAAATAAAAGCTCGAGGCATGACTATTCTGCTCGTCGAGCAGAACTTCTATTCGGCGCTATCGGTCGCCGACCGCTGCTACGTCATCGATCAAGGCACGATCAAATTCGAAGGCACGCCCGCGGAACTCCGCGGCAACACGGAGGTGTTGAGCCGCTACTTACACGTCTAGCGTACCCGCGCAGTCGTAGTCGAGAGCCGTGTGGATCGACACGCTACCGAGTCAAGGAGTGTATCGAATGAGAACGCTGGGGCTCATCGCATCTGCATTGACGTTACTCTTGCAAAGTGTCGCCGGAGTGCAAGCTGCGACCGTAGCCGACGAGCAGGAAAGCATGGCCCTCGCCGGCGGCGCTTGGCAAGCCGGCAAGAACGTTCCGTGCGTCGACGGCTTCGTAACGGCGGTTCACTCGCGGCTGGAAGAGCCGGCGTCCGCGCACCAAACGTTCGATAGCGGGGTCGTCGTCGAGATCAGACTCCCCAGCTCACCGAAATTTCTCAACGGAAGATCGTTTCGGAACGCTGCGGTCGTTCATTACGATGGCGATCGAACGAACAAGCTCATGCAATCCGAGAAGATCGGCGACAAAGTTCAAGTGTGCCTCGTCGCCTTCCCTACACCGACCCACGACCCACAGACGGGCAAGGTCGTCTGCAATCCCAACATCGACCCACGTGGTCTCGTGTACCGCGTCTACGACTATCGGCATCACGCCGCGTACATGGGACCCGATTCTCAGCACAGCTGCGGCGGTGCGTAAGCTTACCGCTTCCTGGGCGGCCGCGGACCACAGCGCTTGTACGCGACGACACCGGGCATATGAAAACCCTGCGTGTTGTGAACGAGCATATCGTTTGCCTCCAGGTAAACGAAATTGTCGACGTCTCCTTCTCGCCTCCAGTGGACTGCGCCGAATTCACCGCCGTCGCGCGAGGCGTCAAAATAGATATTTTCAGGCCGCATCGTCGAGAAGTGCGCCGACGTTGCGGTAATGACGAGCCGGTCGTCGAGCTTCGCGCACGAGCCGTGCGCCCAAGCTCCTAAATACGCCCGAGGGACCGGCGGCGCCGTCGCTCCCATGAGCACGATCGAGAATGCGGCCGTCACAAACGCTGCCGATACGTTGTTTCCGAACGCCATGACTCTCAGTCCTCGAGAGTAGTCGTGTCGCCGAGTTCGATGCCGGCTTCTTGCGCCTTCAGTAAACGGCGCATGATTTTGCCGCTACGCGTCTTCGGAAGCTTCGGGACGAACTCGATTTCAGCCGGCGTACCGATCGGGCCGAGGTGATAGCGCACGTGTTCGCCGAGTGCCGACTTCAACGCGTCGCTCGGCTCGTGGCCGACCCGCAACACGACGAAAGCTTTGATGACCTCGCCTTTAATCGCGTCGGCTTTGCCGATCACTCCCGCCTCACCGCAAGCCGGGTGTGAAACGATCGCGCTTTCGACGTCCGCCGTTGCGATGCGGTGTCCGGCGACGTTGAGCACGTCGTCCGCGCGCCCGAGAACCGTAATGTACCCGTCGTCGTCGATCGTCGCCACGTCGCCCGCCGTATATACGCCCGGTACGGTGTTGAAGTATTGCGCGTACCGGTCGCGGTCGCCCCAGATTGCGGAAAACATATGCGGCCAAGGGTTTCGGATGACGAGCAGTCCTCCGGTTCCGCGCGGCACGGGCGTACCGTCGCGCGCGACGACGTCGAATTCGATCGGACCGAGCGCTTTTCCGCTGCGATCCGGGCGAACCGCGGTCGTCGGCAAAAAGCCCATCATCATGGCGCCGGTTTCCGTTTGCCACCACTGGTTGCACACGGCAGCGCGGTGCGCGCCGATCGTGTCGAACAGGAAATGCCAAGCCTCGGGGTTGAGCGGTTCGCCCGCGCAGAACACCGCTTGCAGCGACGAGAGATCCGAACGCTGCGCGAGCTCCGCGCCGTACCGCATCAGCATGCGCGCGAGCGTCGGAGCCGTGTACAGTTTCGAGACGCGATACTTGTCGATCGTCTCGTAGACCGCGGCAGGCGACGGGTAATCGGGCGAGCCTTCGCGGATGATGCTCGAATAACGGTTTGCGAGCGCGCCGTAAACGATGAGCGAATGTCCGACGATCCAACCGATATCGCTCGTGCACCAGTACGTATCGCCGGGCGTGATGTCGGTCGTGTATGCGAGCATCGCGGCGGTTCCGGCCAAGTAGCCGCCGTGCGGCATGACGACGCCCTTGGGCTTACCGGTCGTACCGCTCGTATACAAAATAAAAAGCGGGTGATTCGCATCGACAATTTGGGGTTCGCACGTAACGCTCTGCGCGGCGACGTACTCGTCGAAATCGCGTTCCCGGTCACCGAGTGCTGCGGGTGAAGCGGCACGACGCCACACGACCGTACGGCGAACGGCCGGCACGTGGCGGACGGCGTCATCGAGGATCCGCTTGAGATCGACTTCTCGCCCGCGCCGATACGTAACGTCCGCGCCGATAACGACCTCGGCGCCCGCATCCGCGATGCGGTCGCGCAGCGCCGTCGCCCCGAGTCCGGCGTAGACCACGCTGTGGACCGCGCCGATTCGCGCGCAGGCCAACATGGCGACGATGCCTTCGAGCGCGAGCGGCATGTAAATGCACACGCGGTCGCCCGACCGCACCCCGTCAGCCCGCAACGCGTTCGCAAGACGGCACGTAGCCTCGAGCAGCTCGCGGTACGTCGTCCGCTTTTCGACGCCGTCTTCTCGCAAGTACAGGTACGCCGTCGCGCCGGGATGCGTCGCGGCGTGCCGGTCGAGACACGAGACGGTTGCGTTTAGCCGGCCGCCGGGATACCAATGTGCGTCGTCGAGCCCGCCTTGCAAAGTCTCTCGAGGCGACACGTTCCATTGCAATCGCTCGCCGCACGTTTTCCAAAATTGCAGCGGGTCTTTGGCGGCACGCTCGTTCCATGCGTCTTGATCCTCGATAGACGCCCACTGCCGAACCGACGGCGGCGCGTGAAAGCGCTCGCCGGTGACTAGTAAACTTTCGATCGGCCCATCGGCGCCCATCATGTTCTCCCGCAGAGTTTACGGCTTAACGAGCGTGTGCTGCACGATCACGGCAGCGCCGCTCGGCGTTTTATGCACGGTATATTGCCCGAAAAACAAACCGCTTCGGCCCTGCATGTCGACGTTGACGGCCGCCGCGTCGCCGGACCCGCGCGCTTCGACGTGCCTGATGCGCGTGTTGCCGTCGATGACGCCTATTTCCGGCAGATCGGCAGTATCCGGTACGCTCTGTCCGAGCGCGCCGTAAGCACTCGGCACGTCGCCGCGCGCGACGGCGGCGATGTATTGCCGCACGACGCCCGCTGCCAGCTTCGCAAATTCCGAGTCTGCATCGTCGGCACTCGAAGGCGCGTCGGTACTGCGCGGCGCTAGCGTCGTTGCGCTCGCGGGCGCGGAACTCGCCTGCCGCGACACGGTCCTCTCCGGAGCCGGTTGCGCAGGAGCCGCAACGGCGGCGGCAACGTGCGCGGCGCTCAGAACGTTACGCGCGTGCGTAGCCTTCGGTTTGGCCTTCGGCGCGCCCGGCGCTACGGGCATTGCCGTCGCTTCGGGGGCGAGCGTCGGCGGCGTCGTCTCGATGGGAACGGTCGGTTCGGGCGTCGGCTTCTCGCTCGGAGCGGGCGTCACGGGCGGCAGCGTCGGCTGCGGCGACGAGGCACGAACGACGGTTTGCGGTTCGTCGCGTTTAGCAAGCATCGAAA
>JALYUE010000100.1 GCA_030853925.1 Vulcanimicrobiota bacterium | reverse complement strand
GCATCGTACGCCGGCGCGAGATCGACGTCGCCGGTGAGCGCGCGGATGTAAAAGCCCGTTCCGCCGACGACGATCGCGCGTTTGCCGCGCGCGTGAATGGCGTGCACGCAGGCGGTGGCGTCGGCTGCAAAACGCGCCGCCGAATAGCGCTCGTTCGGGTTCAAAAAACCGATCAGGTGGTGCGGCACGGCTGCGAGCTGTGCTGCACTCGGGGACGCCGTGCCGATCGGCATGCCGCGATAAATCTGTCGCGAGTCGGCTCCGATGATTTCGGCGTCGTATGTACGCGCCAGGTCGGTCGCGAGCTGCGTTTTTCCGGCGGCCGTCGGCCCGCACAGCACCAGCACGCCGGGCGAATCGCTCGGCTTCACAAGCGCTTGAAGAGCCTCGCGATTGCGTCGGGTTCCATGCGCACGATGGTCGGGCGTCCGTGCGGGCAATGCATTGGATTCTCGCACTCCTCCAATCGATCGAGCAGCGTCGACATCTCTTGCTCTTCCAGTCGTTCGCCGGCCACCGTGACCGAATGGCACGCGAGCGACGCCCAGACGCGTTCGCGAACGTCGCGCGCTTTTGGATCCTCGGTAAGATCGTCGATGAATCCGCGCAGGTCGAAAGGCCGTGCGCCGTATCCGGCGGGCGTTGCCGCGACGCGATACGTGCGTTCCCCAAACGGCTCGATGTCGAGTCCTCCGTCCCGTAGCGCGTCGATGGTGCGATCCAGCGCCGCACTCTCGGCGGCGTTGAGTTCGAAGGTTGCCGGTACGAGCATCGGTTCGCCGGGCGCCGGGGCTTGCGCGTGACGTACGATGCGTTCGTACGCGACGCGTTCGTGCGCGGCGTGCTGATCGACCAGCACGAGCGCATTCCCGTCGGTGGCCAGAATGTACGTGCGATCGAGCTGCGCGAGAACGCGCAACTTTGGAGCGACTGCGGTCGCCGTATTGCCGTCGAACGAACTGAAGAGCTGCCCCTGCAGACGCTCGCCGTCCGGCGCCGGCGGCGAAAACGAAACGGCGACGGAATCGGTGAACGTTTGGGTTGCGGCGCGACGCAACGTCGTTCCGATGGCGCGCTTGGCCGCATCGAATACTTGGTGGCCGTAGCGCAACCGCACGTCGCTTTTCGTCGGATGAACGTTCGGATCCACGTGATCGGGCGGCAGCGTGAGAAAAAGCGCGCCGTACGGATGGCGTCCCGTCATCGCAAAGGTGGAGTACCCGGCGGTCCACGCGCCGGCGAGCAGCGTACTGCGGAGCAGCCGTCCATTGACGAACAGCACCTGCATGCGGCGATCCGGCCGATCGTTGCCGGGCCGGCTGATGTATCCGGCGAGTGAACCTCGCAGCCCCGCGGACGAATCGCGTTCCAACGGCATCAATGCGTCCGCCGCGGCCTTCCCGAAAACCATGGCGAAACGCTGATCGGGCGCCTCTGCGGCCGGCATAACCCAAACTTCTTTTCCGCCGTGCAGTAATGAAAACAAGATTCCCGGATACGCGAGCGCGAACGTCGAGAGCCAGCCCGAAATGCGATTGAACTCCGCGGCGGGCGAGCGCAAATATTCCCGCCGCACGGGCACATTCTCGAAGAGTCTGCTCGCGCGAACGGTGGTTCCGAGCGGCGCACCGACCGGCTCGACGACGCTCGCTTCTTCGGCATGCGCCGAGATGCGCGCGCCGACGTGTTCTCCCGCGCGCCGCGTAACGATCGAGAGCTGCGCGACCGCGCCGATGCTCGCCAATCCTTCGCCGCGGAATCCGAGCGAGTCAATGGACCCGAGATCTTCAACCTGGCCGAGTTTGCTGGTGGCGTGCCGCAAGACCGCAAGCGGCAAGTCGGCTGTCGCGATGCCGGTACCGTCGTCCACGACTTCCACCGATTCGATTCCGCCGTCTTCTACGCTTACCAAGATACGCGATGCGCCTGCGTCGACCGCGTTTTCCACCAGCTCTTTTACGATTGAAAGCGGACGTTCGACGACTTCACCGGCCGCGATCTGGCCGACGGTTTGCGGATCGAGTACGCGGATCACGCTACTCGCCGCTTAAAAATGTCAGCTGTCGCTCCGGCGAAGCGATCTTCGGCAACCGCTTGCGCAGCGGCACCTGCTCTTCGAGATCGGCGTGTCCGCCGAGCGCGTCGGCAATTTCTTGCGCGCGGCCGACGACTGCGGCCGGCAAGCCCGCCATGCGCGCAACTTCGATACCGAACGAGCGCGACGAACTTCCCGGCATAACCCGATGCGAAAAAACGGGAGCGCCGTTACGATTCGTGTTTTCGACGGCGGTAATATGATAGTTGGCTACCAGCGGCCAGTGGTCGGCGAGCGCTACGAGTTCGTGAAAATGCGTGGCGAAGAGCGTCATCGGCGACTCTTCGTCCAATCCAAGCAAAAATTCGCAGATTGCCTGCGCGATCGCCAACCCGTCGATCGTCCCGGTTCCGCGCCCGACCTCGTCGATGAGCAGCAAACTGCGTCGCGTGCAGCGCCGTAAGATATTCGCAGCTTCGGCCATTTCCAGATAGAACGTCGAGTGGCCCGACGCTAAATCGTCGCCCGCGCCGATACGCGTGAAGATGCGGTCGACGATGCCCAGCGACGCGGACTTTGCGGGCAAATAGGATCCGATCTGCGCCATAATCGTCAACAGTGCGGCTTGCCGCAGGTACGTAGACTTTCCGCCCATGTTCGGACCGGTCAGAAGGATGAATCGGTGCTCGCCGGCGCGCAGGCGCAGATCGTTCGGCACGAATTTCGTGCGCACAATCGCCTCCATAACCGGATGTCTTCCGTCGACGACGGCGCACTCGCCGGCAGCAAGCAGTTGCGGCCGCACGTATCCACGTTCCGCGGCGCACTGCGCGAGCGATGCGAGCACGTCAATTTCCGCGAGCGCCTCCGCGGCCTCCAGCAAACGATCGATGCGCGCGGCGATGCGCTCGATCAACTCGCCGAAGAGGCGCTCCTCGAGCCGCAGCTGGCGTGACTGCGCGGTCTGAATCGACAGTTCGAGTTCTTTGAGTTCCGGCGTTACGAAGCGTTCGCCCGTCGAAAGCGTTTGCTTGCGCACGTAGTCGCCGGGAACTTTCGACGCATACGCCTTACCGATTTCGATCGCGTACCCGAACGCGCTCGCATACTTGATCTTCAGCGATTTTATCCCGGTGCGCTCGCGTTCGCGTTCTTCGAGTTCGGAGAGTTTCGCGCGCGCGTCGGTTCGCAGCGCGACGCACTCGGTAAGCTCGGCGTCGGCTTCGGGTCGGATAACGCCGCCGTCCGCCACTTGCGCCGCCGGTTCGTCCATAAGCGTCGCCTGAAGGTCCGCCGCCAAGTCGTCGAAATCGGCGATGTGCGCAGCAAGCGCCTCCAATGCCGCCGGCGTAACTTGGCGTAGCGGGCGCAGAATTTCAAGCGTGCGCCGCAGCGATGCGGCATCGCGGGGAAGCGCGCGGCGGAAGCGGACTTTTTGCGCGATGCGTTCGAGGTCGAAACATCCGCGCAGCAGCTCTTGCATCGATTCTCGACGCACGTGCTCGTGGATGAGCGCCGCAACGGCGTCCTGCCGCTGCGCGATGGCCTCGGGATCGACGAGCGGAGCGAGAATCCAACGCGCGAGCATGCGCGAACCCATGGAGGTCGCGCACTTGTCGAGTGTCGCGAGCAGCGTCGCTTTCGGATTCGCCCCCAGCGCTTTGGTCAGCTCGAGGTTCTTGCGCGTGTTCGGATCGAGCGCGAGGAACGTCTGACGATGGTAGAACTGCGCCGGCGTCAGAGGCGCGTCCGCCGCGCAGACGCCGGTGCGCTTGACGAATCCGAGCAGCGCGTCGAGTGCGCGATGCATCGCGAGGGACTCGTCGAGCGAAAACCCTTCGATCGTTCCGCGCGCGCGGCCGCCGACCGCCGACAGACTCGGCGCGGCAACCCGTGCGCCGAAAGATTCGATCGTGCCCTTCATCGTTGCGCGCAGATCGGGCGGCAGATCGGCCACGACTTCGGCCGGCCCGATGCGTCCGACTTCCGCCAGCAGCTCGTCGTATGCAAGTTCGCCCGTCATCGAGGTCGCCGCGCAGTGCCCAGTGGAAACGTCGGCATACGCCAGCGCAAACGTATCGTCGACCACTGCAATCGCCGCAAGATAGTTATTCGTTTTTCCGTCGAGCAGCTGATCCTCGATCAGGGTCCCCGGGGTAACGATGCGCACGACATCGCGACGCACGAGCTTGTTCGGCTGCGGAACTTCGAGCTGCTCCGCGAGCGCGACGATGAAGCGCTGCTGAACGAGACGTGCAAGATACTGCGCGAGCGCATGGTGCGGAACGCCGGCCATCGCCACTCGGCGACCGGCTCCGGCCTCTTTGGACGTAAGCGCAATGGAGAGCGCGCTCGCAATCGTTTCGGCGTCGTCTCCGTACGCTTCGTAGAAATCGCCGACCCGGCTGAGCAAAACCGCTTCCGGATGGCGATTTTTCATCCCGAAATACTGTTCCAGCATCGGAGAGTATTGGACGCTCACGAAAACGCTAGACCGCGAGCAAGTCCAGCACGGGCCGTCCGACTTCGATTCCAACGCCTTCAAAGCGCTCCGCGCGGCGCACGATCGTGCCGGTGCAGCCCCACACGTGCGCGGAGAAAACCTCGACGTCGAGCCACGGCTCGCGCGCGTACAGCGCTTCATCGTATCCGGGCGGCATCGCAGCGATCACCGTTACGTTATCGAGCGTTTTGCCCGCGAGCTTCGTGCGATCTTTGCGCGAAGGGCCCTGGATGAGCGCGCGCACGGTCGAGCCGATCTTTCGATCGTGGTAGGCGCGCGAAGCCGCATTCTGCGCGTCGGCGAGCCGCAGAAAACGTTCGTGCGCCGTTTGCGCCGGAACTTGCTCCCAGTGCGCCGCCGGCGTGCCGCGCCGCGCCGAATAGATGAACA
>JALYUE010000163.1 GCA_030853925.1 Vulcanimicrobiota bacterium | reverse complement strand
GACTCGTACTTCTACCGATTGCAGCGATCAATGTGAGAAGACGCCGTCAGCATTCGGAGAGCGAAGCCCCAGCACCGGCAACTTAGCGGTCTGGTGCGGGGTCGAACGGGACGATGCTAGGCGGCCCTCCGACTCACCTCATGTGGTCGAGCATGTTCAGTCCGGACAAGCCCAAAGTGATGCGGGCGGTCAACTGGGGCAGGCTCGGCCGGCTTTTTCTTCCATACTGGCGCCGCGAAGCGATGGTGCTGGTCTGCATTCTCATTACGTCGGCGCTGGGACTCGCGCCCGCGCTGTTTACGAAACATCTTATCGACGTCTCGCTCGCACGCCACGACGTCCACGGCTTGTGGAGCGACGTAGGCGGGATGATCGCCGCGGCTGCGATCGCGGCCATCATCGGCGTCTATCAGGGATACTTGAATTCGTTCGTAGGCGAAGCGATCATGCGCGACATTCGCACGAGCCTCGTCTCGCACTTGCATCGCATGCCGATCGCCTTCTTCACCAATACCAAGACGGGCGAAATCATGAACCGCGTGTCGAGCGACGTCGATAACGTGGACAACGTCGTCACGGGCACGCTCGTGACGATCGTAACGAACGTAGCGACGATCTTAACGACGGTCGTAACGATGTTCGTGCTCGACTGGAAATTGTCGCTGCTCGCGCTCGCCGTCGTGCCGCTGATGATCTTGCCGTTGTCCCCCGTCGGACGGCGAATGTACGTCGTGCGGAAACTGACGCGCGAGAAACGCGATGAAATCGAAAGCTTGACGCAAGAGACGCTGTCGCTTTCCGGCATCACGCTCATCAAATCGTTCGTGCGCGAAGCGTTCGAAGGCAGCCGTTTCTATCGAGCATCGAGCGATTTGATGACGCTCGAGATTCGACTCGCCATGGTCGGCCGGTGGTTCATCGCCGCCATCGCCGCGATGGTCATCGTCGGGCCCGCGATCGTTTGGCTCGGCGGCGGCTACCTTACCATCTTTTACGGTCTGACTGTCGGGACGATCGTCGCCTTCGTCGCGCTGCTCGGGCGCTTGTACGGACCCGCGTCGGCGCTCGCCGGCATTCAGGTCCAGATCGTGAGCGCGCTTGCCGTCTTCGAACGCATTTTCGAATATCTCGACATGGAGCCGGAACCCAGCGGCCAGCGCCGCCTGCCGCGCACGCGGGGCGACATTCGTTTCGACGGCGTCCATTTCGCATACACCGCGGATCGCACCGCGCTGCGCGGCATCGACCTGCACATCGAGCCCGGTCAAGTGGCCGCGTTCGTCGGGCCCTCCGGTGCGGGCAAGACGACTATAACGCAACTCGTCCCACGCTTCTACGACCCACAAGCGGGCCGCGTCCTCATCGACGATATCGACCTGCGCGAACTCGAGCTGCGCTCGTTACGCGCGCACATCGGCATCGTGACCCAAGAGACGTATCTCTTCCACGATACGATCGGGAACAATCTGCGCTACGGGCGCGAGGATGCGACGCAAGCCGACATCGAGTCGGCCGCGCGCGCCGCGAATATCCACGACTTCATTGCCGGATTGCCCGAGCGTTACGACACCATGGTCGGCGAGCGCGGCCACAAGCTCTCCGGCGGGGAACGCCAACGTCTCGCAATCGCACGCGTACTGCTCAAGGACCCGCGCATCCTGATCCTGGACGAAGCCACGAGCGCCCTCGATTCCGAAAACGAAGCGCTCATCCAAACGGCGTTCGATAAAGCGATGCGCGGCCGCACGAGCCTCGTGATCGCGCACCGTCTCTCGACGATCTTAGGCGCCGACGTCATCTTCGTTATCGAGGACGGACGCGTCGCCGAGCGCGGTACGCACGCGGAGCTGCTCGGACGCAACGGCACGTACGCGCGTTTATACCGCACGCAATTCGCGAAGACATTCGCGCCCGCGCTCGCGCCGTAATGCGTTAAGAGTGCGCGAGCCGCTGCTGCGCGTCGACGGCTTGGTGAAGCGCTTCGACCGTAAGGTGGCGCT
The DNA here is from genome assembly GCA_030853925.1 of Vulcanimicrobiota bacterium. Classification (GTDB taxonomy): domain Bacteria; phylum Vulcanimicrobiota; class Vulcanimicrobiia; order Vulcanimicrobiales; family Vulcanimicrobiaceae; genus JALYUE01. The sequence goes on along the minus strand of JALYUE010000163.1, from coordinate 10,305 downwards.
GCAAGGCCTTTCGTTCGATCTCGGCTCGGGAGAAATACTCGGTTTACTCGGACCCAACGGCGCAGGCAAGACGACGACGTTTATGTGTCTGTGCGGCCTCGTCCGTCCGGATGCGGGAACGATCTCGTACGACGGCAAGCGCCTCGGCGGAGATCGCGGCCGCACGATCGCACTGATTCCGGAAACGCCCGAAGTCTATCCGATGCTGACGATCTGGGAGCATTTGGCTTTCGTCGCGCGCAGCGCGCGTTTAGCGGCCGGCTGGGAAACGCGCGCTCGAGAATTACTCGAACGATTCGATATCGCAAACGACCGCGACGCGCTCGGCCAAACGCTCTCCAAAGGAATGCGTCAGAAGACCCTGATCGCCGCGACCGTGTTGGCCGGCGCGCCCGTGCTGCTGTTGGACGAACCGATGATCGGCCTCGACCCGCGCGGGCAACGAGAACTGCGGTCGCTCATTCGCTCGCTCGGCGCTGCCGGCACGTCGATCGTCATGAGCACCCATCTCATCGAATCCGCCGAATCGCTTTGCGACCAGCTGATCATCATGAAAGCCGGCGTTGCGGTCGCCTCGGGCGGCGTGACGGATTTGCGGGCGCTCGCGCGCGACGGGCGGACGCTCGAAGACGTGTTTATCGATATCACGGCCTAATGGAAGCGCTCGCGTATCTCGAATTGCGCTATGCAGCCCACCAAGCCGCCGCCATTCTGCGTTCGCCCGCGCGACTCGTGCTGTGGATACCGTACCTCATCTCCATCGCATTCCTCGGATACGCGCGAATCGTACGCCATCCGGGATCCCACGTCGGCCTGACGCTGACCGCGGCGCACGCGACGGGCCTCGGCAGCGCGTACCTTGCGTTGTTGTTCGTCGCGATCGCGCTCGCGGCCGGCGGCCGCGTTACTGCATTTCGCACGGGCGCCGAGGCGATCTTCTTCAGTAATGCCGGCGTGCGGCCGCTCGCGGTCGTGGTCTGGCTGCAGCTGCGCAAGCTCTCCGCAGGTTGGATGCGATTGTTCGGCGGTGCGTTGTACGTGTTCGTGCTGTTCGCGCCGCGCCAAGTCGACGCCGCCTCGACGGCACTCGCCCTGCTCGCGACGCTGCTCGCGCTCGCGCTGCAAAATACCGTCGAACTTCCCGCATTTTTACTTTCGCGCGGCCGGTTCAATGCCGGCATCCGGGTTGCCGCTTGGGGCGCGGCGATCGCCGCATTCGCGCTCGCAGGCATCGGGTTCTTTGCGGAACCCGCGCTGCAGCCGGTGCTGCGGATCGTGCGAGTCGATCCAGGTGTAGGCGCACGCGCGGCGCTCGCGGGCAGCCCGAGCGTGGTCGTCGCGCTCGCAGCACTGCTCGCGATACTCGTGGCGTCGATCGCCGTACTCGGCGCCGATGCGCTTCCGGAAATCTACGGCGCGGCTCTGCAGACGCTCGTGCGTCAAAAAAGTGCGCGCTCGTCGCCGGTCAGTTTCACGAGCGCGAACGACGGCAAAGTCGCGCGCATTCCCGCCGGCGCCCTGACGCTTGTTTGGAAAGATTGGATCGCTTTTCGGCGCGGCCGCGGCGCACTGCGGCTGTGGCTCGCGGCGTGCGGTTTTTGGAGTTTCTGCGGCGCGGGCGTCGCCTACGTCGCCGCCCGGTACGACGATGCAACGCCGCTCGTAACGCTCGGCGCGATGACGGCGCTCATGCTCTTCGCTTTCACGCCGGTCGGCGCTGCGGCCGGACTCGCGGCGGACTTGGCAAAGCCGATGTTTTGGCTTTCCGCAGCGCCGCTGCGCGAGCGCATCGCCGCGTGGACGTTCGGTCGAACGTGGCGCGGCGCCGTTGCGATCGGACTCGCGCCGTTCGCAGCGGGCGTGGCTGCTCGCGACGTAACGCTCGCCATAGCGGCGCTGCCGCTCACCTTTGCGATCTACTGGTCGCTGCAGGCGCTCGGAGTCGGACTTTACGCGCTTTTCCCAAATGCGATCGACGCTCGCGGACCGCTCGGGATGATACGTCCGCTCGTCACCCTCGCGTTTGCGCTGCCGCCAAGCCTCGCAGCCGTCTTAGCACTGACTCTACAAGTCTCCGCGCTCGGCGCCGCGCTCGCAGCGGCCGTCATCTTCATCATCGAAGGCATTCTCGCGGTCGAACTTGCATCCCACCGCTTCTACGAACGCGGGGCCACGCTGGGAACGCTGTCACGCGGCTCGTGAGGCGTTCGATGGGTTCGGGTGCGGGGGTAGACGGCTTGTCGGCCGTACGGCACCGTCCGAAGCGATCGTTGTTATCGAGTGTCCAGCTCGGGGTGGGGTCAGATCGTTGCCGTTTCGCATGTTCACGGCATTCCGTTATGCAGCTCAGCGTGCAAGAATGAAGTGCGGTTAAGATCCCTGGGCAACAGTTGGCACAAAAAGTCCGAGACGGGCAAGTAGAGCCCTGCGTTACGGTAATTCTTTAAAGGCTATACGAAACCGTCGGTTTCGCTTGGCTTCGAAAGATGAAGCGCACGGGCAATTTCCTTGCGCATGAAGCTTTTCTCATAGGGCTGTAAGCTACGATTAAGAGCGGCTCGGCATCGGGCGAGTGCATGACCTTCATATGGTGCTGCAATCGCTGAACGGGAATCGTATACCGTTTGAACGTCGTTCTTTGCGCGATCATCTAACGTCGAAACATACTTATTTACCGTTTCACTTATGGATTTGGCACTCAGTGCATCGATTATCGTTGCGGAAGCTGAAAGCGACGTCCTTGACGCAAGTGCGGAAGGAACGTCGGCGCTTTCAGGCGCTACCGGGAAATTGATAAAATCGTCTGTGTCGGCCCGACTCCAAACGGTCACGGTATCAGCTTCCTGCTGAAGAAGCTCTGATTGATTTCCGTGGCGGCGATCTTGAATACCTAACAAGTGGAAGCGAACTCCATACGATTGAGCAACTTCCACTGCAACACGCAGGTCGTCATCTCCACCGAGTAAGACAGCGCTATCAATGGCTCTATTCCGAGCGAGTTCGATCACATCAGCAATAATACGCGAGTCAACCCCCTTTTGATCTCCAAAATTGTTCAAAGTGCCGAAGCGAAGCTTTACGTCCCGGATATTCGCAAGACGTACGTGCTCTGCGCTCATTCCATTTCTCGGCATGCCGTCATACCAATAAATACGAAGAAGCCGAGCGTCGGCAACTGTTTCGCCAAACTGCCGGAGTCTGTCGACAAGAGCTTCTTCGTCGATCTGGATCGGCTGGGTCGCGGGGACACCGGCCAACTGCCGTTTCGTCTGCGCCTGCCACGAATATAACCAGCATCTACAAAGATCGCTACGCGACCCATTTTCCGCTCCATACGAATAAGGGAGGCCTCGTAAGAGTCCTCCCGGATAGTCCAACGGTGAGCCGGGATTAAATAAAGCAAACCGCTGGACCGAAAATGTATAGCATAGGAACGCTGCCGCGTCAATTTGCTCGCCTTGACGACCTGCAGGTGCGTACGCCAAGCGCCACCGCTTCGGCTGCAGTCCACACCAAGCGCGTTTCGGCAAGCCGCCTCGAGCATGATAACCCCCGTCTGGCGCTCTTCTTCACGTGCGCCCCGTGCCGCGACCGCCGGCGCAAGCTCGTAGGCACCAAACCACGTAATTAATTTAAGCTGCTGCGGGCGCCGACAGCAACGGTGCGCCCGTCGCTGCTCGCACTTCATCGGCCGTGACGCCCGGCGCACATTCGGTGAGAACGAGACCGCGCGGCGTCACGTCGAGCACCGCGAGATCGGTAATGATTTGATGGACCACGCCCTTACCGGTCAACGGCAGGGTGCAGCGTTCCACGATTTTGTGCGAGCCGTCTTTCGCTACGTGCTCCATCATGACGATGACGCGCTTCGCGCCGTGCACGAGATCCATCGCGCCGCCCATGCCTTTGATCATTTTGCCCGGAATCGTCCAGTTTGCGAGGTCGCCGTTCGCGGCGACTTCCATCGCGCCCAAGACGGCGACGTCGATATGTCCGCCGCGAATCATGCCGAAGGATTGCGCGCTGTCGAAGAACGCGGCGCCCGCGTTCACCGTGACGGTTTCTTTTCCGGCATTGATGAGATCGGCGTCGACCTCGTCTTCGTACGGATACGCGCCCATCCCGAGTATGCCGTTCTCGCTTTGCAAAATGACGGTCACCTCCGGGGCCACGTAATTCGGCACGAGCGTCGGTAAACCAATCCCGAGATTGACGTATTGCCCGTCGCGCAACTCGCGCGCGACGCGCCGGGCCAGCTGCTCTCGCGTCAATGCCATACGACTTACCCCTCGCGCTTTCTCGTCGTGACTTTTTCGATACGTTTTCCTTCGGTTCCGACCACGACGACGCGTTGCACGAACACGCCGGGCGTATGCACGGCTTCCGGGTCGATCTCGCCCGGTTCGACCAGCTCCTCGACTTCGGCGATGGTAATTTTTCCAGCCATCGCGCAGAGCGGATTGAAATTGCGGGTCGCTTTGCGGTACATGAGATTTCCGTGACGGTCGCCTACGCTCGCGCGAACGAGCGCGAAATCCGTTACGATGCCGTGTTCGAGGACGTAATCGCGCCCGTCGAAGCTGCGCGTCTCTTTCGGCGGCGACGCCAGCGCGACCGAACCGTCGGAGGCGTAGCGCCACGGTAATCCGCCCTCGGCGATCTGCGTGCCGACGCCCGCCGGCGTGAAAAATGCGGCGATGCCGGACCCGCCGGCGCGCAACCTTTCGGCGAGCGAACCCTGCGGCACGAGTTCGACTTCCAGTTCCCCGGCCAAATACTGGCGCGCGAATTCCTTATTCTCGCCAACGTACGAGCTGATCGTGCGCCGGATGCGCCGCTCTGCGAGCAACACGCCGAGGCCCCAGCCGTCGATGCCGCAATTATTGGTCACGGTTTGAAGATCGCGTGCGCCTTGCGCGAGCAGCGCCTCGATCAGCTTCTCGGGAACGCCGTTGAGTCCAAACCCTCCGACGGCAAGCGACGCGCCGTTCGGAATATCCGCGACCGCCTCCGCGGCGCTCGATACGCATTTGTCCATCGCCGGGCTTATAAGCGCGGCCGGGAGCAAAACCCTCGTCTCGGGAAAACAGCACGCGGTGATCGGCCTCAACACCGCTAGCGCTCCTCACATATCGCTCAACCGCAGGCAGTGGATCCGGCTGGTCGTCGTCGGGGTCTTAGTCGTGCTGGTGGCGGCCAGGGTCGTCCCCGACGGCATCCGCGCTTTCACGCCGCTCGGAATTTTCGGCTACGTCACCGACAACGACGGAGTCGTCATCCGGACACCTGCCTCGAAACCGCCCAGGGGTTTCGACCGCCTCGAAGCGGGCGACCGCGTACGGCTCGACGAGATCAAGCCGTTCGATCGAAAACCGGGCCTCGCGGACGCAGCGTATTCGTACGACAACCACGACCGCCGTCTGCCCGTCGAGCGGCACGGCCGCGAACGCGTACTGCATCTCCTCGCGCAAGACGAGAGCGTTCCCAGTCGCGTGACGGCCGTTTTGCGTATCGTCGTCTTCGTAACGGTCGTCGCTCTAGGAGCGCTGCTGTTCCTCGTCCAGCCGAGCATCGCGACCGCGGCAATCTTCTTCTTCTGTTTAGGCGGCGAATACCCGGCGACGTACGCGGACCTCTTGATTCCCAATCCTTGGCGTCAGATACCCGAGTGGTACGCCTACACGCTGATCGGCGCGGCTCGTCCGGCGCTCTTTCTGTTCGCGCTGTCGTTGATGTTTTCGCCGCGCTGGCATCGCCCCACCGCGCTCGGGATCGGCATTATGGCTCTCGGCCTCGGAACGCTGCATGCTTACGCGTTCTTCCGTTTGACATATCTCGGTCTACCCGCGCAACGCCTCGACGACGTCTACGCTCACGCGTCGACCATCATTACGTCGCTGACCATCGCCGCCTTCGTCTTCGCGTTCTTACGCGCGCACGGACGCCAGCGCCGGCGCATCGGCTGGATCGTCGCTTCCTTCGCGCTGGCGGGCGCCGCGCGGCTTGCCTCCGACGCGTTCTATCCGGCGCGGATTACACCGTGGCAGAACGGTATCTTACAGACGGCGACCGTCTTGCCGATTGCAGTCGTGTGGATTTCGGTGATCAAGCACCGCTTCTTCAACGTCGATTTCGTGGTGAACCGCGCGGTCATCTATGTGGCGCTGACTGCAGCCGTCGTCGGAACGATCTCGATCGCCGAGGAAGTCGGGACTTACGTTTTTTACAGCAATACGGACGTCGCTTACGGCTTTCTCATCGCGATCTCGATGGCCGTCGGCTCTCTTACCGGAAAAATTCGACAAGTGATCGAACACTTAGCCGACAGGTTCATCTTCCGAGATCGGCGCGCGCAGCGTCATGCCTTGGAGTATATCGCTGGCTACATTCTCGATGCGGAGACCATCGACGACGTGTACCGCGCACTGTTAGAAGACGCAACGCACGCGCTCAAGCTCGGATTCGGCGGCATCCTCGAACGCGGTACGAACGATGTCTACCGGTTGGCGGCAAACTACAACTGGCCCGCCGATTGCAGCGTGGACCTGCCGCCCAACAACGCGCTGAGCGCCGCGATCGCGCGCTCGCGCCACGCCCTCTCGTTCTCGGGCAAAGACAGCAAACTGATCCGCAGCGCGTTCGCGAACGAACGCTTGACCTTTGCCGCTCCGCTCTTTTACGACCGCGCCGTCAGCGCGATCGTCGTCTACGGCCGCAACACGAGCGGGCTCGACCTCGACCCGCAAGAGCGCGAACAACTGGTCGAAGTCGTCCTGCACGCCTCCATCGCCCTCGGCGCGATCGAACTCGCGAAGTACCGCTCGCAAGCCGCAGCCGCCGCTACGACTGCGTAAGATCGTCACCTGCGTTCCAAGACCCCGCCTCGATTTGACGGCGCTTCGTTACCGATAACGGGGTGTTCGCGCCGAAGACCGGGGCGAGGTAATCGAAGCTGTTAGTGGCCGACGCCCTGATAGCGATTCAGTCCGATTCGCCAAAACATGCAAGCGCACAGGAGCGCGACGACGCCGACGAGCGGCGTCAGCAGGCCGGCTTGCAGGGGGACCGCGAGCGAGCTGTCGGGCTTGTTGAGGAAATACGCCGCCGGAAAATAGTTCATGAAGGCGAACGGGAAAACGAACGTGAGCAAGAGCCGAACGCCGCGCGAATAAATGCCGATCGGATAGCGCGTGAACTCTTGTTCGAGCTGCAGCACGATCCAGCGCAGCGCGTCGACGCGCACGAACCAGAATGCGAGCGTCGACACCGCCAGATCGATCGCGAGGTCGATCAGCGCGCCGCCGGCGATCACGAGCGGCACGAAGATGACGAAGGCCGCGTCGATCCGCACGCCGCTATACCACGTCGCGACACCGAAGTAGACCAGCGCCAAGATCAGCTCGTCGGGAAATACCTGGCCCGGTGTAGCGATGACTTGGAACAAAGCGTCGAGCGGGCGGATCATGACGCGGTCGAAATCCCCTCCGCGGATGCGTTCGGGCACGTCGCCGACCGCATGGAAGAGCGTATTGTGCACCGCGTGCGCGAGCATCCACAGTCCGTACAAGAACGCCATGTCCTTGAAGTTCCAGCCGTTCATCGACGGAAACGCGTGCAGCACGATCCATAGCGACGCGATCGCGGCGCCGTGATACACGAGCGTGAACAGCGACCATAACACGAAGTTCTCACGATATTCGAGCGTCGTGAGAACGTTGATGCGCCAATATTGGGCGTACACGCCGCGCATGCGGCGCAACTTCGAAGGGGCTCTAGCCACCTTGCACTACGACCCGGCGCGCGCCCGCGCGCCACAACGCGGCAGAGATGCCGCCGAGTATGACGACCCACATCGCCTGAAACCCAAGGGAGACCGCATAATGCGCGGGCGAAATCACGCCGACGTAGATGAGCAGCGGCGTCGAGAACATCGCCGCGAACGGTAGCGCGAACACGACGTTTTGCAGAAACGCCGGGAACAGCACGAGCGGCACGATCTCGCCGCCTAAGAGATCGGTCAACCACGTGACGATCAGCTGGACCGCGGAAATTTCAAGGGTCCAGAACGCGGTGCAGTTCAGAATGAAGTTGATGAAAAAGCCGACGAAATAGCCCAACAGGAAACTCAGCGCGAAGGTCGCCAAGACACCGATCGACGGAACGTCGATGTGCACGAACAACAACGCCAGCAGCAGCGACGGAATCATGAGCAGCGCGTGGAACAACACTTCGCCGGTTCCGTCGGCAAAGAAGTACAGCGGCACGACGATCGGCTTGAGGAAGTCGGTCGCGATGCTGCCCTCGTGCAGCTTATCGTGCAGCGCGCGCGTTTGATCGATGTCCATGATCAGGCCCATCAGAAGCGCGACCGTCGAGTAGGAGACGATCGCGTGCAAGGGCAGGTCGCGCGGCGCCGCGTTGCGCGCGTACAGTGCGGTCCAAACCATGCGTAGCAAGTACACGCGGATCAGGAACGATCCGATGCTCGTGAAGACGTCGAAACGATAGGTCGCCTCGCGGGCCATCGCGCGCTTCGCAAATTCCACGTACGGTTCGAGACGCAAACGCGGCCGACGGGAGAGCGCAGGAGCGCGGGTCACGAACTGGGCGCCATCGCCGCCCCGGCGTCGTAGCCTTCGACGTAGATACGACGGACGATCGAATCGATGTCGGGCTCGATGATCGAGATATCGGTGACCGAAAAGCGGTCGAGCAGCTGGCGGATCACGGCTTCTGCCGTAGTCTTACGGCGGTCGAAAGCCAAGCGGACGACGTTGTCCTCGCGGCCCTGCACGTACGCGCCGTCCACGTCGTTCTCGGCTAGCGTCGCGAGCGTCGCGAGCGTGGCGACGATCGTGCGTTCGTTACCGTATTCGTCGCGCAGCCGGGCGAGGGAACCGTCGTAGATAACCGTACCGTCGTCGATAAGAACGATGCGCCGCGCCAAACGCTCGACGTCGGCGAGGTCGTGAGTCGTCAAGATGACGGTCGTGCCGCGCGACGCGTTGATGTCGGCGATAAACGCGCGGATCGCTTCTTTGGCGACGATGTCCAGGCCGATCGTCGGCTCGTCCAAGTACACGATGTGCGGATCGTGCAGCATAGCGGCGGCAAAGTCGCCGCGCATTCGTTCCCCGAGCGACAGCTGGCGTACGGGCGTGCTCATAAACCGTTCGAGGTCGAGAATGTCCGAGAAGTGCGCGAGGTTCTGACGATAACGGTCGCGCGGCACGTCGTAGATCGAGCGTAGTAGTTCGAACGATTCGCGCAGTGGCAGATCCCAATATAGTTGACTGCGTTGGCCGAACACGACGCCTATGTTCTGCGCGTTCTGTTGACGGTTTTCGTACGGCACGATGCCGGCCACGCGAATGCTGCCCGAGGTCGGTACGAGGATGCCGGTCAGCATCTTGATCGTCGTCGATTTCCCGGCGCCGTTGGGCCCGAGATAGCCGACCAGCTCCCCCGGCTCCAAAGTAAAACTCACGCCGTCCACGGCAACTTTGTCCTCATACTCACGCGAGAAAAGGGCTCGAAACGCCCCCGAAAGTCCCGGATCGCGTTTAATCGACCGAAAGACTTTACGCGCGTCCTCAGCCTCGATGATCGCCATTAAGCGGAGCGGATTCGAGCGCCGCATGGCGGCCACCCGTGAAGGAAAGGACCCGTTCGCGGCCGGACGGAACTTGCCGCAACGACATTGCGTTGTGAAGATGTCCGCGTCGACGTTTACGTTGGCGAGCCTAATGATAGGTCAGGGGGTGAGTACACATGGCTGCAAAGAAGAAAGCGAAGAAAAAGACCGCGAAGAAAAAGAAGTAAGTCTTTTTCCGTCGTTACGGAACACTTAAATATTATTCGTATTTGTCGAGAACGCGTTTGCAAGCAAGCGCGTTCTTCTTTTTCCCGCTAGCGACGAAGGGCGGCGAGCAGGCGTCCCGCGCACGCAGCGATGCCGTCGTTTCCGAACAGCGACGATCCGGCGATCAACGCGTCGGCCCCGAGGTCACTCAAACGCCGCGCGTTTTCCGGTTTGACGCCGCCGTCGACGTTGAGAAACGCCCGCCCGCGATGCGCGTCGATCATTGCACGCGCCGCTTCGATTTTGGCAGCGACCGGCTCGATGAAGGCTTGACCGCCGAAACCCGGATCGACGCCCATCAGTAAAATCTCCTCGATATCGTCGATGACGTGTTCGAGCGTGCACAGGGTCGTGGCCGGATTGAGCGCCACGCCGACTTCGGAACCGAGCGCCTTGCAGGTCGCGATCTCGCGATGGAGATGCGGGCTCGCTTCGGCATGGAC
>JALYUE010000082.1 GCA_030853925.1 Vulcanimicrobiota bacterium | reverse complement strand
AAGTAGATTCGCAAGATGCGCTCAAGCGGGATCGGCGGACGCCCAAGATCACCCGCCGGATAATGCGGCTCGATCAGCGAGCATAGGCGTCGCCACGGAATGATCGCATCCATCTCGGCGAGGAAGGCCGCGCGTTTGGTCGGCCGCGAGTAACGTTCGAAACCCGTGCTGGCAAAGGACATCTGCTCTTCGCGCTTCATGCAAAGAGTATAGCAAACCAAGCGACTAAATCAGAGTATCCCTAGACCCGTCCCACCATATTGGCTGCCGATCGAGCGTTTGACTTGTGAGAAAGTTTTAAACAGCAGAGGCTGGTCGCTTGCGGCGATGCCGATGCCGGTGTCGGAGACCTCGAAGCGAAGGCGGTTGCCGGCACGCCGCTCGCGGCGGACCGCGAGTACGACCCGCCCTCGCTCGGTGAATTTGAGCGCGTTCGTTAATAGGTTAAGAAGTATTTGCCGCAGCCGGGTCGGATCTCCGCTCACGCAGGCTGGGACGTCAGGCTCGATGCGCGCCTCCAGCTCGAGCACTTTACCACTCGCTGCGGAGCGCACGATCGACAAGGCTCCGCCGACGAGTGCGAGCGGACTGAGAGCGACGTTTTCAAGATCGACCTTGCCCGCTTCGATCTTAGAGAGATCCAGGATATCGTTTATGATCGTCAGCAGCGCTTTTCCGGCGTCTGCTAATAGCCTCAACTGGTGTGCTTGCTCGGGCGTAGGATCCGAATCCAATAGGAGCGTCGTGAATCCGATGATGCCGTTCATGGGCGTCCGAATTTCGTGGCTCATGCGCGCGAGGAAGTCGGATTTGGCGCGGTTCGCATCTTCAGCTTCCCGTTTCGCCCGCGCTCCTTCATCGAGCGCTTCGAGGAGCCGCTCCTTTTCTTCCCGTAGCCGCTCCGCCAATACGCGAATTTCGGTGATGTCCCAATTGGTGCCGACCAAACGAGCCGCGCGGCCCGAGGCGTCGTTGACGGCCGTCCACGTACAGCGAATGTGGTGGACCGCGCCGTCCGGCCAGACGACTCGAAACTCCATTTTTCAAAGGGCCCCGCGCCCATTCGCGCTCTCGCGCCTTCGTGCTCGACGCGCTCGCGATCGTCCGGATGCACGGCCGCGAACCAAACGTCGTGCGCGACATCGACTCGGCCGTCGGCCGTTTGTAAGTAGAGCGCGGACACGTTCGCATCCCAAAGGAAGCGCATCGTCGGAACGTCCAGTTCCCAGATGCCGACCTTAGCCGCTTGCGTCGCTAAACTCATGCGCTGCAGCAGCGTATCGAGCTTTCGCGCGGCGCTATGACGCTCGGTCGCATCGAAGGTGACCTTGGCAAACCCGACCAGCTCGCCTGCGGAACTGCGGATGGCGTCGATGACGACGCTCGCCCACAAGAGGGTGCCGTCTTTGCGTACGCGCCACCCTTCAGCGGCGAACTTACCGGCGGTGCGCGCGATATTGAGCGCACGCGCGGGCTCTCCGCGTTCGACGTCTTCCCGCGTGTAAAACGTTGAGAAATTTCGCCCGACAATTTCTTCCATGCGGTAGCCTTTAATGTTTTCGCCGCCCCCATTCCAGCTCGTGAGGTTCCCTTCGAGATCGAGCATGTAGATCGCGTAATCGACGACTTCGCTGACGAGCAGCCGGTAACGCTCCTCGACGAAAGGATCGGTCGCCGCCATACGCCCGGCCACGCGGCGGACGACGCCGACAATCTCAAATGGTTCGCGAGCATCGGGCGCACGGACCAAGTCGAATACCGTCTCGACCGCTACCTTCCGACCATCCTTATGCAGTAGGTAATGCACGCAGGTCACGTGTTCGGCGTCGCTACCGAGGCGCGCATATTCGCGCTTCACCCGCTCGCGGTCGTTTTCGGTCGACAACACGTCAAACGACAGTCCGACCAAGTCGCTAAGATCGTAACCGTACAGCGTTTCAGCGGCCGCAGACGTATAGCGGATCGTGCCGTCGAGTGCGAGGCGAACGAACATATCCGTCGACTGCTCGATGGCTACCTCGAGCGGCGACGCGACGGCCGGCGCTGCGGCAATCTTAGCCATATACGTCATTTTCGGCGAGCGCAGCGAATCGCGTGACTCGCGGCCGGAAGATGACTCGCGATACTATTTGCTTGCGGACGACGGCGGAAGGTGTGATGCAACGGCGTGCTCGAGGCGCAGTCAATCGCAAGGGCGAGTCCCATGCGACGTCGCTTCATTGAGGCGAGTTAGGATTCGATACGCGGCCACGACCCGCGCTTCGATCGGGAACGATTTGTTCGCGAGTAGAACGATGCCCGTCTTTCGTTGTGGGACGTACGCGACGTACGCCGCGAATCCGCTCGTGGAGCCCGTCTTGTTGATGACGACATCGCGCTCCGGACGTGTCGGCGGTTCGATCGTCACGGCCCGATTTTCTTTGAAAATCACTTGGGCGGAATTGCCTTGCAGCAAAGCTGACAAAGAAACCTGGTAGCGATATTGTTCCCAAACCAGATCCTGCGTCATCGTTCCGATCCGGTAGTATCCGGTATGTGTGTTCGTTATGGCCCGGCGCAGCCCGTCACCAAGCGGAATCATGTCCATGTTGGCGTCGACGAAGCGCAGCATGTCGTGCGCCGTCGTTCGGATACCGTAGGCTTCTGCCGCGAGGGGACCGGGCGACATTCTCCTCGGTTTGCCGGTATCTGTGTACCCTTGCGCATAGTGCGGCAACCGCTCCTTGCGGACGACGAAGAATGTACTACGTAACCGCAGAGGAGTGAGTATCTCGCGCTGCATCAACGTCGCGAAATCCACGTTTATGCTCTTAGCCGCAACGAGGCCGAGCAGCATTATGCTCGGGTTGGAGTACAGCCGAATCGTGCCGGCCCGGTGCGACGGTTTCCATCGCCGGTAATACTCGATCGCGTCTTCGTCCGTTTTGACGTCGTCCGGAAATTGCAGCGGTAGGCCGCCCGCGGTGTGCGTGCCTAAATGCACGAGCCGGACGTGGTCGAAACTCGTGCCGCGCAGGGATGGAAAGTCCGCACTCACCTCGTCCGACAGCGAGAGCTTCCCGGTCAGCTGCGCGTAGGATATCAAGCTCGCCGTGAAGGTCTTCGTGATCGAACCGATCTCGAACAATGTGGACGCGTCGACGGGCTTACCGGTCGCTTTGGAAGCGACTCCGTAATTTAGAACGTACGAGCGACCGTCTACTGTGACTCCAACCGCCATTCCGGGGATGCGGAACTGCTTCATGAGCGGGCGGACGGATCGCGAAACGACCGCCTTGACGTGGTCGCTCGTTAAGGCGGCGGACGCACCGTGCAATGGCGCCGCTACGAGAACCGCTGCAAGCGCCGCTCGGGCGCCGCGGGCGATCAGCCGCGTAAGCCGAGCGCCACCATCATGCGGTAGCCGACGTCCAGAGCGCGTTCGTCGATGTCGAAACGCGCGTTATGATGCGGAAAGGCCGTCGTGTCGCCGCCGCGCGAGCCGACGATGAAGTAAGCGCCGGGGCGCTGTTCTTGCATGAACGACATATCCTCGGCCCACATAACGATGTCGTGCTCGACGACGCTGTCCGGGCCGAGAACGTCGCGGCCGACCTCGCGCACGACGTCGTTGATGGTTCGGTCGTTAACCGTCGGCGGGTACGACCAGTGATAGTCCAACTCGTAGTCGATCCGCATCGCTTCGCCGAGACCTTTAACGATGCGCTCCATGCGCTCGGGCATCGACGCGCGCACCGACGGATCGAAGCACCGGACGGTCCCCATCAACGTCGCTTCGTCGGGAATGACGTTGAACGTCGTGCCGGCTTGGAATTTGCCGACCGTAAAGACGGCCGGATCTTTCGGGGCAACTTCGCGGCTGACGATCGTTTGGAGCATCGTCACGAAGTAGGCGCCCGCGACCACGGGATCCACCGCCAACTGCGGCATCGCTCCGTGACCGCCCTTACCTTTGATGACGAGCGTGTATTCGTCCGCCGAAGCGAAAAAGGCGCCGTCGCGAACGCCGATCTTTCCGACGTCGAGGCCGCTGAAGAGATGCAAGGCGAACGTGCGGTCGACGTGCGGGTTCTCGAGCGCCCCGTCGGCGATCATGAGGCGATTGCCGGCGTAACCCTCTTCGCCAGGTTGAAAGCAAAAGACGAGCGTGCCGGCGACTTCGGCGCGGCGCCGCGCCAAGGTCTTTGCGGCAGCGAGCAAGATGGAAACGTGCCCGTCGTGCCCGCAGGCGTGCATCACGCCGCTGCGTTCCGAGCGATACTCGCCGCCCGCGAGCTCCACGATTGGCAGAGCGTCCATGTCCGCGCGCAGCAGCGAGATCGGCCCCGGCTTACCGCCGCGCAGCGTGCCGAGGACGCCGGTCTGCCCGACGCCGGTGCGGACTTCGTCCAGCTCGAGTCGGCCGAGTTCGGCCGCAACCAAGGCAGCGGTTTCGTGCTCGACCATCGACAGTTCCGGTTGACGGTGCAGGCGGCGCCTAACGCTGACCAGTTCGTCCGTCGGAATCGTTTCGAGCAGGCTCATCGCCCGCCGCTTCGACACGCTGCCGAGAAAGTCGTTCGCGTCGCCTTTTTCACATCCCGAAAGGGAAAGGCCGCTTCGGCTTATGATACCTTCCCAACGCCGGTTGCGAACGCGAAAGGGGAGCTCGATGGCGAAAGCGGTTTCCAAACCGGCGCTCGACCGCCGAGGTCTGAGCGACGAGCGTCTTCTCGAGATGCTTCGCAATATGTTTTTGCAGCGCACATTGGACAATCGCGGCTTTCAGCTGAACCGCCAAGGCAAGATTCCCTTCGCGACGGGCAGCGAGGGCCACGAGGGCATCTATGCCGCCGCTGCCGCCGCTTTCGAACGCGGGCGCGACATCCTCGTGCCCTATTACCGCGACATGGGACTCTGCGTCGGCGTCGGTATGGATCCGCTGCAAGTGCTGCTGTCCATGTTCGCGCGCGCCGCCGATATTTCGGGCGGACGGCAGTTTCCCAACCATTACTCCAACCGCGCCCTCGGCTTGCTATCGATCAGTTCGATTATCGCCGCGCATTGTTCGCACGCCGTGGGCGCCGCGTATGCCATGAAGTTTCGCCAAGAGTCCGGGCGGGCGGTCCTGTGTACGTTCGGCGACGGCGCTACGAGCTCGGGCGAGTGGCACGAATCGGTGAACTTCGCCGCGGTCCACGCGCTGCCGATCGTCTTCCTCTGCGAGAATAACGAGTGGGCGATCTCGACCCCGCGCGCCCAGCAAATGGCCATCGAGAACGTGATCGATAAAGCAGGCGGGTACGGCGTGCCCGGCGTGCAGGTCGACGGTTCCGATACGCTTGCAACCTACGCGGTGATGAAAACCGCGCTCGACCGGGCGCGCAGCGGCGGCGGTCCGACGCTCGTCGAAGCAAAATGCTACCGTTTCCTCGCGCACACGACCGACGACGACGACCGGACCTATCGCACTCGCGACGAGATCGAGAGTCATAGGCATCTCGACCCCGTGCCCCGGTTTGAAGCGTTGCTTACCGAATACGGCGTAGTGACGACGGGCGACGTTTCCAAGATGAAAAAAGACGTCTTGGCGCAGGTCAATGAGGTGACCGATAAAGCCGAAGCGCTGCCGTACCCGGCGCCTGCCGACCTGTATACGAACGTCTACGAAGGAACGCACGAACCATGGCTATAGCGACGCCGGGCACCCTGATGAACAACGTCGAAGCAGTGCGCCAAACGTTGTTCGAAGCGCTTAAAAACGACGATCGCACGCTGATCCTGGGCGAAGACGTCGGCGCGCGCGGCAACGTCTTCCTCATCACCAAAGGCTTTCTCGAAGAGTTCGGACCGCAGCGTATCATCGACACGCCGCTCGCCGAAGCCGCGATCGTCGGCGTCGCCATCGGCATGGCGATGGAAGGCTTGCGTCCGATCGCCGAGATTCAGTTCGCCGACTTCATCTATCCGGCGTTCAATCAGATCGTCGGCGAAGCGGCCAAGACCCGCTACCGCAGTAACGGCGACTATACGTGTCCGCTCGTCATTCGTACGCCGTATGGCGGCGGCGTGCGCGGCGCGCTTTCGCACTCGGTATCGATCGAAGCGCTGTTTTACCACGTACCGGGTCTCAAGATCGTCGCGCCTTCGTTCCCGGCGGATATCAAGGGCTTATTGAACGCCGCGATCGACGATCCGGATCCGGTGCTGTTCCTCGAGCACAAGAAGACGTACCGGCTCGTAAAAGGCGACGTCCCGAACGGACATTACACGATTCCGATCGGCAAGGCGGACGTCAAACACCCGGGCGACCAGTTGACCGTCGTGTCGTACGGGCTATACGTTCACCAAGCGATCGAAGCCGCCAAACGGCTTGCGGATAAAGGCGCGTCCGTAGAAGTGATCGACTTGCGTTCGATCCGTCCGATGGACCGCACGACGATCCTCGCGAGCGTCCGCAAAACGCGCAAGTTGCTTATCATACACGAAGACAATAAATTCGGCGGCATAGGTGCGGAGATTAGCGCGATGGTCGTGGAAGAAGCGTTCTTCGATTTAGACGCGCCGATTCGCCGTTTGTGCGGTCCCGACGTACCCGCGATGGGCTACGCACTTCCGCTAGAAGAGGAGTTCATGATCTCCACGGACCGCATGGCGGCCGCCATGCTCGATCTCGTGAATTTCTAAGATGGCGACGACGATCACCATGCCGCAGCTCGGCGAGACGGTCACCGAAGGCACGGTCGCGCAGTGGCTCAAGAAGCCGGGCGACACTATAGATAAGTACGAGGCCTTCGTCGAGATATCGACGGACAAAGTCAACGCCGAAGTGCCGTCCCCCGTGAGCGGCGTGTTGCGCGAGATCATCGTCAAAGAGGGCGAGACGGTTCCCATCGGCGCCGCGATGGCGATCATCGACGAAGTCGGTGCGGCAACTGCCGATGCGGCCGTACAAGTAGCGGGGCCCTCGGTCTTCGCGCCGGAGGCGCTCGCCGTAGCTTCGCAAGCGAGCAACGGCGTTGCGAGCGCAGCGGCGCGCAACGGCAACGCGAGCGGGAATTCTGTCGAAGCGTTACGGCGCGTTTCGCCCGCCGTACGCCGGCTGGCGCGCGAACGTCGTATCGAGTTATCGGCGTTGCGCGGGACGGGACAGAACGGCCGCATCACCGCGAACGACGTGCTTGCCGCCGCAGGCGTCGCGTCGTCGACCGTCATGTCCGAAGCGACGCCGGCTCGGTCGACGGTCGTCGCGCCCGCCCGAGTACCGTCCGTGGCATCCTCCGCTAGCGCGCCGCCGCCGAGCGAACGCTCGACTTATGCGGCACCGCTTCCCGGCACGCTCGTGCCCTTATCGCCGGCGCGTAAGATCATCGCGAAGCGCATGGTCGAATCGCTCGAGACGGCGCCGCACGCCTGGACGATGGTGGAAGTCGACGTCACGAGCGTTTGGGCGTGGCGCCTGCGGGAACGCGAGCGTTTTCAACGTGAGAAAAACTATCCGCTGACGCTGCTGCCGTTCTTCATTCACGCAGTCGTGCAAGCGCTTAAGAAGCAGCCGTTGCTCAACGCGCGCTATACCGAAGACGGCATCGTCGTCGAACGCGAATACAACATCGGCATCGCTATCGGTCTCGACTCGAACCTGATGGTTCCCGTTATCCGGAACGCCGACACGTTGTCGATCTCGGGACTGGCGATCGCAGCGGGGAAGCTCGTCGATAAAGCTCGCAGCGGCAAACTTGGGGCCGATGAGCTGAGCGGCGGAACGTTCACCGTAAACAATACGGGCGCGAACGGCTCGGTACTTTCTAAGCCGATTATTAACGGCGGGCAAGCCGGCATCGTCACGATGGAAGCGGTCGTCAAGCGGCCGGTCGTCATCAACGATGCGATCGCCATCCGCTCGATGATGAACGTCTGCTTATCGCTCGATCACCGCGTCATCGACGGCACGATCGCCAACGCGTTCACGACGGAAGTGAAACGACGCCTCGAAGCGATGGGACCCGCGGACTCGCTCTAAACCGACGCCTCGTCCGCAACAGGCTGTCCCGGGCCGGTTACCTCGGGCGGGGCTTGCGGTCGACATCGCTAACTCGACATTATGCTCTTTGTGTTGCGCGCCGCTATACTCGCCGCGTTTGGCGTCGCGTGGCCGGCCATGCCGCCGCCCGTGCCGCCGCAAGCGGTCGTCGACCATTATCCCGACGGTCGGACGCTCGTCGATCCCTATCGCCAACTCGAGGACTTGAGCAGCCCGTCCGTACAAGCGCACTTCCGCGCGGAAGCCGCCTACACGAACGGCGTGCTCGCTCAACTCGGGCCGGGCCGCGAGCGGCTCAAAGCCGATATCGGTAGGCTTATCGATGCCGGCGCCGCCGTTTCGAACTTACAGCGCACGGCAAATGCTATTTTCTACCTCGAACGGCCGGCCGGTGCGAACGACGCGCGGCTGATGGTGCGCTTGGGTGACGCCGCGCCGCGGTTGTTGCTCGACCCGGACGCCCTCGGAAAGCAAATGGGTTCGACGGCGCATCTCTCGATCTCGAATCTGCTTCCTTCGCCGGACGGCAGTCACATCGCCGTCGGCCTCGTTCCGGGCGGCGCCGAACACGAGACGCATACGCGCGTGGTCGCGACCGCGACGGGAGCCTTGTTGCCCGACGATCTGCCGCGCACGTGGTTCGGAGCGACGGCTTGGAGTCCCGACGGCACGACGTTGTTTTACAATCAATTGCCGGCGGTCGCCGCCGGGCATGAGGCCGAACGCGAGTTGCGCTCGACCGTCTACCGCCATCGGCTCGGCGATCGCGCGCCCGATGCTCCTGTCTTCGGAATCGGCGTCGATGCAAACGTCGCATTCGTGCCGACGGACGACCCTTTCGTATATATGCAGAACGGATCGCAATACGCCATCGGCGGCATCGCGCACGGCGTTCAAAACGAGCAAACGCTCTACGTCGCGCCGGTCGCCGCCGTCACGCGCGGCACGCGCATCCCGTGGCGAAAGATCGCTGACGTGAACGATGACGTCGTCTCTTTCGACGTACGCGGCAACATGGCGTATCTCGTAACGCATCGCGATGCGTCGCGCTTCAAAGTCGTAGCGCTGCACCTTGACGATCCAAACTCCACTGCGGCGACTGCCGTCACGGTCGTGCCCGCGGGCCAAGGCGTCATCCAGCAAGTCGCCGTCGCCGCCGATGCGCTT
Source organism: Vulcanimicrobiota bacterium (assembly GCA_030853925.1). Taxonomy (GTDB): domain Bacteria; phylum Vulcanimicrobiota; class Vulcanimicrobiia; order Vulcanimicrobiales; family Vulcanimicrobiaceae; genus JALYUE01. The sequence continues at coordinate 5,028 of JALYUE010000082.1, read as the reverse complement.
TACGTGCGCGGGATCAACGGCGGCCCAGCCGAGCTTAGAAAACTGCCCTGGTCCGCGGACGGCAGTCCCGGCGCCATTACGGACGTCGCGTTGCCGTTTGCCGGAACGCTCGTCGAGTTCGTTACCGATGCGCGCGTCCGCGGAGCCGTTCTCGGCTTGGCGACGTGGACGAAGCCGCTGCTCGTCTACACACTCGACGCGCAAGGTAAACTCGCCGATACCGGCATTCGTAAAGCGCCGAACATCGATACGTCGGGCTACGAATCGCGTGAGGTGAGCGTCCCGAGCACCGGCGGCGCGATGGTTCCAGTCTCGATCGTCATGAAACGCGGTACCCGTCTCGACGGATCGAATCCAACCTATCTCGAGGCGTACGGTTCGTACGGCCTCAACATAGACCCGTACTTCCTGGGTACTCGTTTTGCGTGGCTGGACGCCGGCGGCGTCTTCGTCATCGCCCACGTGCGCGGCGGTGGAGAGTACGGCGAGGATTGGCACGTCGCGGGCAAGGGCCCGACGAAGCAGCACACCATCGACGACGTCGTCGCCGCGGCGCAATATTTGATAGCGCAGAGATACACGTCACCCGCGCACTTAGCTATCGAAGGCACGAGCGCCGGCGGAATCACGGTCGGCGGCGCGATCACGCAGCATCCCGAACTTTTCGCCGCCGCGCTCGACGTGGTCGGTGTAACCGACGCCTTGCGCTCGGAGACCGAACCAAACGGACCGGGCAACGTGCCCGAATTCGGCACCTCGAAGACGGCGGAAGGCTTCCGCGACTTGTATGCGATGGATGCGTACGCGCATATCGTCGACGGCCGGCGCTATCCCGCGGTCCTCGGCGTCACGGGCATCAACGATCCGCGCGTCGCGCCTTGGCAAGTCGCGAAGTTCGTCGCGCGTATGCGCCGAGCGTCGTCCAGCGGACGTCCGGTGCTCATGCGCGTCGATTACGACGCGGGACACGGAATGCTCGCCGCATCGCGCGATCAGACGCTTGCTCTGCTGACCGACGAATTCAGCTTCTTGTTATGGCAATGCGGCAGCCCGGAATTTGCGGGAATCCCGACGACGGTTACGACCGCTGCGAGTCATTAGCAACACAGCGCACGACCGGGGCTCTCGCCGTGCAGATTCGTAAACAGTTTCGCTTCGAGGCGGCGCACGTGCTGCCGCACCACCCCGGAAAATGCGCGCGGCTGCACGGCCACTCGTATCGGCTCGAAGTGGCGCTCGAAGGCTCACTGCAAACGGACGGGCCGGCACGGGGTATGATCGTCGATTTCGACGCAATCTCGGCTCTGGTGAAGCCGCTCGTAATCGAGCGGCTCGATCACGCTTCGCTGAACGACGTCATGCCTAACCCGACCGCCGAACATATCGCACTCTGGATTTGGGAAGTGCTGGCGTCGCAATTACCCCAACTCGCCGAGATCGTCGTTTGGGAAACTCGTACCTCGTGCGCGGTCATTCGAGCCGAAGATGCTCGCGCTCGCTGAGACCTTTTATAGCGTCCAGGGCGAAGGCACGTGGACGGGCACGCCCGCCGTCTTCGTGCGCCTGGCCGGTTGCAATTTGAATTGCCGCTTTTGCGACACCGACTACAGTACCAAAGCGTTTGTGTCCGTCGAGCAGCTGGTCGCGCGGGTTCGCGCTCTCGGCGCGGACTGTCCGATGGTCGTTCTCACCGGCGGCGAACCGCTCGCGCAAAGCGAGAGCGCCCAACTGATCGATGCTCTGCGCGCCGACGGGCGGCGCGTGCATATCGAATCGAACGGCAGCATCGTCGCCGCGTTGCCGGACGATGTATGGCTGACCGTCTCGCCCAAAGAACGGCTGCGACCCGAGATGGCCGCGCGCGCGAACGAAGTAAAACTCATCGTGGACGGACGCGTGCCGTACGAATGGCTCGAAGTATTCGCCGCGCGCGCGATTCCGACGTTCTTGCAGCCGGAAGGCAACAAACCGCCGAACGTCGCGCTCGCGCTCGAAGCGGCCAAACGCGATCCGCAGCGATTACGCCTCGGTTTGCAGACGCATAAATTCATCGGCGTGCGTTGAGCGCGTGATCTTGGTCGTGTGCGCGCTCGCGCGGGAGTTGCGGTTCCTCGCGCCTCGCAGCGATATCGAAATTTTGCCATGCGGGATTGGACCCGTCGAGTCGGCACTGTACGCGGCGCGGGCGCTCGCGCTTGCGCCCTACGCAGCGGTCATTAACGCGGGCATCGGCGGAGCTTTTCGCGGTCGCGCGATGGTCGGCGAAGCGGTCGCCATCGCCGTAGACACGCTCGCGGACTTCGGCCTCGAAGGCGGCGTGCCGCTCTCCGTTGCAGGCGAAGAACCGCCCGTCGACTGGGCCGCGTCGGATGCCGCGCTGGTGGGCGCTTGCGAAGCGGCCGGACTACGAGCGGCAAACGGCATTACCGTCCACGAGGTTACGACGACCGCCGCGACCGCCGCGCGTCTGCTCGAGCGATACGACGCCGACGTCGAAGCGATGGAAGGCTTTTCCGTGTTGCGCGCGGCTTCACTCGCCGGCGTTCCGGCGGTCGAAATCCGCGGCGTCTCGAATTATGTCGACGACCGGTGCAAGAGCGAATGGAATTTCGAAGCTGGAGCCCGAGCTACGGCCGAGGCGCTTCGCGCGCTGCTCGACCGTTTGGAGACAGTACTTTGATGACGTCCGGTAACGCGCTGTCCTTGGCGTATTCGCCGTGTCCTAACGATACGTACATCTTCGCAGCTTGGACGCGCGGTATGCTGCCCGGGGCGCCGCCGGTCCGCGTGGTGCTCGACGACGTTCAAGCGCTCAACGAAGCCGCGCTCGCCCGACGCTTCGAGCTGACCAAAGTGAGCTACGGCGCGATTCCGTACTTGCTCGGCTCGTACCGCATCCTGCGCGCGGGCGGGGCGCTCGGACGCGGCTGCGGGCCGCTGCTCATCGCAAAACCGGATGCCGCCGGCAACGTGGTCGAACTCGCGAAACTCAAACCGCATACGCGTATCGCGATTCCCGGCACGTTAACGACGGCGTATCTGCTGTTACGGCTCGCCTTCGGGCGCCCGATCGATGCCGTCGTCATGCGTTTCGACCGCATCGTGGACGCCGTCGCGAGCGGCGAGGTCGATGCCGGTCTGATCATTCACGAATCCCGGTTCACGTACCAGAAGTCCGGACTGAAACAAGTCATCGATCTCGGTGAATGGTGGGAAACGGAAACGGGAAATCCCATACCGCTTGGAGCGATTCTCGCGCGCCGCGATTTGGGCGATGCCGCGGCCGGCGCAATCGACGAGACGATTCGCGCGAGTCTCGCATACGCGCGCGCGAACGACGCCGCCGTCGCGCCGTACGTGCGCGAGCACGCCTTCGAGATGGACGAGGCGGTCATGCGCGCACATATCGGACTATACGTCAACGAATACTCAATCGATTTGGCAAGCGACGGCATCGCGGCGATCGGAAATCTCTTCGAACTCGCTTCGGCCGCCCGCTTGATACCGAGGGACGTTCGGCCGGACTTCGTCTAGCCGGATTACGCGCCACTGCCGGAATCCGTAGGCGTAGCGCCTTATCTAACGACATATGCGACGCTGCGATTTTCTCACGACTACTGCGACCGGCTGCGTCGTCGCGGCATCGGGCCTAGCTCACCCCCGCCCGCTGAGCGCGGCGCCGCTGCCTGCGGCGAGTATCGTGCTCGGCGACGATGTGTTTCTGGCCGAAACGTGGCGCGAGTTGCATGGCCGCAGCGTCGGCGTCGTCACCAACCAAACCGGGGTTACGGCGGCCCTCGAAACGATCGTGGATGCGATCAAACACAACCCGCAAATCACGCTCAAAGCGATTTATTCCCCCGAACACGGACTGCGCGGCGACCAGGGCGCGGGCGAGTACGTCAAATCGTACGTCGACGAACGCACGGGGTTGCCGGTGTACAGCTTGTACGGCGCGACCCGTCATCCGACGGGCGCGATGCTCGAAGGCGTCGACATCCTGCTCTACGACATTCAAGACGTCGGCGACCGGACGTATACGTTCATTTCGACGCTGGCGTACGTCATGCAGGCGGCAAAAACGTACGGTAAAGCGGTGTGGGTGCTCGACCGCCCAAACCCAATCGGCGGAAGCGTCGTCGAAGGACCGGTGCTGGACTTGCGCTTCGCGTCGTTCATCGGGTTGTATGCGATTCCCATTCGCCACGGCATGACGGTCGGCGAACTCGCGAACCTCTTCAACGATCACTTCAGCATCGGCTGTACGCTGCGCGTCATTCCGATGCAAAATTATACGCGCGCCATGCTGTGGCCGGACACCGGTCTGCAGTGGGTGCAAACGTCGCCGAACATTCCGGAATGGGACACGACGCTGGTGTACCCGGCGACCGGCTTGATCGACGCGGCCGGCGTCAACAACGGAACCGGTTATACGAAGCCGTTCAAGTATGCGGGCGCGTATAAACTCGACGGCGTGCGTCTCGCGAGGTATCTCAACGATCGCGCGCTGCCGGGCATTCACTTTCGCGCAGCTTCTTGGGCGCCGATCTCCGGCTTCTGGCAGGGCAAAACGCTTTCGGGCGTCGAGCTGCTCGTCACGGACGCTCGGGCGTTCCGCGCGGTGCGCACGGCCGTCGAGATCCTCGTCGCAGTGCGCAAGATCTCGCCGAAGACCATTACCATTTCAAATGCCGCGGGGTTGGATAAGGACTGGGGCACCGATACTCTTCGGCGCGGACTTCTCGACGGGCTCGACGTGGAAACCATCCTGCAGCAATGGATTCCGGCGACGCGCAACTTCGAAAAAGTGCGCGCTCGGTTTCTGCTCTACACCTAACCCCAGGACTCCGGCCGGCCGACCGTAAAGCGGGTCACGACGATGATTTCGTCCGAGTCGGGTCTTGCCGAACGGCTCGTCGCCGCGCTCGGCGCCGACGGAGTCTTTACGTCGCCGGAAGATTTAGCGGCGTACGCATTCGACGCTTCGAGCGCGGACCGTTTACCTTCCGCGGTCGTGCTTCCCATCAG
>JALYUE010000073.1 GCA_030853925.1 Vulcanimicrobiota bacterium | reverse complement strand
CACGTTCTTCGAAGCGGCGTCGGGTCTGAACGACGTGCGTACGCGCGATTCCAACATGACGCGCGATTTCCGCGTTGGAAACACCGTTTGCGGCTTCCAATAAGATCCGCGCGCGGCGAACCGTTCTGTGCGGCATTGTCGGCTTCGTGACGACTGCTTCTAACTCTCGTCGTTCTTTCGGTTCCATCGGCAAGGGAGGCGCGGGCGGTAGCGGCATACCACAAGATTATCAGATGCCAGCCAATTAGTCACGCTATTAATGTTTCGCGACACTAGCATTACGAAACGCGTTCGTTTTAGTGATATGCCTTGCAATCGCACTGCAAACACTTGCCGATCGCGGGAACCGGTGGAGACGCCTCGTTTGGCAGGCGGTCTATCAGGTCTTCTGTGATGTTCAATCCTCGAAGCGTAAGAGCTCCAAGGGCGTTTTAGACCTCACGGAACCCCATCCGTCAACATGATCTGAGACCACCGACTCTAAGCGGTAAGCTCGAAGCGGGAAACGGAGAACAGACCATGATGACCAGCACCAAACGGCAAGCCGCCGACGTCGTCGGAGACCGTGCTTAAGTCGAAGCGGCGCCGCATTTCCGTCGCAGAGAAGATTCGCATCCTCAAAGCGGTCGAAGCGGCCGCACCGGGCAAACAAGGCGCGGTTCTTCGCCGCGAAGGCATCTACTCGTCGCAAGTTTCGACGTGGCGGCGCCAGTTGGAACGCGGCGATCTGGATCCGGGGACATTGCGCAAGCGCGTGCAGATTAAAGATGAATCGAAAGCTGCCGAATGGCCCATCGCTGAGCTGGAGCGCGAGAACCGCGGCTTGCGGCGCCGCGTCGAACGCGCGGAACTCATCGGAGAGATTTCAAAAAAAGCGGCGCGGCTCTTGGGGATGGACATCGAGAGCCGCGAGAACAACGACGAAGATTAATCGACGTGGCACGCATTCTGCGCAACGAATACCCAACGCGACTCGCGTGTGTCGCGCTCGGCGTATCTCGCGCCACGCTTCTACGCCGGCCGAAAGCGATCGCTGATCCATGCTCCTGCGGCCGGAGAGTTTCAAGCCTTTCGCCTAGCCGCCTGGGCCCGCCCAGCAGTTCTCGAAGAACCTGTTCGCTCAGACAGCCTTCGGGAGTAGCTTCTTCTCCATGAGCCGCTCTAACCAGTAGCACCACATGTCTTCGGTATCCATCAGCTCCGTAAACCCGGCCTGACGCAATTTCACAGCGCTCACGAACACGGGCGGAAACGGTTCCTGGGCGCCGTAGGCAAAACACAAATCTGCGTAGTGATGACTTTCGCCGAGCAGATCGCGCATCGGAACCTTCCTGAGGCCGTGCTTCTCCACGATGCGATCCCAGACGTCGGCGCGTGCAGGCAAATACGTCGCCATCGAAACTGGCTTGTCGGGACCCGGATCGACCCCGAGCGTCTTCGCGAGCATGGGCCAAAGATTACGCCACTCGAAGACGTCGCCGTTGGTGATGTTGAACGTTTCGTGAACGGCTAGGGGGCTATCGGCGGCCCACGCGAAGGCGTGAGCGACGACTCGCGCGTCGACCGATTCCGAGACAAACGATACGCCACCGGGAAAACCGAACGGCTCGCCTTCCTCGCTGCAGATCGCGGCGTAGGCGCCCACGATCGGCGCTAGATTCATCGCCACGCCCCACACGCCGCCGACGATCAATTGTGGACGAAAGATCGTCCAATCGAATCCTCGCTCGCCGGCTTTACTCTTTAGGTAGTCTTCCTGGAGCCAGTAAAAATTCTCGTGCTGGTCGCGCGGCGCACACTCACGCGCCGGGATCGGCATCGGATGCAAGTGAACGCCATACGCTTTAGTTCCTTGCAGGAGCGTGACGTGCCGGAGCTGCTTCGAGGTTTCCGTCAACGGCTCGAGCAGGTGCTGTAGCATCGCGAGATTCGTCTGCATCTGATCCTGCTCGACCCAGCCGGGAATGAGTCCGGGCTTTTCGTAAAGGGCTGCATAGACGACGTGCGTCACGTCGCCAAGTGTCGACATCGCCAAACGCGTTGCGGCGGCGTCCCGCAGATCGACCGCGACATGGCGGAGCGGCCGCCCTTCGATCTCGGGAGCACGACGCGAAAGCGCGATCACATCCCACCCCCCGAGCGAGGCAAAATGTTCGGCTGCGGCGTTCCCAACGACGCCGCTGGCGCCCGCTATTAAAATGGTCCCTCGTTCACCCATAGCGTCTCCCGTCGATCGCCCGCTCAATGAGCATCTGCATGAATCGCAGCTCAACCTTTTTCTGATACACGGTTTATGGGGCCAGCGGTCTCGGCTTTTGGTACCAAAAGGCACGACCGAACGCGACAGCTGAACGCTTTTTCACCGGAGATATGTGCGGGCATGGGGCCAGCCGTTCCCTGCTTGTGCTGCAGTCCGAGAATCCATCCGTGAAGCCGCCATCGGGCGCTCGACCCCGCCCAAACGCTGGTCGCCGCACACGATACACTTCGAAGAGACGACAGCGAAGCGTATGCCACCGCGATCTTCGGTCTACTGGATGTTGAAAGAGAACGTTCGTTCTTGCCAACGCTGGTCATCCAGCCCCGCTGCTGTGCGGCATGCGGGGTGCAGCATATCTGGAATATCCAGGTACATTCTTGCCGCTTGGCATCGATGACCTGACAATCTCCGCCCCCACGTGTCAGCATGTTCTGGTACCAGTACCCGTTGAAATCTTCGCTTATACCGGGGCTGCCAGGAGCACACCATGATGGGAACGTCAAGCAACGGCTCGCGATCTGCACTGAACGAACGCGGCTCGAGCGTCGAGGTTGTTGCGAAGCCGAAGCGGCGTCGTTTTCCGATCGACGAGAAATTACGCATCTTACGCGGCGCGGACGCGTGCTCGCCCGGCACGCTCGGCGCGTATCTACGCCGCGAAGGCATTTATTCGTCGCAGCTTTATGCTTGGCGACGTGAGCGAGAACGCGGAGATCTCGACGCGCTGACGTTGCGGAGCCGTGCAAAAAAGCGTAAAGCCGAACACGAACTCGAAAGCCGAAATCATCAACTCGAAGTCGAGAATCGTAAGCTGCAGCGCAAAATCGCACGCTTGGAACTCTTCGAGGAGATTCGAAAAAAAGCTACGGGGCTCTTGGGGCTGGAGCTCAAGAGCGCCGAATTCGACGAGAGTGATTAATCGACGCAGCCCTCGAGCTCAGCGACGATATCGGTGTGCGCACGATCTGCAACGCGCTGAGCATCAGCCGATCAACGCTGGTTCGCCGTCGGTCCGCTACCTGGCCGACAGCGCGCCTGCGCGTAACACGGCAGATGCAGAACGCGCCGAGCGCGCGCGAACGGACCGTCGTGCTCGATACTCTCAATTGCGATCGCTTCGCCGACCTGGCGCCGCCCCAGGTCTTCGCGCAGCTGCTCGAGGAGGGCGTCTATTTGTGCTCGGTAAGCACGATGTACCGGCTGTTGCGCGCCAGCGATCAGATCCGGGAACGGCGACGTCTGGCTCGTCATCCGGAGTATCGCAAGCCGGAGCTGCTGGCGACCGCACCGCGGCAAGTTTTCACGTGGGACATCACCAAAGTTCGTGGACCCCAGACGGGCATCTGGTTTTCGTTGCTCGTAATGATCGATATTTTTAGCCGCTATGTGGTAGGTTGGATGCTCGTCCGACGTTCCAATGCGCAGATCGCCAAAGAGTTCATTGCAGCGGTACTTCAGCGAGAGGCTATCGCGCCGGCTCAAGCCGTCGTGCATGCCGATCGTGGTACGGAGATGACCGCGCAACCGGTGTGCGCCTTGCCCGATGCCTCGGGTCGCGCGTTCTCATAGTCGTCCGCGCGTCAGCGACGACAACCCGTATTCCGAGTCGCAATTGGTGAGTGGCGCGCGGGAATTCCACCCGCGCGCTTGCCTACGTCGACATTCTAGATTTTCAACCACGAAGAACGTTATCGTTCGATAATCCAATCTGCGCTCAGAATGATTGGCTTAAAAATCTCGACACAGTGACATCTTGCGCGGTTCGGCCGCAGAAAGAGCCGATTACTCATCGACGGACCCTGGGACGAGTATATGTCGCGAAAACTTGCGGGCGATGTAATTTGTAAGTGTCTCCATCATTTGGACGACCATTTCGACATGAGGCGCGACTTAAAGTGGCCGTGTCGTGTGCCGCACTGCGAATGCAAGGCGTGGAGACTGCAACCTAGACCAGGACGAGAGGAATAATGTTCGGCAGCAATACGGGATCGAATGGCAAGGCTTGCCGTGTTAGCCAACAAGGTTACTGACACGCCTTCTGACAGGATTTCAGTCGCGGCAGAAGCGTCGCGCTTCGCCGTGGAGACGATCCCTCTTTCGGGCATTCGGCTGGAGCATCTTGCAAATAGCGAGTACGAGGGCGTTCCAAGTTTAGCTCCGGCCGCCGAAATGTTGAAATCTTACAGAAACAAGTTGCTCGCTTGGGACGAGTATGCTGCATCATACCGAGAACTGCTCCGGGAACGTAAGCCGGAACAGACCATAACGGCTGCCCGTCTGGATCATGCGTGTTTGCTATGCTCGGAGCTCGCACCTGAAAGGTGCCATCGCCGGCTAGCGGCGGAATACTTGCGAGAAACTATGGCCGAGCAGGCGGACATAGAAATTATTCACCTGTAAAGGCAGTTGCGTCTCTCGCCTTGGGACCCGCTAATCATCGATGATGCGAGACAACACCGAAGCGCGCAGCGCGCCGAGGGGAGCATCGGCTCCATTCCAATCGTCGACGATGAATGCGAAAGTTACGGCGCCGTGACGCTGCGTGGCGAGATAGCCGGCGAGACCACGCACGTGCATGAAACTGCCGGTTTTCGCGAACACGCGCCCGGCTGCAGGCGTTCCGGCAATACCCGGAATCGTACCGCGCGCTCCGCCGACCGGGAGCGAATCGAGGACGACCTGCCGATACGCGCCCGTCCAGTCGTGCTGCAGCACCGAGACGAGCGCCCGGGGCGTGACGCGATCGTAACGCGATAAACCACTGCCGTCGAACAACGAGACGGCGGCCGCATCGACACCGAACGCCGTCAACCAGGCGACCTCGCTCACAATGCCCTTCGCAGAACTCCCCGGTGTACCCGGCGCGTGTAAACCAACGCTTTTCAACAACAACTCCGCGACGAGGTTATCGCTCGGCACCCAAAACTGCGGACCAAGAAATTCCGCGAGCGACGCCGAGTCGTGCGACCAGATCGGCCGTAGCGCCGCCGCACCGTGCGGCACGTAACGACGCACATACGAGAAGTCACCGTTCGTCGGCGGCTCCCCCACGACGATGCCCTTCGCGCGCAACGCGCGCGCAAGTGCGCGGCTCGCAAAGACGGGCGCGTTCGGTACCGCGGCGTCGAGCGTTTCCGCTTTCCCGCCCGCGGCGATTGCACCGACGACTCGAATGCATCCGCCGGTGTCGCGCTCGAGGTCGAGCGTCGACTTCGTGCCGGCAGCGCCGGTGCGCGCGCTGGAAATAACGACGACGTCGGCCGTCGGCGCGCATGTCGTGAGCGCCGTTTGCACGGGGCGGCCGCCCAGGTCGATATGAACCGGCAACCCCACCGCCGCACCGGGCGCTACCGTTAAGTGAACCGTATTCTCATCGAAGTTCAATGCCGAGACGGGCGCACTATAATCGTACGGCACGTCGTCGACCGTCCAGCCATCTGGATACGGCACGCGATCGAACGCCGAATCGTCGACCGCAATGCCGCGCGGCAAAGCTCGCACTCCGGTCGCCGCCACAGCGCTCGCGAGCGAAGCAAAAGCGGCTTCGTCCAAGAACGGGTCGCCGCCGCCACGCAGCACGAGCGTTCCCATGTCGTCGAGCAACGCCGTCGTGCGAAAGCGAAATGCGGGCCCGAGTTTATCGAGTGCCGCGCTGCCGACGATCAGCTTCGTGCTGCTCGCCGCCTGCAGCAGGTCGTCGGCGCCACGCGCGTATAACGGAGCGCCCGTGCGCGTATCGAGCGCGAGCACACCGACGTGCGCGCCGCGTAGCGCCGCAGAATTCGAGAGCAGCGCGTCGAGGTCGGCGCTCAATTTCGAAACCTCGTCCGGCGTCCACGCATCGCCGCCTACAGCGGGCTGAACGATCGACACCGCGCTCTGCCCCCGCACCGCAACACTCGGTGCAGCGAAGGCAAGCAACGCCACGCTGAAGGCCGCAACGACGCGCAGCACGCGCGCGTTCAAGCGACGACGTTACCGCGCCGGTAGACGGTCGGCGATCTGACGCGCGATAAAGGCCGCCACATCGCTCGGCAACGTTCCGCGCCCGAAGCCTGCATCGTACCCGAGCTCGGCCGCAAGCAGGTTCGTCATCCGCGGACCGCCCGCGACCAGCAGCAAGCTCTCGCGCAGGCCTTCTGCCTCGAGCAGTTCCCCGAGCGCCGTGAAGTTCGCAATGTCGCTGCCCTTCTGCGTGACGACTTGCGAAGCGAGCACCGCGTCGATGCGCTCGTCGCGCACGAACCGCGCTAAATCCTCAATCGAAACTTGGCTGCCGAGATTGAACGTCACGAACTCTTTGTAACGCTCTAAACCGTAATCGCCTTTATAGCCCTTCATGTTGAGGATCGCATCGATGCCGACGGTGTGCGCGTCCGTACCGATGCACGCGCCCGCGACGCGAACCTTCCGGCCGACACGCTCGCGAATGAAAGCGTCGACTTCGTCGAGCGACATGGCGTGCGCTTTGGCTTGCGGCGCGACGATCGCGTCGACATCAACTGCGACCGGCGTGCTCGCGTACACGACGAAGAATGAATAGCCGCTTGCGATCGCGCGGCCTTCGGCAACCGCAACTTCTGCAAACCCCATCTTTGCGACGAGTTGCCGCGCCGCTTCATCGGCCGCTTCGCTCCAGTCGACCGGAAGCGTAAACGACAGCTGTACTTTCCCGTCATCGCGCGTATCGCCGTACGGCTTCACGTACGTGCTCACCGCGCGAACGCACTCTGCACGGCACGGCCGTCGCCGGCCGGCGCGAGAGCCTCTGCAAACGGATTCCAGTAGTCGTCGGCTTTCACGATAACGCCGTCGAAACCGCGGCCGCCGTCGGGAGAGCGCTTGACGTCTGCAAACGTCTTCGCGTCGATCGCGGCCATCAAACCGAGATCCGCCACCCGCTCGAGCAGCGCGTGCGCGTCGCGCAGCACCACTTGGGCGCGCCGCTCCACGATACCGCCCGCTTTGAATTCGACTTCATCCCCAAAATGGCGCGCCGTGTGCATCACGTACCGCGCATTTTCTAACGCGAGCGCGCGGTCGCCGAGGAACGGCGTATGGATCGCCTCGGTCATCATGCCGCATAGATGGATCGTCTGTCCCGTCGCGACCGACGTCAGATTGAACATCGCGTCTATGAGGTGGCCCTTAAAGACGTCGCCCGTCATATGCTTCGTCGGCGGCATATATTTCAGCGGCGCGCCCGGAAAACACTGACGCGCGAGCTGCGCCTGCGCGAGCGCAAATAAAAATCCATCTTCCAGCGACGGATCGATCTCATAGGCGTCGCCGAGGCCGATTTGCGCGTCGGGCAAGCCGGCGCGCCGCGCGAACGCTTCGTTGATGAACTGCGACGCCAGTACCGCCGGCGCTTGCTCGACCGCATCCGACGTCGTTAAATAATTATCTTCCCCAGTATTGATGATGATGCCCGAACGGGCGTTGAGCATGCGCGAGAAATGCTGATCGACGAACGTCCGCTTCATGTTGATGTCGCGGAATAGAATGCCGTACATCGAGTCGTTAAGCAGCATGTCGAGCCGTTCGAGCGCGGCCATCGTCGCGATTTCCGGCATGCAGAGTCCGCTCGCATAGTTCGTCAACATCACGTAACGCCCCAGGCGCTCCGAGACGGCGTCGAGCGCTTCACGCATGATGCGGAAATTCTCTTGCGTCGCGTACGTGCCGCCGAAGCCTTCCGTCGTCGCACCGTAGGGCACGAAGTCGAGCAGCGACTGCCCGGTCGAGCGGATAACCGCGATGATCTGCGCGCCCGCCTCGGCCGCCGCCACTGCCGCCGTGCGATCCTCATAAATATTTCCGCTAGCTACGATGACGTACAGCAGCGGCGGCGGCGTTTGCGGCAGACGCTCCAGCATCCGCGCCCGTTCGGCGCGGCGCCCGTCGATGCGCTCGAGCGCCTTGCGCACGTACTTTTCCAGCGCCCCGCGTGCCGCAGCCTCGGGCACGCCGTCGGCCGCTTCGGCAGAGAGCGACCCGTCGGCGAGCGCGCTCGCAACGTCGTCGGGCGTCCGCCCCGTCTCCGCAACCAAAGCCCCGATGCCGCGCGCCGCACCTCCGGTGCAACGCCGTGCGCCCAGACGTTCGAGCACGAAATTGGGCAGCGGGACGTCGCCCGGCCCGACGCCGTCGACGCCGAGTAAACGCAATACCGAACGTTCGACCGACGCCGTCGAATGAAGATCGATAAAGGCCGCGATCGGCTCGACGATCCCCTGCGCCAGGCTGCGCGCCTCTTCCGTCACGCGTGGGTCGATCCGAAGCTGCATGGTTGCCTGCTGGCTTCCGCGCCGCATCGGCGCGCCCATTTCCCGAGGCGGCGGCGCAACTTTCGAAGCCGCCCCGGGTAGTGCTCGTGTAAGAAAGAACCGGAGGAGGATGACGATCGTAGAGCCGGCCGACGAGGAGTTGGTCAAGCTCGTGCTCGGCGGCGACCGCGAAAGGTTTGCCGTCCTAGTCGACCGTTACAAGAGGGGCATCACGAATTTTATCGGCGCGAGCGTACGCGGCCAAGCCGACGTAGCCGATCTCGCACAAGAGACGTTCATGCGGGCATACGCCCATCTCGGCACCTTCAATCCGAGCTTGGGCCGTTTCTCGACGTGGATTTTTCACATCGCGCGCAACGTCGTGCGGACCCACCTTGGGAAGTCGCTGCGCCGTCCTCAAACGCAGGAGCTCGGCGACGAACGCACGCTCGAGAACGCGATTGCCGATAACGCGAGCGACGTCGATCCGGCCGGTGGCGTTCTGCGCGCCGAAGCCGAAAGCGACGTCCGCTCGGCACTTTCCGAGCTGCCGGAACGAACGCGCACGGTCTTATCGCTGCGTTACTACGACAATATGGAGTATCAGACGATCGCGGAGACGATGGGCTTGTCGCTCGGGAACGTCAAAACGCTAATTCATCGCGGTAAGCTCGCGCTCGCGCAGAAAATGCGCGAACGCGAACGCACGGCCGTCGACGGTCTGGCCACCAAACGCATCTCGTCCGGAGTACCGCATGCGCTGCTCGTTTTTTGAGCCGCTGCTCGACGCGTACGTCGAAGGCGAGCTTTCCCCGGTGCGGCGCGCGCAGGTCGCGCATCATCTCGAGACGTGCGGGCACTGCGGCGAGCTGCTCGCCGAACTGCGCGTGATCGACGCGCTGCTCGTGAGTCCGCGCCTGCTCGAACCGGCGCCGAACTTTACCTTTAAAGCGATGGCGGAAGTGCGCGCTCTGACGCCGCCGCGGGCCGGGCACGCTTCGCAACTTGCGATCCTCGCCACGTACATCGTTTTCGGCTGGGCCGCCATCGGCGCGTTTCTGGTCTTCGGGGGCGCGGCGGCGCGCGCAACGGTCGCGTCGATTCAAGTTGCGTTCGTGCACCTGGGCGCAACGCTCTCCGGGCTCTCGGTTGCCACGGGACATCTTTTTGGCCGCCAGACGTTCGACGTCACCGCCGCCATGGGCGGCATTCTGGCCTTCGACCTCGTCGCGGCCGCGGGCGTGTTCGCATTCTATGCGATGTTGCGCGCGCGGCGCGCGGCGGCGCAAGGCAATTCCGAATCGTGCTGACGCGTACTCGTTCCGTAGCGTCCATCGCGGTCATCCTCGTGACGCTGCTCGTCGCGTCGCTCTCGATCGCGTCCGCCAAAACCTTCACGCACGGCACGACCGTCTGGTTCCAGGACCGGACGATCGGAAGCGGCGACGACGTGCAGGGCGATCTCGACGTCATCTTCGGTAACGTGACGTGCGAAGACGGCGCGCAGATCGAGCGCGACGTGCGCGTCTATTTCGGGTCGTTCGATCAACAAGACGGGTGCGCGGTGAACGGGCGCGTCATCAACGCCTTCGGAGCGGACTCGGTCGACGCGTTCGTTCCTTGGCTCGCTCCGATGAACGACGACTTCTACGCACAGAACCGCAGCATCTATAAGAAGCTCGGCTGGGACGTCGTCGTTCTGTTGGCCTTTCTGCTCTTTCCGCTGCGCGTCCGCGTTGCGCTCGATCGCGTCGAAAAACATCCCGGTCTCTCCGGAGCCGCGGGCGCCGTCGCTGCCATCGCGGCGGTACCGGTCGCAATCTTGTTGTTGCTCAGCATCATCGGTCTGCCGCTCATCCCGCTCGAAATCGCGGCGCTCTTTGCGGGGCTATGGATCGGCAATGCGGCCGTGGCGCTTCTCATCGGACGCCGGCTCTACGAATTGCTGCGACCGCATACCACGCCTTCGCCGCTAGGCGCACTGGTTCTCGGCTTGCTCGTCGTCACGGCGGCGGAAACGCTGCCCGTCGTCGGATGGGCCGCGACGGCGCTCGTGTCGCTCGTGGGTCTGGGCGCGACGCTGCTCGCCTTCGTTCGCGAAACGTCGTTCCGCTCGTTCACGCACGGACCGCCGGCAGCCACGCCGCCGATGAATCTTAACCGCCCGGTCTAAGCGCCTGCTGCGGTAGCCCGAGTCGGGTGAAGCGGGTGATCGTGCGGAAGTTCGCCGCAGCGCGCACAGCTGCGCGCGTCGTCAGGCAAGCGCTCGCCGCACGCACAGACCCACGCCAAACGGCGCGCCGGCGATCCGATGACGAGCGCATACGGCGCCACGTTGCGCGTCACGACCGCGCCCGCGCCGATCATCGCCCACCGCCCAATATGTACGCTTGGGAGAATCGTACTGTTGGCGCCGATCGCCGCACCGTCGCCGACGTGCGTGAGGCCGACTTCCCAGTCGCCGTCCGAGAGCGGTGCAAACTCGGGCGTGGTCGCGCGTGGACGCATGTCGTTCGTGAACACCACGTGCGGTCCGATGAACACCCCGCGCCCGAGCGTCACGCCATGATAGACGCAGGCGTAGTTCTGTAGCTTAGAATCGTCGCCGATCGTGACGTCGAAATCGACGAACGCCCCTTTGCCGACGATACAGCGCTCGCCGATCGAGGCGCGCGTACGAACCTGGGCTTGATGCCAGATGCGCGTGCCGCTCCCGATCGTCGCGCCTTCTTCAACGAGCGCAGTCGGATGCACGAAGGCGTCCGCCGCTATCGGCACTACGCTCGCTGCGCGATCTGGACGCTCGCGCTACCCGCGTTGATCATCTCCGTCGCTTCTTCGGCAATGCGCAGCGAAGCGAGCGCGATGCCTGCATCGGGCAGCGGCCCGCCGCGCACGCCGTTTACGAAGACGTTGAGTTCGCGGGCGAGCGGCTCGCATTTTTGAACCGGCAACGCAATGAGGGTACCTTCTTTATACTGCTTGACGAGCTCTTCGTAGTCGCCGGTCGGCGGATCGAAACTTTGAGCGGGCGCGAACCACGCTTCCTGCGTGATGTAGTCAACGCGACAGTACCCGTTCGTGCCGGTGATCGAAAGCTCGCGCACTTTGACGGGCGTGATCCAATTCGCTTCGATCGTTACGACGCAGCCCGCGGCGTCGAGCATCAAACTCGCAAAGTCGAGCCGATCGTGTAGCACCGCCATGCCGCCTTGAGCACACAGTAAATTCAAGCGTCCGCCCGTAATGAAGGCGGCCATGTCGATGTCGTGCACGCCGATATCGATGAGAACGCTCGCGTCGCGAATGCGCGGCGGCAGCACGCCGACCCGGCGCGCCGACATGCTGATCAGCCGGCCGAGGTGTCCCGCGGCAACGAAATCGCGCACCATTTCCATCGCAGGGTTATACCGTTCGACGTAGCCGATCATGAGCGGAATGCGGGCGCTCGACGCGCGCGCGAGTAACCGCCTTGCCGATTCCATCGTATGCGTGATCGGTTTCTCGATTAAGAGCGCGCACGAACGATCGATGAACGTGTTTGCGACTTCCTCGTGTAAGCTCGTCGGAACCGAAACGACCGCGGCATCGATTCCCGCCGCAAGTAACGCGGAGATCGAAGGCGCCGTTGGGAAGCCCAGGGCAGCGGCTTGACCGAGTGCGACGGGCGACGAATCCACGACGCCGACGAGCTCGACGTCCGGCATGTGGCTCAAGTTGCGAGCGTGATGCCGCCCGATAGAACCAAATCCGACGACACCGACTCGAACAGTTTTCGCCATCGTGCGATTACGCACCGACTGCAGCGCGAAGGCTGCGGACGGTGTGCTCTAACTGCGCACGATCTAGCCCAGGATGAATCGGTAGCGCAAGAATCTGCCGCGAGATACGTTCCGCGACCGGGAAGTCTCCTGGGCCATGCCCGTATTTCGAAAACAGCGGATGCAGATGCAGCGGGGTGGGGTAGTATACGCCGTTACCAACGTTGCGTTCGTTCAAGTATGCGCGTACCGCGTCGCGGTCGGCGCCGTTCGGCGTTGCGCCCGCGTCGATCGTTATCGAATACTGGTGGTACGCGTGCTCGACGAAGGGAGGGACGAACGGAATCGCCAGTCCGGGAATGCCGGATAGTTCCGCGTCATAAAAACGCGCGTTCGCGCGGCGCTTGCGATTGATGTCGGCGAGGCGGCCTAATTGCACGCGCCCGATGGCGGCTCCGAGGTCGGTCATTCGGTAGTTATATCCAAGCGACAGATATTCGTACCGCTCGCCTTGGCCGTGGTGGCGAAAACGCCGCGCTGAAGCTGCGATGCCGGCGTCGTTCGTCACGAGCATTCCGCCTTCGCCCGCCATCAAGTTCTTCGTCGCGTAAAACGAGAACGAGGCGGCCTCGCCAATTTCGCCGGCATGCTTGCCCGCTCGGGTCGCACCGACCGCTTGGCAGGCGTCCTCGAGGACGCGCAAACCACGCGCGAGCAGCGCGTCCGTTCCGCGCGGGTCGACCGGCAAACCGAATAAGTCGACGAGGATGACGGCCTTGGTCGCGGAGCCGCAAGCCGCGAGCGCCGCCGCCGGATCCACGTTGAACGTCGCGGCATCGATGTCGACGAAGCGCGGCACCGCGCGTTGCATCAAGACCGGCGTCGCGGTGGCTGCGAAAGTGAACGGCGTCACAACGACTTCGTCGCCGTCGCCGATGCCGAGCGCTTCGAGCGCCGCATGGTTGGCGGCCGTCCCAGAATTAACGGCCACGGCGTGGGCCACCCCGGCCGCGCGCGCGAACTCGGTCTCGAACGCGGCCACTTCGGGGCCCTGCGCGAGTTGCCCCGAGCGTAAAACTGCTGTGACTGCCGCGATCTCTTCCTCGCCCACGAACGGGGCCACGAGAGGAACGCGAACGGAAGCCTCGATCATAACGCTATGGCCCCCTCGGCCACTACTTTACCCTTCGGCACAAAAACTCCGAACTACCACATTCGTCTTAGACTTTATAGCGCCGAAGTGCCGGGGCTGTAAACAACGGAAGGCGCACCCCCGAACCGAACGCTGCAAAAGTGAGAATCGTTTCGATCGTCGGCGCACGGCCCGAGTTCGTGCAGGTGGCCGTCTTGTCGCGCGCGCTCCGCCGGCATCATACGGAGATCCTTATTCACACGGGCCAGCACTATGACGGCCGCATGTCGGACCGCTTTTTCGAACAGCTCGGTATTCCGAAACCGGACATCAACCTCGCCGTCGGTTCGCTTTCGGCCAGCGCCCAAACGGGCGAAATGATCAGAGGTCTCGCGGCTGCGATCGCGCCGCTCGACGCCGATCTCGTCGTCGTGCGAGGGGACACGAATAGCACGCTCGCCGGTGCGATCGTCGCCAAACAGCTCTTATTGCCGCTCGCCCACATCGAAGCCGGCATGCGCTCTTACGACCGCACGATGCCCGAAGAGATCAATCGAGTTGTCGCCGATCACATTGCGGATATCCAACTCGTCACGGATGAAGCCGCTCGCACGCGCTTGGCGGGCGAAGGCGTGAGGGAAGACGTGTACGTCTGCGGCGACGTGATGTACGACGTTTTCTTGAAGGCGCGTGTGGAAGCGCAGAAGTCTCTTCCACCCGAGCTTGCCGCTTTTGCAAAAGAACCTTACGATCTGCTAACGCTGCACCGCGCCGAGAATACGGACGACCGCGAGCGTCTACGCGCGATCGTTTCCGCGTTTTGCGAAGCGCCACGGCGGGTACTTTTCCCGGTGCATCCGCGCACGGCCGCGCGTTTGCGCGACTTCTCGATCGAACTCCCGGCGACCGTCACGCCGACCGCGCCGCTCGGGTATCTCGAGATCGTCGCGCTCGAGTGCGGAGCCTCGACCATTTTCACCGACTCCGGCGGCGTGCAGCGCGAAGCATATTTCGCGCGGGTACCGTGCGTTACGCTGCGCGACACGACCGAATGGACGAACACCATCGACGCCGGCTGGAATCGCCTCGTCGGCGCGAGCGCACCCGCCATTCGAGCCGCGCTGCACGCGCCGCCCACGCGGCCGGTCGACCATCCGTCGCTCTTCGGCGACGGCGACGCCGCGCACCACATCGTCGCGGCGCTCGAAACCCCGCAGAGCGAGCGCATTGTCGCAACCGCGCGTGCGACGCGCGTCGCGCGCGGTTACGCGGCGGCGCCGGCCGTTTGAACGCCGCGTGAGGAACCATATGTCGCGTTGACCCGCCAGGTCGATGCGACGAGCGCGATCGCGTTGCCGACGATCAAGACCGTAATGACCTCCCCGAGCGTCCGATGGTGTAGCGAGATCGCGACGATTTCTCCGACCGCACAAAACGCCAGCGGAACGATGAAATCGAAACGATGGATGCCCATCTTGTACGTTACGACGACGCTGAGTCCGGCGAGCAACACCGTCGCGACGCCGTACGAAAACACATACGGCGCGGCCGCGGCGAACGACGCGCCCGCCAGCGTCGTTATAATGAACGCCGGGAAGACGTAGTAGACGATGAGTCCGGCGCCCGACATCGCGACGGTCACGTACAGCGCCTGCAGCAATACGCCGACCGGCGACACGCCGGCAAGCGCTTGGCGTGAAGCTTTGGGCAACA
The DNA here is from genome assembly GCA_030853925.1 of Vulcanimicrobiota bacterium. Classification (GTDB taxonomy): domain Bacteria; phylum Vulcanimicrobiota; class Vulcanimicrobiia; order Vulcanimicrobiales; family Vulcanimicrobiaceae; genus JALYUE01. The sequence goes on along the minus strand of JALYUE010000073.1, from coordinate 317 downwards.
CGACCGTCGGTACGAAGGCGACGAGGAACAGCAGAATTTTTCCCGACAGGGAAAGCGCGCCGTACAAACCCGCGGTCGTGGGGTCGGCGAAATGTTTTACGACCAGCAGGTCGGCGTAGTTCAAAATCGTCAAGAGCAGCGTCGCTCCGGCAACGCTCGTCATCGTGAGCACGAGTCGCCGGAAATCGATGCTCAGTTCGGCGCCGACGACGCGGCGGTAGCGGCGGTTCAACACCGTGGCGGTGTAGAGGAGCGTCACGAAGCTGCCGATCGCCCAGCCGCCGAAGGCGCCCGCGACCCCGTAGCCCGCGTAGACG
>JALYUE010000071.1 GCA_030853925.1 Vulcanimicrobiota bacterium | reverse complement strand
CGTTCGCGCAGGGCCTCGCGCACGAGACCGACGTTTCCTTGCTGCAGATACCGCACGCCGCCGTGAACGAGTTTCGTCGATCGGCTCGAAGTGGCGCCGGCAAAATCTACGGCTTCGATCAACGCCGTGCTATAGCCGCGCGCGGCGGAATCGACGGCCGCTCCGAGCCCGGTCGCGCCGCCGCCGACGACCAGTACGTCGAACGTTTCTCGGTCTAAGCGCGCGAGCGCGTGCTCGCGCTTCATCGCCGCGTCCAACCACGGCTGCGGCCGACCGCATCTCGCCAACGCTCGAGCAAAGCTTCGCGCCGATCCGCGGGCTGCGTGGGTACGAAGCGCGCCTCTTCGCGCCATTGTCCGCGCAGCGTCGCGACGTCGCGCCAAAAGCCGGACTGCAAGCCCGCGGCATACGCGGCGCCTAGCGCCGTCGTCTCCACAACGTGCGGGCGCGCGACCGGCCGCCCGAGGATGTCCGCTTGAAACTGCATCGCGAGGTCGCTCGCCGCCGCGCCGCCGTCTACGCGAAGTTCGGCAAGCGGGCTGCCGGCATCGAGTTCCATGGCCGCAATGACGTCCGCGCTTTGGTACGCCATCGCTTCGAGCGCCGCGCGTGCCAGGTGCGCCTTCGTCGTACCCCGGCTCAGACCGACGATCGCACCGCGCGCGTATGGATCCCAATACGGTGCGCCGAGGCCCGTGAATGCCGGCACGAAGTACACGCCGTCCGTATCGTCGACGCTGCGCGCCAACGCTTCGATATCTTGCGAACGGGCGATAATACCGAGCCCGTCGCGCAGCCATTGCACGGCGGCGCCCGTTACGAAGATCGAACCTTCCAGCGCATACGTCGCTTTCGTGCGTTCGAAGGCGAAGGCTATCGTCGCGACCAGGCCGTGACGGCTGCGCACGACGCGCTCGCCCGTATTCATTACGACAAACGAGCCCGTGCCGTACGTGTTCTTCGCAAGCCCTTCATCGAAGCCGGCCTGACCGAGCAGCGCGGCGTGCTGGTCGCCGGCTACGCCCGCAATCGTGATGGGAGCACCGAAAACGTCGGCGCGCGCCGTTCCGAACGGAGCGGTGCACGGCAGCACCTCGGGGAGCACGGCTGCCGGAACGTCGAACGCGGCGAGCAGTTCGTCGCTCCATGCCAAGCGATGGATGTCGAAGAGCATCGTACGCGACGCGTTCGTCATGTCGGTAACGTGTCGAGCGCCGCCCGTCAGATTCCAGATCAGCCACGAATCGACGGTGCCGAATGCGATGTCGCCCGCCTCGGCCCGCGCTCGCAAACCATCGATGCTGTCGAGCAGCCACGCGATTTTTGTCGCGGAGAAATAGGCATCGAGAACGAGTCCCGTGCGGGCGGCCACGAGTTCGTCTACGCCGCGTTCGCGCAACGTCTCGCAAACGGTTGCCGTGCGACGATCTTGCCACACGATGGCATTCGCGACGGGACGGCCGGTGGTCCGATCCCACAGGACGGTCGTTTCGCGCTGATTCGTGATGCCGATCGCAACGACGTCGGCTGCAGAGATACTTGCGGCTCGCAGCGCGCCGCGTGCCGTGTCGCGCTGCGAATGCCAAAGGTCGGCCGGATCGTGCTCCACCCAGCCGGGCTCGGGAAAATGCTGCGGAAATTCGCGTTGATCGAATCCGACGACGGTGCCGCTATGGTCGAAGACGACCGCACGGGAACTCGTCGTGCCTTGATCGAGCGCGAGAACGAAGGGCACGATACGCTAGACGACCCAAAGCGCGGGATTGCTGACCGACACGGCATCGATCCCGAGCCGTACGAGTTCGTCGATTTCGGCGAGCGTGGCTACGAGGCCGCCGGCGATCACCGCGACGCCGGGAGCGGCGTCGCGCAGCATCGCAGAGGTTCGCGGCGCGACTGCAGCGGGCAAAACTTCCAGTGCGTCGGGCACGAAGCGCTCGAGGGAGCGACGCACGTTCGCGACCGACAGCGAGTCGAGCAAAAACGTACGTTGGATGACGAGCAGCCGGTGCGCGCGAGCCGCTTTGAGGACGGCATGATGGGTGGACACCACGCCGTTCGCACCGACGGATGCGAGATATGCCGCGGCCGCCGGATGCCCGGCCAGCCCTTCTACGAGATCGGCGTTGACGCACGCAACCTTCGCCGCTGCGACGAGGGCACGGACGATGCCGCCGATGTTTGAGATGTCCCCCGTGAGAACGTAGACGAGGCGCCCGGGGGACGCGCACGCGGCGGCGACGTCACAGGTTCGGCGTATCGCGGGAATGACGGGCGACGCTGCCAGGTAGCGAAAAATTTCGCTCACCTGCGGCGGCCGAGCGCGTAGATCAACGCCGCGATCGCGATCACGCCGCCCTGCATCATGTACTTGGCCGGTTCTCCCAAACCGAAGCTATTCAGAAAGTTAAATAAAAACGTCAACATGAACGCGCCGACCATCGGGCCGACGACTCCGCCGGATCCGCCGCCGAAATTGATTCCGCCGAGAATGACCGCCGCGATCGAATTGAGGACGAGGTCTTGGCCGAGGTTGGTCGCGCCCATGCCGACGAATCCGGCGAGCAGCAAGCCGCCGATCGTCGCCCATACGGCGCAAATAATGTGCGAAATGAAGATCACTCGCAGATAGGGGATTCCCGAAACCGCGGCTGCGGCCGGATTCGCTCCGACGGCGCTGAGATACCGCCCGAAGACGGTCGCGCGCAAACCGAAAGCCGTCGGTATTGCAATGGCGAGCCAAACGAGTGCGGACACCGGGATTGCGTACGCGTATCCGGATCCGATCGAACGCAGCACTTCGGGGACTTCACCCGGTTGCGCGACGTAGCTGAACGACACGACCACGCCGACGATCACGATGGACATACCGAGCGTCACGATCACGGCAGAAGCGCGCACGACGGTAATGAGAATCGCGTTGATGATGCCGACGAGTAGTCCGAAAACGAGACAGGCGGCGATGATGGCGACGCCCGGCAAGTGCCCGAAGAGTCCGCTCGTCGCGATATAATCGGCACCGACGAAAATGCCGCCGATCGAGAGATCGATCGAGCGGCAACGCATCACGAGCGATTGCCCGATCGCTACGGTGCCGAGCGGCGCCGCTTGCTGGACGATCGCGAGAAGCAACGGCCCGCCGAGCAGCACGGGCCGAAACGCGAGCGCGGCGAGTAACAACAAGAGCGTCGCGTAATAGGCCGGCGGAAGCGCGAGCGCCGCAGCCACGATGCCGCGCACCGAGACGGAGCTTCCTCGCGCGCGGACCTGGGACGTCATCGTTACAATCCTACGGCGGTACGGCGCTGAGCGCAGATGGCGACGATCAAGAGCACGCCCTTGAATGCCGACTGCAAGAACGGCGAAACGTTGAGCAGATTCATGCCGTTACTGACGAGTCCCAAGCTGACCGTTCCGGTGATCGCTCCGACGACACCGCCCACGCCGCCGGAGAGCTGCGTACCGCCGAGCGCGATCGCGGTGACCGAATCCAAGCCGAACGACGTGCCGACCGCGGGATCGCCCGACGCCGTGCGCGCCGCCAAGAACAGTCCGGCAATCACCGCGAGCAAACTGCACGCGACGTACGCAGAGATCGCGACCCGGCGCGCCGGGACGCCGTTGAGCCGCGCGCTCATCGGGTTACCGCCCACGGCGAATACGTGTAAGCCGAAGCGAGAACGATACAAGACGACTGCGACCGCGAGCGCGCAGGCGACGGACCAGCCGAGCGAATACGGCACGCCGAGCGTTCGGCCGCTCGCGACGAGCGTGAGCAGCGCCGGAATATGGCCGCCGGGCACGGTGCGGATGAGGTACGCGACGCCTTGCAAAAACGTCATGGAGCTCAGCGTCATGACGATCGGATGGATGCCGAACACGACGACGCCGTAGCCATTGACGAGTCCTACCGCAACGCCGAGCGCGATGACGAGCGGTATGGTGAGCGCGAGAGAACCGTCGCTCGAAACGATACAGGTCGCGACGCTCATCACGGATCCGACGGAAAGATCGAGGCCGCCCATCAGTGCGACGAGCAGCTGGCCGAGCGCGACGATTAACAGAGCCGTCATCTGCCCGCTGAGATTCGTTAAGTTCTCCCACGAGAGAAAAAAGCGAGGCGTCGTGGCGACGAGCAGCACGAACAGCGAGAGCGGAATACCGAGCGTAACGATGCTGACGCCCGAACGAGAATCTCGCGTCGCGACGAACCGGCGCAAAATCGTTGCCATCTACGCCACGGGCTCCCGTTCGACCGCGTCGAGCGCGTGCTCCATCAACAGCTCCTCGCTCGCGCTTGCGGCGTGCACCTCCGCGACGAGCCGTCCGGCTCGCGCGACGAAAACGCGATCGCACAGGCCGACGATTTCGGTCAGTTCGCTCGACGCCACGAGTACGGCGCCGCCGCCGTTTGCAAATTCGCGCAGCAGTCCATAAATCTCGGCTTTCGCCCCGATGTCGACGCCGCGTGTCGGCTGCTCGATCACGAGTATGTCTACGCCCGCAGCGAGCCAGCGGCCGAGCATGACCTTCTGTTGGTTACCGCCGGACAGCGAGCCCACCGTCTGTTGAGTATTTCGCGCGCGCAACTGCATGCGCGTCATAATCTTATCGACGAGGCCCGCGACGCGAGGCGCCATCGCGAACAGCGCCAAGCCTTTGAAACGCCCGAGCGCGACGTTTTCGTAAATCGAAAGATCGAGGTAGAGTCCTTCCGTCTTGCGGTCCTCGGGTACGAAGCCCATCCCCTCGGTCACCGCTGCGCTGATGCCTCGCGCGGGATCGAGCGGCCTGACGCTCCCGTCAGCGCCGATCTTGCGAATATCGCTACGGGCGGGCTTCATAACGCCGACGAGGCTGCGCAGTATTTCGCGCTGGCCTTGCCCTTCGAGCCCGGCGATGCCGAGAATCTCGCCCCGCATCAACCGGAACGAGACTTCCGGTCGATCCGGCGCGGGGACGAGGGCGCGCACGTCGAGGGCGACGTCGCGCTTCTCGCTCGAGCGCGCGGGATACAAATCCTGAACCGGGCGACCGACCATCAGCGTCACGAGCTCATTTTCGCCGAGCGACTCGCGCGGTACGGTCGTCACGTGCCGCCCGTCCTTGAGCACGGTAACGGTATCGCAAAATCGGAAGATCTCTTCCAAGCGGTGACTGATGTACAGTATCGCTTTGCCCTGATCGCGCAAACTCGCGATCAATCCCTCGAGGGTCTTCACTTCCGCCATGTTCAGCGCCGCAGTCGGTTCGTCGAAGATGAAAACCGATGCATCGGCCGAGATGCCTTTTGCGATCTCGACCAATTGTTGCTGCGGAATCGTGAGACGATTCGCCAACCACTCGGGCTTCACGTTGAGACCGACGCGTTCGAGCACCGCTCGCGCGTCGCGCACCATTTCGCGACGCGCGAGAAAGCCGCGGGCGACGGGCTCGCGCCCGAGAAACAGGTTTTCCGCAATCGTCAAGTTGGGCAAGAGTGTAAACTCTTGGAAGACGGTCGACACTCCGTGCAATAACGCATCGCGCGGTGTCGCGAAATGCACTTCGCTGCCCCGCACGAGCAGAGCGCCCGTGTCCGGCCGCTCGACGCCCGCGAGCAGCTTCATCAACGTCGACTTGCCCGCCCCGTTTTCGCCCGTGATGGCGTGAACGGAACGGGCATACGCCGCGACGCTGACCTCGGCCACCGCCTTGGTCGATCCGAACGTTTTAGAAACGTTACGAGCTTCGATTGCGGGGGTGGACGAGTCGCGTGCCTCGGGCTCGGCGGCAGGCGCCATGTGCGCTACTTCTTGCCGTACAGTTCTTTAATGCGCGCTTCCGGCAACGAGGATGGAACCCAGTAATTGTCGTTGAGATCGGGACGGTAGTACTTCGTGAAATCCGCATTCGTCAAAGCCGGCGGCTCGGACCACAGGTGGCGCGGCACGGACTTACCTTTGAGCAACGCGAGTGCGACGCGCACGGCGGACGGAGTGAGCAACGGCGGAAAGACCGCGGCGACGGACGTCATGCCGGTCGTCTTCCAAATGCGGAAGAAACCGTTGTTGGCTTCGCCCGTCATCGGCACGAGCGGCTTGTGTGCCTGTTGGAACACGTCGACGCAAGCGCGCGTCATCTCCGCGCCGGAGAACCAGATACCGTCGACGGGTTTACCGGAAAGCACGAGGTTCTCGCAGAGCTGCTTCGACTTTGCGTAGTTCCAGTCGCCGTACACCTCCGCGCCGATTTTGACGTCGGTTCCCTTGAGGGCGGAGGCGAAGCCGTTGTAGCGTTCGACCTCTTCCTGCGCACCTGCGATGCCGCGGAACGCCCAGACCGTCCCCTTGCCGTGCAGCTGCTTCACGAGGAATTCGCCGCCGACACGCCCGAACGGCTCGGCGCCGCCGCGGACTTCGACCGCGTAGTTGCCCGTGGCTCCCGTACCCAGGATGACGATCGGAATCTTGCGCGCGGCAAACTTTTCCATTTCGGCATTTGCGTTGGTCGGCGTCACCGCGCTGAGGATGACGGCATCGACATTCTTCGTAAGCACGTCTTCGAGGTCGGCCACTTGCTTCGCGGGCTGCCACTCGGCGTCGGTCTGCACGTAAGACGCGATATCCTTGTGACGCGCAGCTTCGACCTTGCCTTCCTCGAACGTCTGCACGATCCAACTGTTGCCGACGCCCGCACCCACCAAAGCTATTTTGTAAGGGCCGTTTTTCTTGAATTGGTTGGGCGCCGTTCTTTCGCTACCCCTGGCCGTGATGAGACCGCCGAACGTGTAATCGTCGATGTTGTTCTCCGACTGGGCCGGCGTCACGAGCGCGATGACGCCCGTTAGGGCGATCGTTGCAGCCGAGACCTTGCGTAGTGCGCGATGCATGTCAACCTCCGCATACCTGTAGATTCGTGCGTAAATTTCCGAGCGACGATACGCCGCCGGTATAGGAAAAAGCCGTTCGGCCCCGCAGCAAAGCAAGCGAGAACGAACGGCTTTCTCAAATCTTGCCGCTGCGACTACCGTAGCATAGCCGCCTCATGCGCCGCAAGGAGGACAATTACCATGTAATCTCTCCGTCTCTACGTCTGCGTCCGTTGCAGCGGAAACAGAATGACTTCACGGATCGACTGATTGTTCGTCAGTAACATGACGATGCGGTCGATGCCGATGCCGATGCCGGCCGTCGGCGGCATGCCGTATTCGAGAGCGTTGACGAAGTCCCAGTCGGGCGGCGGCACTTCGTCGTTGCCGGTCGAGCGCTCGACGATCTGCGCCTCGAAACGCGCGCGCTGGTCGTCGGGATCGTTGAGTTCCGTAAACGCGTTTGAAAGTTCGAAATTAGCGCCGAACAACTCGTAGCGGTCGACGATGTCCGGGTCGCCGGCTTTGCGTTTCGCGAGCGGCGAGATAACGACGGGGTAGTCGTACACGAAGGTCGGATCGATCAGATGCGGCTCGACGACGCGCTCGAAAATTTTGTCGAGCGCCTGGCCGTGCGTCGCGGAAGGCGCCAGTTCCATCTGCGCGAGAATGCATTGCGCGCCCGCCGGGTCGAGCAGCGTCGCCCGTTCGTGACCGCCCCACTGCCGCAGAGCATCGAAGTAGGCGACGCGTTTGAACGGCCGTGCGAACGACAGCTGCCGGTCGCCGAACGTCAATTGCGTCGAGCCATGCACGGACTCGACGAGATGCGCGAGCAGTTCTTCGTTGAACTCCATCATCTCGGCGACGGACCAATACGCGGCGTACAATTCGAGCATCGTGAACTCGGGGTTGTGCGTCGTGTCGATGCCCTCGTTGCGAAAGATGCGGCCGATCTCGTAGACACGCTCGAGGCCGCCGACGATCAGCCGCTTCAAGTTCAATTCCGTCGCGATGCGCAGATCGAGGTCGACGTCGAGAGCGTTGTGATGCGTACGAAACGGTCGGGCTGCGGCCCCGCCCGCGACGTGCAGCATGGTCGGCGTCTCGCATTCGACGAAGCCATGCGCGTCGCAGAAGCGCCGCGTTGCGGCCACGATGCGCGAACGCGTGAGAAAGATGTTGCGAACGTGTTCGCTCGAGATCAAATCGACGTAGCGTTGGCGGTACCGTTTCTCGACATCTTGCAGGCCGTGCCACTTGTCGGGCATTGGAACGAGCGACTTCGTCAACACCGCGAGCGACGTCGCGCGTAGCGTCAATTCGCCCGTCTTCGAGCGAAAGACGTTGCCCGCGACGCCGACGATGTCGCCGAGATCGAGCGCGCTTGCGACCGCGAACCCGTCGTCGCCCAACACGTCCTTGCGCAGGTACAGCTGCATGCGCCCGGTGCGGTCCCACAGGTCGGCAAACGCGGCGCCTTTGCCCATCTTCCGCAAAGACATCAAACGGCCGGCAAGCGAAAAGAGCTGCGCATCGGGTGGATCGCCCGCCGCGACGTGCGCGAAGCGCTCCGTAATTTCCGCCGCATGCGCCGTGACCTCGAAGCGCGTGACGGCGAACGGATCGACGCCAAGCTCGCGCAACGCAGCGAGGTTGGCGCGGCGCGCGGCGCGCAAGTCGAGCTCGCGCCGTCGGAGTTCGCCCGCGTCATCGCCGCCGGACGAACCCGACTCGCGCTCGCCCATCAAGAAGCTTTCTTAGCGACCTTCTTCTTCGTGGAATTGATCGCTTCGACTTTGTATTGCGTGTCGCCGCGCGGCGTCTTCACTTTGACGGTTTCGCCCTTTTTCTTACCGATGAGCGCCATGCCGAGCGGCGATTCGTTCGAAAGCCGGCCGTTGACGGGATCGGCTTCGGTCGAGCCGACGATCGTGAAATCGTGCACGGTGCCGCTTTTCGCGTCTTTGACTTTCACGGTAGCGCCGAGGTGGACTTCGTCTTGGGCGTATTCCGACGCATCGATGATGCGCGCGTTGCGGATCGTCGCTTCGAGCTTGAGGATGCGTCCTTCTACGAACGCTTGCTCCTGCTTCGCGTCTTCGTATTCCGCGTTTTCCGAGATGTCGCCGAACTCTTTGGCCTGACGAATGCGCTCGTTCACCTCACGGCGGTGCACGGTCTTGAGCTCGTCGAGCTCTTCTTCGGCCTTCTGCAAGCCCTCTTTGGTAAGGACCAGCTCTTTATCGTTCACGCATGCCTCGTTCGGTGGTTTATCGATACTACCCGGTAAACGCACGCTGCGTCCGCCGCAGCGCGGTTGCTTGTCGTCCCGGCGGCGGAATTCCTATCCTGCGCAAACCGAGGCGGCTAGGGTCGCTCGGAAAACCAGCCGCTCGGCTCTACGGCCAAGTTGACGTTGATCTGCTTAACTTCCGTATAGGCGTCGTAGCCGTAGGTTCCGAGTTCGCGCCCGATTCCCGACTGCTTGTAACCACCCCACGGCGCTTCGTTATACGTCGGGTGGTAGGCGTTAATCCACGTGATTCCGGCGCGCAACTTACGCACGACGCGGTGCGCGCGAGCCGCATCGTTCGTGAAGACGGCGCCGGCAAGGCCGTAGGGCGAGTCGTTCGCGATCCGCACCGCGTCCGCTTCGTCCGAGAACGTCTGAACGACGAGGACCGGCCCGAAGATTTCCTCGCGCACGATGCGCATCTCGGGACGCGTATGTGTGAAGATAGTCGGCTCGATGAAGTTGCCGCGTTCGCCGAGTTCTCCGCGCATGCGCCCGCCGCCGCACGCGAGCGTGGCGCCTTCATCTCGCCCGACCTGCAGATATTTTTCGACCCGCTCGCGCTGCAAGCGGCTGACCAGTGGCCCCATCTCCGTTTCGGGATCGAAGCCGTCGCCCACGACGATCTTTTCGGCTCGCCGCACGAGTTCGGCCACGAACGCGTCCGCGATGTCGCGCTGCACGACGAGGCGCGAACCCGCAGAACACACTTGTCCCGCGTTCGCATAAATGCCGAAAAGCGCGTAGTCGACGGCGGTCGCGAAATCGGCGTCGGCGAACACGATGTTCGGCGATTTTCCGCCGAGTTCGAGCGAAATCTTCTTTACGTTAGCGGCGGCCGCGCGCATGATCGACTGGCCCGTCGCGACGCTGCCGGTAAACGCGATCTTGTCGACCCGCATGCTCTCCGCCAGCGGCGCCCCGGCAACGGGTCCCGCGCCCGGCATGACGGCGAGCACCCCATCCGGCAGCCCAGCTTCGCGCGCCAGCTTCGCAAGCCACAGCGCCGACAGCGGCGTATACTCCGAGGGTTTGAGGATGCAGACGTTGCCGGCCGCAAGCGCCGGCGCGAGTTTCCACACCGACATCAACAGCGGATAGTTCCACGGCACGATTTGGCCGCACACGCCGATCGGCTCGCGCACGGTAAAGCTTTGCGAGGGTGCGGGAACTTCGAACGTCTGCCCGTGCGGCTTCGTCGCAAGTCCGGCAAAATAGCGGAAACATGCCGCGGCGTCGGCGACGTCGTACGCCGCTTCGCGCAGCGGCTTGCCGCAATTGAGCGTTTCGAGCGCACACAAGTCGGCCGCGTTTGCGTCGATCGCGTCGGCAATTTTGTTCAGGATACGCGCGCGTTCCGAGGCGGGCGTATCGGCCCAAGGCCCCTCGTCGAACGCGCGCCGGGCGACCTCGATCGCTCCCTCGACGTCGGCCCGCGTGCATTCGGCAACGACGGCCGCAACCTCGCCCGTCGCCGGGTCGATCAGTTCGCGCGTGCCGCCGTCCGCCGCGGCCACGAACCGCCCGTCGACGAAGGCGAGTGCGGTACCGTCCGCGTCGCGTTCGAGGTGACGCAGCGACGCCGTGCGTTCGGTCGTGGGTCTATCGGCTTGCAACATCGATGATCTTCTCCGGAAAAGTGCGCGAGCGGGAGGCGCCTGCGCGTTCGACGCGCATGGCGCGCAGCGCTTCGGCGAGGATGGCGAACACACGGTCCATCTGACGGCGTTCGATCGTCAGCGGCGGCTCGACGCGAATCGTGCGCGCGTTCACGAGCGTACCGGCGACGAGCACCCCGCGGTCGAACAAGTACTTCGAAACGGCGAATCCGGTCGTGTCGTCGACGAATTCCAGCGCGATCAGCAGACCCTTGCCGCGCACGTCGACCACGAGGTCCTCGTGCCCACTCACGGCTTCGCGCAAGCCCGCGAGCACGTACTCGCCCATCTCGACGGCGCGTTCGGGTAATTTTTCTTCGATCAGCACGTCGATCGTTGCGAGCGCCGCCGCGCACGAGAGCGGATTACCGCCGAAGGTCGTCGTGTGCAGAAACGGGTTGTCGAAAAAGCGCGAGAAAACGGCTTCCGTCGCAACGGTCGCCCCGATCGGCATGACGCCGCCGCCGAGCGCCTTTGCCAGGCAGATAATGTCCGGCACCACGTCCCAATGTTCGCAGGCGAACATCTTGCCCGTGCGCCCCATACCGGTCTGCACTTCGTCGAGAATCAGTAGCGCACCGAACTCGTCGCAGAGTTTGCGCACGGCCGGCAGATACTCGTCGCTCGGCACGTTGACGCCGCCTTCGCCTTGAATCGGTTCGAGCAAGACGGCGCCGACGTCGAGGCCGGTCGCTTTACAGCTGTTGAACGTATCGACGAGCGCGAGAATATCGTTGAAGGGCACGTGCTTGAAACCCGGCAGCATGGCGCCGAACGGCACGCGGAACGCGGCTTTGCCGCTCGCAGAAAGCGAACCGAAGCTCTTTCCGTGGAAGCCTTTCGTCGCGACGACGATCGTCGGCTTCGTGCGATCGAACGCCCGCGCGAGCTTCAGCGCCGCTTCGATGGATTCCGTGCCGCTATTACTGAAGAACGAATACTTGAGATCGCCCGGCGTCAGCAATGCGAGGGCCTTCGCGAGCATGGCGCGCAGCGGATCGAGTAGATCTTGACTGTGCAGCGCTTGCCGTTCGAGCTGCGCGCGCACGGCTCCAACGACTTTGGGATGCCGGTGTCCGACGTTGAAGATGCCGAACCCGCCGAGACAATCGATATACTCGCGTCCTTTTACGTCGGTGAACACGTTGCCGCTATCCGAAAGCTCGACTGCGGCATCGAGCGTCCCTTTGGCGCCGGACTTACGATATTCGAGAAAACCGGGGTTGACGTAGTCGCGAAAGCCGTCGACGGTTTCGCGGACGATCCAGGCGGCCTGCGCCCGATCGATCGCCGGGGCGTGAATGAAGTCTAGGACGCGTTGCGTATAGGCGCGGACGTCTTCGAGTTTATTTGGTGCAAGAATTTTGGACCTCGCTGAATGGCAGTACGGTAAGGGTTACGGCGTAAGGACCTGCGCGCAGGCGCGTTCGAGCGCGGCGAGACCGCGCTCCACGTCATCTTCAGTCGCGAGCAACGGCACGAGCAGACGCACTGCGGTCGCTTTGGGACCCGCGGTGAGTGCGACGAGCCCGCATTCGAAGGCGGCCGCAACGATGCGCTGCGCGAGGCTGCGCGCCGCTGTCGGTTCGTCGCGAAACTCGATGGCGAGCATCGCGCCGAGACCTCGCACGTCGACGACGTCGCGCGGGTAACGAGTCGCAAGCGCGTCGAGCCGCAAACGCAGCGCCCGTCCGAGCGCCTGCGCACGCGGGAGGACATCGTCCGCAGCAAACGTGTCGAGGGTCGCGAGCGCCGCCGCACACGCCAGCGGATTGCCGGCGAACGTGCCGCCGAGGCCGCCCGGCTCGACGGCGTCCATGATGTCCGCGCGCCCCACGACGCCAGAAAGCGGCAAACCGCCGGCGACGCTTTTCGCGAGCGTTAGGAGATCGGGCACGACGCCCGCTTGTTCGATTGCGAACATGGTGCCCGTGCGCCCGAAGCCCGTTTGCACTTCGTCCGCGATCAGCACGATGC
>JALYUE010000044.1 GCA_030853925.1 Vulcanimicrobiota bacterium | reverse complement strand
CTATGGACCGGTTATATCTGTCGTACGCGATGCGCCGCACGTTGTTCGGCAACACGTTCGCCCATCCGAAGTCGCGCTTCTTGGACGAGATGCCGAGCGTCGAGGTGATCGGCAATGTCGTGCCGATGCCCCGTCCCGCGGGCGGCCGTTGGCGCGAAGTTGCCATTCACGAAACCGCCGGCGCGGGCATCGGCCTCGACCTTCAAATCGGCGAGCGCGTGCGTCATCCGAAATGGGGCGAAGGTGTCGTGTCGGCGACGGCCGGAGCGGGCGGCGACGGTCTGTTGACCATTATGTTTCCCAACGTCGGCGAGAAGATGGTCATGCTCAAATACGCTCCGCTCGAGAAAGTGCAGTAGGCAGCGAGCGCTCCTACTGCAAAGCCTCGAATGGTGCGTGTCGCCGTCGCCGGCGCTCTGGGCCGAATGGGACGAGAAACGTGCGCCGCGGTCGCGGCAACGAGCGACCTCGAGCTCGTCGGCGGGTTTGCCCGAACGCATAGCGGTCGATCGCTGACCGAAGTTTTGGCATTGTCGCAAGCGGCTGGCCGCCTATACGACCGTATCGGCGTGTTGTATGACGAGGCGAAGCCCGACGTCGTCGTCGATTTCACCGTGCATCCGATGACGCTCGACGTCGCGCGCGAGGCAGTCGGACGCGGAATCTGCGCGATCGTCGGAGCGACCGGTTGGACGAGCGAAGAGCAACGCGGATTGCAGGCGTTGTGCGAAGAACGCGGTATCGGCGCAGCGCTCGTGCCGAACTTCGCTTTGGGTGCGGTACTCGCGATGCGTTTTGCGGAACAGGCCGCGCGGTATTTCCCAACCGCGGAAATCGTCGAATCGCACCACGACGGAAAGCGCGACAAGCCGAGCGGAACGGCGCGCCTGACCGCACGGCGGATTGCCGCAGCCGGCGGGCCGAGCGACGTGGCAATTCACAGCGTGCGATTACGCGGACTCGTCGCGCATCAAGACGTGCTCTTTGGAGGAGAAGGCGAGCTGTTGACCATCCGCCACGATTCCTTCGCGCGCTCGTCGTTCATGAGCGGCGTGCTGCTCGCGGTACGCGGCATACACAGCCGCAAGCAGCTCGTCATCGGGCTCGACGATTTTCTGCAGGAGGCATCGTGAACGTCGCGATCGTCGGCGTGACCGGCGTCGTCGGTGAAACGATTTTGCGCGTTCTGGACGAGCGCAACGTCGCGATCGAGGAACTCGGAGCGTACGCTTCGCGCGAGCGCAGCAAACCGTTGCGTTGGCGCGAGCGCGAGTGGCCGATCCACGCAGCCGGCGCCCGGGCGTTGCGCGACGGCGGGTATGACGCCGTTTTTTTCGCCTCGAGCGACGACGCGAGCGCGGAGCTCGCGCAAAGCTGCGCCCGAAACGGGTCCGTTGTCATCGACAACAGCGCGACGTTCCGCATGGCCGCCGGCGTGCCGTTGATCGTGCCGGAAGTGAATCCCGACGACGCGCGACCCGAGCACAGAATTTTCCCCGTCGCCAACTGCACCGCGATCGTGTTGTGCGTCGGGCTCGCGCCGATTGCGCGAGCCGCCGGCTTGCGCAGCGTCCGAGTCGCGACGTATCAAGCGGTAAGCGGTGCGGGGCGTTCGGGCCTTGAGGCGCTCGAGAATGAAGAACGCGCGGTTGCCGGTTCGTTTGCGGAGCATGCGTCGCCGTTCGCCGCACCGATTTTCCGTAACGTCATCCCGCTCGTCGGCTCCGCTCCGGACGCCGCCGGCCAGTCGGGTGAAGAAAAGAAAGTGGCCGACGAGACGCGCAAGATTCTCGGACTGCCGGATTTGCACGTCGCCGCTACGACGGTGCGCGTCCCGGTGCGCTACGCACACAGCGAAGCGGCGTTTATCGAAACGGAGCGCGACACGAGCGTTGCGGAACTTGCCCGTGCGCTCGCTCGTGCCGATGGGGTCGTCTACCATCCGCACGGTATCGTCACGCCGCGCGAGGTCGAGGGCGACGACCGCGTGCACGTCGCGCGGCTGCGAGCCGAGGGCGATTCGGCCCGTCACTTTCAAGTCTGGATCGTCGGCGATCAAGTGCGCAAGGGCGCGGCTACGAACGCCGTACAGATTTTAGAGTTGCTGATCGGCCGGGGATTCGTCGGCGCCGAGCGGGCGGTCGCACCGTGAAGACGATCGTACAGAAATTCGGCGGCAGTTCGCTCGCGACGCCTGAGATGCGCGAGATCGCGGCCTCGCGCGTCCTCGAGGCACGCGCGCGCGGGGCATCGCCCGTGGTCGTCTGCTCCGCGCTCGGGCGGCCGCCCGACCCGTACGCGACCGATTCTTTGCTGTCGCTTCTGGGCCCGAGCCGCGGAGGGCCCAATCGCGATTTACTGCTCTCCTGTGGCGAGTCGATTGCCTGCGCCGTCTTCGCGGAATTGCTGACGTCCTGGGGCGCGGACGCCCAAGCGATGACGGGCGGCCAGGCCGGCATCGTCACCGATGCGACGTTCGGCGACGCGAAGATTTTGCTCGTCGAACCGCACAACCTTATCGCCGTGCTCGAACGCGGCGTGATCCCGGTCGTCACCGGCTTCCAAGGCGTGACGAGCACGGGTGCGGTCACGACGCTCGGTCGCGGCGGCAGCGATCTTTCTGCGATCGCTTTGGGAAGCGCGCTCGCGTCGGATGCGGTCGAGATCTTTACCGACGTGAGCGGCGTCATGACGGGCGACCCGCGGCGCATCGCGGGCGCGCATTCGCTCGATCGCGTCGGTTACGCGGAGATGGTCGAACTCGCAGCCGACGGCGCGAAGGTGATGCACGCGAAGGCCGCCGAGTTCGCGCATTTCACGCAGACGCCCTACGTCGTCAAGGGGTTACGTTCGAATTTTGGAACCACCATCGACGAAGGCCACCGCCCCGACAACCGGCGCCCGGTCACGGGCATCACGTCGCTGCGCAACGTGATCTTCATCCGCGTCATTCAAGGCGATATCGACGATCTAGAAGCGCGCCGCAAACTCCAACTCGAGCTGTTCAGGCGCTTGGCGGAACGCGACGTTTCGGTCGATATGATCAACGTCAACAACGCGGGCATCTTTTTCATCATCGACAGCGACAACCTCGATACCGTTCGTTTAGAACTCGCCGGTCTGAACATGGCCTTGCGGGTACGCGCGCATTGCTCGAAACTATCGATCGTCGGGGCGGGGATGCGCGGGACGCCGGGCGTGATGTATCGCGTGGTGGCCGCATTATCCGAAGCCGAGATCGAGATCATCCACTCGACCGACTCGAACATCACTATCTCGCTGCTCGTGCCCGAGGAAGACGTCGCGCGCGCGGAGCAGGCTATTCACGATTACTTCCGTCTCGGGCGGGGGCAAGATTCGACGCCGGAGGAACTCGCCGCGGGAGCACCACGATGAAGACGATCGAACGCGCACCCAAGCTCGGGCCCCTGATGACGGCGATGCTGACGCCGTTCGACGCCGCGGGCGATGTCGATTTGCGGGAAGCCGCGCGGCTCGCGCGTTTCCTCGTCGAGGAAGGCAATCACGGTCTTATCATTTGCGGCACGACGGGCGAGTCGCCCGCGCTCGACGACGTCGAAAAGTTGGCGCTGTTCGCCGTCGCCAAAGATGCCGTCGGCGATCGGGCCGCGATCGTAGCGGGAACGGGCGGCAACAATACGCTTCATTC
>JALYUE010000154.1 GCA_030853925.1 Vulcanimicrobiota bacterium | reverse complement strand
CCCCCGATCGGCGTCGGGGCTGCCGACGACGGCCGACTCCAGCACCGCCGGGTGCTCGAGCAGCGCGCTTTCGACCTCAAAGGGTCCGATGCGGTAGGCGCCCGACGAGATGACGTCGTCCGAACGGCCGACGAACCAGAAGTAGCCGTCGTCGTCTTTCTGCGCCCGGTCGCCCGTCAGATACCACTCGCCGCGCCGCGTCGCGAGCGTCTCGGCTTCGTTCTTGTAGTATCCGCGGAAGAGCGTGGGCGGGTCGCCGCGCAAGCCGATATCGCCGACCTCGCCCGGCTCGCACGCTAGCCCCGCCGCGTCGACGACTTCGACGTCGTGCCCGGGCGTCGGCTTGCCCATGGAACCGGGACGCACGTCCATGCCCGGCACATTGGCGACCAACAGAGAATTCTCGGTTTGTCCGTAGCCGTCGTAAATCGTCAAAGCAAAAGCGTCGCGCCAGCGTTCGAGGACTTCGGGGTTGAGCGGTTCGCCGGCGGAGACGCAGTGACGCAACCTGGGCAGCTTCCAGCGTTGTCCGAGATCGTCCAGCTTCGCTTCGAGCCGGTACTCGGTCGGCGCCTGACAGAGCACCGTGACCTCGAGATCGCGTATGAGGTCCATCCGCGCCGAGGGCTCGAAGCCGCCCTCGTCCAGCACGATCGCCGAACCGCAGGACCACGGACCGAGCAACACGTTCCAGAGGGATTTCGCCCACCCGGTCCCGGCGGTGCTCCAGACGAGGTCCTCCGGCTTTGCGTCCAGCCAGACTTCGGCTTGCGAGCGTTTCGCATGGGTGAACGCGTGCACGTGCATGACCCCTTTAGGGTCTTTCGTCGTTCCGCTCGTGTACACGATGTATGCCAAGTCGTCGCTCGTCGTCTCGTTGCCGGCGAACGGTTCCGCAGAATGCACGAGATCGTCGAGCGCCGTCCAACGTTGCGCTTCACCGCCGACGAGCAGATAGCGTGCGACGGTCGGTGAAGTCGACCGCAGCAGGTCGACTTCGGCGCGATTCGAGACGTGCGCGACGATCGTCGTCGCTTCGCTATGAGCGGCGCGGAATGCAAGGTCTTTCGCGCGCAGCTGCTCCGAACACGGAACGACGACCGCGCCGAGCCGATCGAGCGCCACCATCGCGTACAACCATGCCGGAATTTTCGGCAGCAGCACGATCACCCGGTCACCCTTGCCGATGCCGAGGTCCCGTAAAGCGCCGGCCCAGCGCCGGGTCGCGTCCGCAATTTCCGCAAACGATACGTCGTGGCGCGCGCCCGCCGCATCGACGAAGAGCAAGCCTCGGCGCCGCTGCGTACCGAGCCTATCGACGACGTCCCGCCCGAAGTTGAACGACGTCGGGACGTTCCAATGAGCGGCAGCCGTATCCATGGGCGGAGGTACGTCCCACGGCGGCGCGATTCCCCAGGGCAGAATGCATCCAGGGCGAAGGCGCGCTTCCCAATGTCCACGGCGCAATCGTTGCTCGACGTCCTGCAACCTAAGCCCCTCGTGAAGCTCAGCCGGCTTTCATATGGGCGTTTAGAAACGCGTGGCGTGCCGGCAATTCTGTTCGGCGTAGCCGCCATCGTGCTCGCGAGCGGCGCAAGCGCGGCTCTGCGCCGTACGCCCGCCATGCTGCCCGAAACGCTACGCGAAGCACGCGAGTTTTGGCTCGTGCTACGCTCGCCGCGCCGTGATATGCTGACCTAGGCGCGCGTCCGACCCGCCGCGAACATCCCCCGGCCATGATCGACAACGCTTCCATGACCGGCCTCATCCGGCGCGCCATGCCCGACGCCGTGGTCGAAATTGTCGACCTAACCGGCACCATGGACCATTTTAATGTGTTGGTGCGCTCCGGAACGTTTCGCGGCGTGCCGCTCATGGACCGGCACCGCATGGTCGAAGGGGCGCTCGCCGAAGCACGAGCCGACGGCCGCATCCACGCGATGTCCATCCGCACCGAGATTTTGGAGTAACAGATGTCAGTCGAACGGATCAGTCAAGAAATCGATCGGGAGATCGCCGAAAACACGATCCTCGTGTACGGCAAGGGCACGAAGGACATGCCGCGCTGCGGTTTCACGCTCGAAACGATTCAATTTTTCAGCCGCTTCGGCTACCCGTTCGAAGTGGTCGACGTACTCGAAGATATGCCGAAGCGCGAGGCCCTCGCCGAGCGGACGAATTGGCCGACGCTGCCGAAGGTCTTCATCGCGGGCAAGTTTTACGGCGACACCGACATCTTGGGACCGATGGCCGAGAACGGCGAATTGACGACGGTCTTGTCGCAAGCGTTCCAGGGCCGGCCGCAACCCCAGCCGATCATCAACCTGCGCTAGTCCGGATTGTTATCGCTCTTCGAACCGGGAAACGAGGCGGCTTGGCTCGCCTCGTTTGCTTTCGGCGTCGACGTGCGACCCCGCTATTGCGAATGTGACGGACAAGGCCACGTATCGAACGTCGTGTATGCGGAATATCTCGAGTTGTCACGGTTGCGATTCTTCGCCGCGGCCGGAGATCCGGAACCCGGCGACTTCGCGTTCCAGCACGTAACGGCCGAACTGCAGCTACGATATCTAGCCGCGTGCTATTATGACGAACCGCTGCGGGTGCTCTCGAGACTGACCGCGCTCGGGCGTTCGAGCGCGACGCTGGAGCAAGCGATTGTAGGCGCGGGCGCTATACTGCGCGCGACGGCCCGCGTGGCGCTCGTGCGCTCGAACGGCAGCGTCGCGCTGCCTTGGACGACCGCACAACGCGAAGCGCTGAACGCCTTCGGCAGCGGCCTAGCTGCGAGCGCGCTCGAGCGCGCCGTCTAGCGGAACCGGGGCGGCTTTGCGAGGCGGCGGCGCTCCGTGCGGGTCGGCGTAAGCTCCTGCGGGCGACGCCATCAAGCGCTCGATTTCTTCGCCCGACAATTCCTGAGAAACGTCTCGCGCGGCCGACACCATGCAGAAAAATCCGAACGGCGCGCCGCCGCGATTCACGAACTGGTGCGGCACGAGCGGAGCTACGTACACGACGTCGTGTTGCCGCACCTCGCGCACGTCGTGTCCGACGATCGCGTGCCCGACGCCCTCGCCGACGATCACGTAATGCTCGTGTTCGTGCTTCTCGAGCCGCGTCACGGCGCCGGGCGGAACCTCGAAGTAGCGCACTTCGCTCTGCGGGCCGACGTCACTCGCATCGGTTTTGCGGCCGCCGACGAGCGTGTGCCGTACGACCGCAGTTGCAAGCCCGGGCACGTAACCCTCACGTTCGACATTCTCCCAACCCGCGGCGACCCGCCGCACGATTCGCCGTTGCTCCATAGCGCCCACCATCATATCACCCGAGGTCAAACGGGCTTTCGCGCCGTCGCCCGATAACAACGGCGCATGGTACAGCACTGGCTCCTCAAGAGCGAGCCGGACTCGTTCGGCATCGATCGGCTCGAACGCGAAGGCCGCACCGAGTGGAGCGGCGTCCGCAGCTATCAGGCCCGCAATCACATGAAAAGCATGCGCCTAGGCGACCTCGGCTTTTTCTATCACAGCAGTACCAAAGTGCCCGCCATCGTCGGCATCGTTCGGGTTACCCGTGAGGCATACCCGGACTTTACCGCGCGCGACCGGGGGGGCCCGTACTACGACCCGCGCGCGACGGAAGAAAAGCCTATCTGGGAAATGGTCGACGTGGCGTTCGAGCGGCGGCTGGCGCACCCGGTCACGCTCGCCTCGATGCGCGCGAATCCGGCGCTCGCCGCGACCATGGTGCTGCTGCGGCGCGGCTCCCGCCTCTCGGTGCAGCCGATCCACTCGCGCGAGTGGGATATCGTGCTCGCGATGTCGCAGACGCCGCCGGCGCCCGAAACGCCGCCCGCGCCTTAAAGCGCCGTGGCGGCTTCGAGCAACGCTTCTTGCGCGTTGAACGGCGGTTCGCCGTCTTTCGAACCGCGCCGGACGTAGCTTCCGTCGGAGCGCAGCCAACGCGTTTTGCACGTATCGGCTTCGAGCATGTCGATGATGCCGCTGCAGATGTATTCGCGCAGCCCGGCATCGAGCACGGGCACGATCGTTTCGACGCGCCGGTCGAGGTTGCGCCCCATCCAATCGGCGCTGCCCATGTATACTTCGCGTTCGCCGCCGTTTTCGAACACGAAGATGCGCGAGTGCTCGAGAAACCGCCCGACGATACTGCGGACGCGAATCGTTTCGCTGACGCCGGTGATCCCGGGACGCAATTCGCACATGCCGCGCACGACCAGTTCGATCGGCACGCCCGCTTGAGAGGCGCGATAAAGCGATTGCACGGTCCGCGCATCGCTGATGGCGTTGAGCTTCGCGACGATGCCCGACGGCCGCCCGGCGAGCGCGTTCTGCGTCTCGCGTTCGACGAGTTCCACGAACCCGCTGCGCAGCGTCGTCGGTGCGACGAGCAGCTTTTTATACTTCGTCGTTTTCGAGAAACCGGTCAGCCGATTGAAGAGATGGGTGACGTCCGCGCCGAGTTCGGGCCGGCACGTGAACAGCGAAAGATCGGTATACACTTTCGCCGTTTTGTCATTGTAGTTACCGGTGCCGAAATGCACGTAGCGCCGGATGCCGTCGGGTTCGTCGCGCACCACGAGAATAACTTTGGCGTGAACTTTTAATCCCGGGAAGCCGTAGACGACGTGCGCGCCGACGCGCTCTAAATTGCGCGCCCACAAGATGTTATTCTCTTCGTCGAAACGCGCTTTGAGTTCGATCAGCGCAGCGACCTGCTTACCGTTCTCCGCCGCTTCGACGAGCGCGTTGACGATCGGCGAATTACCGGAGGTGCGGTACAGCGTCTGCTTGATCGCGAGCACTTGCGGGTCGGCCGCGGCTTGACGCAAGAATTGCACGACCGGGTCGAACGATTCGTACGGATGGTGGAGCAGTAAGTCGCCTTCTCGGATTGCCGCGAAGATATCGGTTTGGCCGACCAGCCGCTTCGGAATCGACGGCGTGAACGGCGGGTCGTGCAACTCCGGGCGCTCGAGGTTGACGATCGGCCAAAAATCCGAGGTGCCGAGCATGCCGTCGATCGCGTACAGATCGACCTCGTCGAGTTCGAGCGCCTCGAGCAGCATCGCGCGCACGTGTTCCGGCATCGACGCTTCGACTTCCAAGCGCACGGGTTCGCCGAAACGCCGCTTGCGCAGTTCGGACTCTATCGCGAGCAGCAGATCGTCCGCTTCGTCTTCCTGCAGATCGAGGTCGGCGTCGCGCGTTACCCGGAAACAATAGGATGCGCGCACCTCCATGCCGGGAAACAATGCGTCGAGATTGTGCGCGATCACGTCTTCGAGTAAGACGTACTGCTGCTCGCCGACGGGCGCTTCGAGCGGCACGAGACGCGACAAGCTCTGCGGTACTTTGACTCGCGCGAAATGGTCCTCGAGGCCATCGGGACCGTCGTCGAACATCTCGACGCCGAGCGAGAGCGAGAGGTTGGAAATATACGGAAAAGGATGACCTTGATCGACCGCTAGCGGCGTCAGCACCGGGAATACGCGCTCGTCGAAAAACTTCGTCAACTGAGCGCATTGTTTGGCCGTCAGGTCGCGATAACGCCGAATTGCGATGCCGGCGCGTTCGAGAGCGGG
>JALYUE010000017.1 GCA_030853925.1 Vulcanimicrobiota bacterium | reverse complement strand
GCCGAGCCCGGCCTGATCCGTCGACCAACCCATGATGTCGAGCGTCTCTGCCCACAGATGCTCCGTAGCTCCGCCGACTCGCCCGAGCGCGGGCCCCTCACCGCAGCGGAAAATCGCGGCCGCCGCGCCATCACCGAAGAGCGCCATGGACACGATATCGGCCTTCGACGCGCGGTCGGGCCGAAATGCGAGCGTACACAACTCGATCGTCACGAGCAGCACGGTCGTCCCTGGTTCGCTCGCGGCGATCCGTGACGCCGTCGCAAAGCCCGAGACGCCCCCGGCGCAGCCTAAGCCGAAGATCGGAATCCGGCGGACATCGGACCGAAAACCCAGCCGCGGTAGGATATGCGCCTCGAGACTCGGGGTAGCAATGCCGGTCGAGGAGACGGTGATGACCGCATCGATCTCGCGCGCGTCGAGGGCAGCCGCGTCGAGCGCCTTGCGTACGACCTTTTCATACAGCTTGGTCGCGCCGCTCAGGTATGCGGCGCTGCGGTCGGGCCAATCGTGGCTTTCCGAGAACCACTCGAGCGGCTCGACGGAATAGCGACGCTCGATTCCGGTCGAGGCGAACACGCGGGAAAGCGCCTCGTAACCGGCTACGCGGTGGCCGAACGTCGCGCGTGCCACGGTGGCCGCCAACTCTTGAGCGAAGACGTTGTCGGGGAGCGCGGTTGCAAGAGCGAGCAGCTGCGGCGCCGCGCCGGAGTCGGGGGAAATCAAAGGACGAGGTTGCTCCATAAAGTCGGGGCGGCGAATGCACCCCAAAGTGGCAACGCTCGGCGCTCGGCCAGGGATGGCGCCTCCTTACCTTACCCGAATTATGTGAGAGCGGGTAGCCGGAGATTACGCCCGGCGGCGTACGCTGACGATGCGTTCGCGCGCGGCATAATCGGCAGCAACGTTCACGTCGCTTGCCGGGCCGAATGCGGCCTGCGTCAAGACGGCCAGCGCCTGCGCCGTGTCGGGACCCGCTTCCATCAGGAGCCGGCCACACTCGATAAGTCGATCCGGAACCCCTGCGAGCAGCCGGCGATACGCTTCCAATCCGTCGCGGCCGCCGTCGAGCGCGAGGCGCGGTTCGAACGAGGTCGGGGCCGGGGCCCGAGCGAGCTCGGCCGTCGCGACGTACGGCAGGTTCGCGACGATGCAGTCGAAGCGTTCGTCCGGTTCGAGCGACTCGAACAGATCGCCGAGGACGAAACGAATGCGGCTCTCCGCGCCGAGCGCGCTCGCATTTTGCGCGGCTACCGCCAAGGCGTCCGGCGAAACGTCGATCGCGACGACGTGGGCATCGGGAAGTTCCAGTGCCAGCGTTACGGCCAGGCTGCCGCTGCCGGTACCGACGTCGCAGATGCGGACGGGTTCGCTCGTGCGTCTCGAACGCAAGCCTTCGAGCGCGAGCTCCACGATGTGTTCGCTTTCGGGCCGAGGCACCAGCACCGCCGGCGAAACCGAAAACGTGCGGCCGTAGAAGCCCGCGTCGCCGACGATATAGGCCAGCGGCTCGCCGACTGCGCGGCGCTCGAGCAACGCTTCGAAGCGCGCCGCATCGTGCGGTTCGAGTTGCGCATCAGCGTGCGCGAACAACCAGGCGACGTTCCGCCCGGACACGACGTCGAGTAACCGCACGGCATCGATCCGGGGCGAGGTCGAGACCGTCTGGAGGCGCTCGGTTCCGCGGGCCAACGCGTCGCCGACGGTCACGAGCGCGAAATCGCTATAAGTCGTCGGCGAGCGACGTTAGAACGGCCGGTCTTTCGTCATACGCGAGCCCCTCGAACGACCATCCGAGCGTCCAATTTTGACGGCCTGTGAGCTCGGCGGCCACTTCGTCCGACGTCTCGTCGTACGACAACGTCAGCGATGCGATACTGACGCTCTGGGGAAAAGCTCCCGCTCGATTATCCACGGCGAGCGCGCTCGTGCCGAAGAATGTGAGCGTCGCCGCAAACGTCGTCGCATCGGCGTCGCGCAACGCTCCATACACGACGAGCGTAAGGCGACGCGCCTGCATCTCGAGTTCGAACGAAACCACGTATGCGTCGCCGAACGAGCGCGCGGCAACGAGATCGAACGCTTCTTGGTCGCGCGGTGCCAGACTCATCGCCCGTAGCTATCGAGGAGATTGCCGCCGCGTCCTGCGACCAGTTCGCGGTAAAGCGATGCGTAGCGCCGCGCCGGACGCCGCCAGGATACGTCGGTGTGCATTCCGGCCGCCACGATCGCCGCCCACGTTCCGCGGTCGCGGTACGACGCGCTCGCGCGCGCAAGCGCGGTGGCTAATTTCTCACGGGCGGGCGGCGCGAATTGGAAGCCCGTTGCGACCCCCGCCGCGAGCGCCATTTCATTTGCGTCGATCACGGTGTCGGCGAGTCCGCCGACACGCGCCACGACCGGTACCGCACCGTAACGCAACGCGCAGAGCTGCGTCAAACCGCACGGCTCGAAGCGTGAAGGTACGAGCAGCATCGAGGCTCCGGCCACAATGAGGTGCGCGAGCGCCTCGTCGTAACCGATCGTGCAGCCGACGCGCCCGGGAAAGGCGCGCGCGGCGCCCGCGAAACCCGCTTCGAGCTCCGCTTCACCCGCTCCGAGCACGACGACCTGGGCGCCGCTCGCAACGACTTGCGCGAGAACCCCGAGCAGTAAGTCGAGGCCTTTCTGCCACGATAACCGGCTAATCACCCCTAGAAGCGGAGCGCTCTCATCGGCGTCGAGGTCGAACAGTTTGCGCAGCGCCGCCGTGTTCTCGCCGCGCGGGCGGATGTCTGCAGCATCGAAGGCGGCGGCGATTTGTCCGTCGTTCGCCGGGTTCCAAACTTCATCGTCGATGCCGTTGAGAATTCCCGACAATACGGACGCTCGCTGCTGCAGCAGTCCCTCGAATCCCATGCCGGCTTCCGGCTCCAAGATTTCTTGCGCGTACGTCGGCGATACGGTCGTAATGCGATCTGCGAACTGTAAGCCCGCTTTTAAGTAACTGATCGAATCGAAAAACTCGACTCCGCCGAGCGAATTTGCCTGCGGAGGTAAAGCGAGCCGCGCGAGCAGCGCACGCGGAAACTTTCCGGCGAAGGCCATGTTGTGTACCGTCATCACGGTCGCCGGCCTTGGCTGCGCCGAGTAATGCAAATAGGCCGGCGCGAGTCCCGCCTGCCAATCGTGCGCGTGCACGACGTCCGGTCGGTAACCCTCGAGCGCGCCAAGCCCGATGGCACTCGCCGCGCGCGCGAGCGCCGCGAAGCGCAACGCATTGTCCGGCCAATCGACCCCATGCGCGTCCGCATACAGCGAACCGTCGCGTGCGAACAGATGCGGCGCATCGAGAGCGAACACATCGAGGCCCGCCGCTTTGCCGGCGACGATGCGCGCCGTTCCACCGAACAGCTCCGGCATCGAATGAACGACCGAATGCTCGGGCAAAGCCTTGAGAACCGGCGGATATCCCGGCAACAGCGTGGTCATCCGGACGCCCTCGGCCGCGAGTGCTTTCGGCAGCGCGCCGCTGACGTCCGCAAGGCCCCCGGTTTTCACGAGCGGGTAGGCTTCTGAGGCGACCGATAGAACGCGCAGCCGCGTCACTGCGCGAGGCGGTCGATCATCGTCTGCGTGATCAGACATACGCCGCGCTCGGTTCGCCGGAAACGCTGCGCGTCAAATTCCGGGTCTTCGCCGACGACGAGCCCGGCCGGAATCTTGACGCCCCGGTCGATCACGACGTTCTTCAAACGCACCGAGCGCGCGATGTCCACGTACGGCAGCACGACCGCTCCGTGCAGCTGCGCGTACGAGTGGGCGACGACGCCCGTAAAGAGCAACGACCGATCGACCGACGCGCCCGACACCACGCAGCCGCCCGAAACGAGGGACGTGACGGCGCTTCCCCGGCGGCCGGCTTCGTCGTGAATGAACTTCGCC
>JALYUE010000170.1 GCA_030853925.1 Vulcanimicrobiota bacterium | reverse complement strand
GCGCGGTTGCGTTCGAAGCGGTCTTCGCGGCGGTCGAACTCGGGCTGCGCATCGCAGTCGCAAACAAAGAGCTGATCGTGGCGGCGGGCGAGCTGCTCGTGGCCGCCGCGAAACGCTCCGGCGCCCTGATCGTGCCGGTCGACTCGGAACATAGCGCCATCTTCCAATGTCTCGTGGGCGAGCCGCCGGACCGCATCGCTTCCATCGTTCTCACCGCCTCGGGCGGTCCGTTCTGGGACTGGACGCAGGAAACGATCGCCGAGGCCTCGCTCGCCGATGCCCTGCGCCATCCGACGTGGCAGATGGGCACGAAGAATACCGTCGATTCGGCGTCGCTCATGAACAAGGGCTTGGAAGTAATCGAAGCGAGCCGTCTTTTCGGGGTGCCGGCCGATCGGGTCGACGTACTCGTGCACCGCACGTCCGTCGCCCATGGGTTCGTCGTCTTCAGCGACGGCAACGTCAAGGCGCAACTAGCGCCGCCCGATATGCGGCTGCCGATCGGGTATGCCCTCGCCTTTCCGGATCGCCTCGCGGGCACGCCGCGTGCCGCCGCGCTCGCGGCGCTTGGAGCCGCAAGCGATGCCGTGCGGACGAGCTTGACTTTCGAGCCGCCGGACTTCCGGCGTTTCCCCTGCCTGGCGCTTGCCTATGCTGCCTTGCGGCGCGGTGGGACGGTTCCGGCGGCGCTGAGCGCCGCAAACGAAATCGCCGTTCGCGCGTTCGTAGAGGGGGAGATTCGCTTCGGAGCGATCGAGGGCGTCGTACGCGCCGCCGTCGACGGCACTCCCGACGAGCCTCTGTCTCTCGAATCCCTGCGCATCGCCGACGCGCGCGCTAGAACGCTTGCCCGGACTGCCGTCGAGGCGAGCCTGCTCGCTGCGGCGAAATCATAAGGACGACCATGACCGTCACGCTCGCATTCTCCCTATCTTCGTTAGACGGGCTCGGCAAGATCGCCGTCTTTCTGATCATGCTCTCCGTGCTCGTCGTGCTGCACGAGGCCGGACATTTTTTGTTCGCACGTCTGCACGGCGTGCGCGTCAACGACTTCGCGGTCGGTTTTGGGCCGACGCTGCTGAAATGGACCTCGCCGCGCAGCGGCACGAATTACCGCGTCAATCTTCTCCCGATCGGCGGCTACTGCGCGATGCAGGGCGAAGACGGTAAGACGAGCGAGGCGGAACAGCAGCGCGAATTCCGCGACCACCAAGTGCCGCAGAACGCTCTCGCGAGTGCCGATCCTTCCGGTACGGTTGCCGTTCTGGAGCGGCCGCGTACGGCGTTGCCGCCTTCGCCCACTCGTCAAGACGATAACTTTCAAAGCAAACCGGCGTGGCAGCGCTTATCTATCATCGTCGCGGGGCCGATCGCGAACTTCGTCTTGGCGTACGCGATCTTGCTGGTCGGCGCGGTCGCCTTCGGCATAGCCTCCGATAACGCGAGCCCGCAAATCGGAATGCTGTTGCCAAACTCGCCGGCGGTACGCGCCGGCCTGCACGTGGGCGACGCGATCGTAGCGATCGACGGCGTGGCGTACACGACGGGTGAAGGCGTCATTAAGAAGATTCACGCGTCCGCCAACAAGCCGCTTAAAATCACGTACCGCCGGCACGGTGCCGACACGACGGTGACCGTCACGCCGTACAAGGCACAAAACGGCCGCCATAGCGAGGGACGCATCGGCTTTACGCCGATGCCGACTTTCCAACGCGTCGGCATCTTGCACGCCATCCCGATCGCCGCCACCGAAGTGTACAACGGTGCAGCCATGCAGGTCGCGGGCTACGCCGAACTGCTCTCGCATCCGCAACAGCATCTTTCGAGTCTTTCCGGCGTCATCGGCATGGGCCGCGTCGCCTCGGCGGAGCAGGACCTGGGCTGGGCGCCGTATCTGCAATTCGCCGCCATCATCTCGATCGCGCTCGGCATCTTGAACTTGTTACCGTTTCCCGCGCTCGACGGCGGCCGGGCGGTGTTCATCGTGGCGGAGATGCTGCGCGGCAGGCCGGTCGAACCGGAAAAAGAAGCGCTCGTTCACGTCACGGGGTTCGCCGTGCTCATGGTGCTCATGGTGTTCGTCGCTTATCGCGACATCGCAAACATCGTTAGCGGAAAAGGTATTTTCTAGTTCATGATTCGCTTACGACGCGAGTCCAAACCCGTGCTGCTCGAGAACAAATCGAAGTGGTCGAGCGGTGCCAAGAAGGTCTGGATCGGCGGCGATCACCCCGTGGTCGTGCAATCGATGACGACGACCGATACCGCCGACGTCGATAAGACCCTCGAACAAATTTATGGACTGGCCGCTGCCGGCTGCGAAGTCGTGCGCGTCACGGTGAAAGACGCGCCCGATGCGGCCGGGATGCCGAGCATCGTCGCTCGTTCGCCCGTGCCCATCGTGGCGGATATTCATTTCGACCACAAGATGGCGCTTGCCGCACTCGAAGCGGGCGTCGCGAAGCTGCGCCTCAATCCCGGCAATATTACCGATCGCACCAAAGTGCGGGAAGTGGTGCAGCTCGCCAAGGATATGGGCACGCCGATCCGCATCGGCGTCAACATGGGCTCGCTCGCGCACGATCTCGAGAAGCAGTATGGCCACACGCCCGAAGCGATGGTGCTCTCCGCGTTGAGGCACGTCGAAATTCTCGAAGAGCTCGGCCACACCGATATCGTCATCTCGCTCAAGGCGCACGACGTGCCGACCACGATTTACGCATACCGTTTAGCGGATAAAAAGCTCGCCGAGCGCGGCACGCCATACGCACTTCACCTCGGCGTTACCGAAGCCGGTCTGCCGCGCGAAGGTACGATCAAGTCCGCGATCGGCCTCGGTTTGCTGCTGTGGGAAGGCATTGGAGATACGCTGCGCTGTTCGCTCGCAGCCGATCCCATCGAAGAAGTGCCGGTCTGCTGGGGCATCCTCAAGGCACTGCAAATTCGCGAAAAAGGTTTCGATATCACGGCCTGCCCATCGTGCGGACGGGCTGAGATTGAAGTAGTCGACCTAGCGCGTTCGGTCGAAGCGATCGCGAAAGAGTACAACGCGCCGGTCAAGGTCGCGGTGATGGGCTGCGTCGTCAATGGCCCAGGCGAAAGTAAGATGGCCGACGTCGGCGTCGCCGGGGGCAAGGGCAAGGGCGCGATTTTTCGGAAAGGCGAACTCGTCGGCACGTTTCCCGAAAAAGAACTGCTCGGCGCACTGCGTTCCGAGATCGAGAAAGTCATCGTCGACCTCTACCCCGACTTTATCCACGAGACGGCCTATGGAAAAGATCTTGCCCCGGCCTCCTAGCCGCAAGACCATCGTCGCGACGGTCGTCGTTTCGGCGTTCGCGGCGACGTTGACGTCGTTATCGCATCCGGCCGCGTTACGGTTGGATGGGCACCGCGTGGTCTCCGACGTGCCGCCGGTGACCACCGCCAAGGGCGCGTACGTGCCCCTTCGCGTCGTCGCCGAATCCCTCGGCGCGAGCACGAATTACGATGCTAAAACGGGCCAGATCGAACTCGTGCGCGCGAACGACACGATGCGGCTTCACGTGGGCGACCGCGCTGCTACGCTCAACGGAAAAAAGTTCACACTCAAGGCGGCGCCGTTCGCCGTGCGCGGGCGCACGATGGTACCCCTGACCGTGATCGCGCGCGCTTTCAAGACGACGGTGCGCTACGACACCGTGCGTGCGCGTATCGACGTGCTGACGCCGGGGCTCCTCGACGCGGGCGCCCCCGACGATTCGCCATAGACCCCTGTCGCGCTGATTACAACTGCCTTCGCGTCACGAAGTAGCGCAACGTTTGCAGCACGACGACGAGCTCGCTACGTTCGAAACGGACGGTTGTCCGTCGTTACCGGCTACGAACGAATGCGGCTACGTCGCACATGAGGGAGCCCAGATATGGTACGCCGCGTACGGGTCCGGCGCGCCCGTAGTTTTGCTTCACGGTGGCCTGGGCCATAGCGGCAACTGGGCATTTCAGCTTCCGGCACTGGTCGAAAGTGGTTATCGCGCCGTCCTGATCGATAGCCGCGGCCACGGCCGTAGCACTCGGGACGCAAAACCGTTCGGCTACGAACTCATGGCATCCGACGTTCTCGCGGTAATGGACGCGTTGCAGCTCGAGAAGGCGACCCTCGTCGGCTGGAGCGACGGCGCGATCATCGGCCTCGACATCGCCATCCACCATCCCGAGCGGCTGACGCGGCTGTTCGCGTTCGCGGCGAATTCCGACCCGTCGGGGGTGAAGGACGTGAGCAAGAGCCCGGTCTTCACCGCCTATATTGCGCGCGCCGAGCAGGAATACGCGACGCTCTCGCCGACGCCGCACGGCTTCAAGGGGTTCCTCGACAACATCAGCCACATGTGGGCGACCGAGCCGCATTTCACGAGCGCGCAGCTCGGC
>JALYUE010000146.1 GCA_030853925.1 Vulcanimicrobiota bacterium | reverse complement strand
ACGCCCGCGCGGAGGACGTCGCACAAGACGTGTTCGTGCGCGCGTATCGAGCGCTGCAATCGTACGATCAGCCGCGCCGGCGCGCGCTACGGCTACGTCCCTGGCTGTACGCGATCGCGCACAATCTTACGCGCAACGCCGTGCGCGACGCGCCGCCGCCGGGTGAAGCCCTCGAACGCTCCGACGGTTCTGCGCGTCCGCTTTCCGGCGACGCCCGCGAATGGCCCGCAGCCGTTGCCGAACGGCGCGAAACGTTCGACGTTCTCGAGCGAGCGATCGCGACGCTTTCGCCTCGGCTGCGACCCGCCTTCGTCATGCGCTATCTCGAAGACGCGTCGTACGACGACATCGCGGACGCGCTCGGCCAACCCGTGGGAACGGTAAAAGCGTCCGCGCATCGCGGACTCCTCGCGGTTCGGGCGCGTATGGAGAACGACCATGAATGAGAGAGCATTGCGCGACTACGCGCATAGCACCGAGCGCACGGCGAGTCGCGAATTCACGACGAACGTGTTCTCGAGCATCGGCCTCGACCGCTATGCGTGCGCGGCAAGCGAACTCGGCGAAGTCTACATCGCTTGGAACGCACGCGGCGTGTCGGCGGTTCGAACCGCCCCGGGTGACGCCGCATTCGAAGCATGGTTTGGCGAGCGCTTCGGACGCCGCGCCGTTCGCGCGCTCGCAGAAGACGATGCGACTCTGGAGTTGGCGCGACACAACCTAGGCGGCAATCAAGTCAACGTGCCGCTAGACTTATCGTCATGTTCGCCGTTCGAGGCGGCGGTATTGACGGCGACGTCGCACATCACGCGGGGCAACGCTCGTTCGTACGGCTGGCTCGCGCGCGAATTGCGTGCCGCGAGCGCCACCCGCGCCGTCGGCAATGCGCTCGGACGCAATCCCGTGCCGCTGCTGATCCCCTGTCACCGGGTTATCCGCGCGGACAACGCCGTCGGCGGCTACGTCTTTGGAAGCGAGGTCAAGCGCCGGCTACTCGAAGCCGAGGGTGTCGATTTCGATGCGGTGCGGAGCGTCGCGCGACGCGGCTTCCGGTACGTCGCGTGTTCCGACGGCACGTTCTGCTTGCCGACCTGCGGCGACGTCGCGCGACGCATCGACATGCCGGGCTACATCGGACTGCATTCGGCGCACGAAGCGCACGCGCGAGGTTTGCAGCCCTGCAGCACCTGCCGTCCCGTAGCCGCCGCCTAGCTGCATGTTCGCAACCCACTCTCGTGGGATGCCGTTCGGCGCCGAGACCTTCGGTCCGGACGGCGTTCGCTTTCGCTTATATGCACCGGGCGCGCAGCGCGTGGCGCTCGCGTACGATACCGGACATGGTGAACGAAGCGCGCCGCTCGAGCGCATCGCGGGCGGATTCTTCGAAACCGTATGCGCCGAGGCCGCGGCGGGAACGCGTTACAGTTTTGAGATCGACGGGCTGCGCGCGCCCGATCCCGCATCGCGTTTCCAGCCGGACGGCGTTCATGGCGACAGCGTCGTAGTAAATCCGCACGATTTCGATTGGCCTGACGACGGCTGGCGCGGCCTCCCCTGGCACGAACACGTCTTTTATGAAGTGCACGTCGGTACGTTTACGCCGCAGGGCACGTACGCCGCGGCGCAAACGAAACTCGACTATCTCGCGGCGCTCGGCGTGACTGCGATCGAGTTGATGCCGCTCGCGGACGTTCCGGGCAGCCGAAATTGGGGCTACGATGGAGTGTTGCCGTTTGCGCCGTCTCACAACTACGGCACGCCCGCCGAACTGCGAGCGTTCGTCGCGGCCGCCCACGCGCGCGGTCTCGCCGTCTATCTCGACGTCGTCTACAATCACTTCGGTCCCGAAGGAAATTACCTGCACGCGTACGCGCCCGAATTTTATACTGAGCGCTTCGCGACGCCGTGGGGAGCCGCGCTCGACTTCGCTTCGCCCGAGGGCGAGACCGTACGCGCGTTTTTCATCGAAAATGCATTGTACTGGCTGCGCGAATACCGAATCGACGGCTTGCGGCTCGATGCCGTCCATGCGATTTACGACGGTGCAGAGCGGCGCTTCTTGCGGGAACTCGCCGCGGCGGTCGTCGAGCGCAACGAGCGGACGGTGCATCTCATTCTCGAAAACGACGCCAACGAAAGCCGCCTCCTGGAAAGCGCTTTTGCGGCGCAATGGAACGACGACGCCCATCACGCCGCCCACGTGCTGGTCACGGGGCAACGCGACGGTTACTACAACGACTACGCGGCTCGGCCGGCGATGCTATTGGCGCGGACGTTAACGCAGGGCTTCGCCTTTCAAGGCGAGCCATCACCCTTTCGCGGCGATACGGCGCGCGGCGAGCGCAGCGCGCACTTGCCGCTCGGCGCTTTCGTCACGTTTTTGCAGAATCACGATCAGATCGGTAACCGGCCGTTCGGAGAGCGCATCACGACGCTCGCGCCCGCGGAAGCCGTCCGCGCAGCGGTTGCGGTACTGTTGCTCGCGCCGTCGCCGCCGCTACTGTTTATGGGCGAAGAATGGGGCGCCGCTTCGCCGTTTTTGTTCTTCTGCGATTTCGAACCGGAGCTCGCTCGCAAGGTGACGGAAGGACGACGCTCCGAGTTCGCTACGTTCGCCGAGTTCGCGAATCCCGCGGCACGCGAGCATATCCCCGACGCCTCCGCACTCGCGACGTTCGAGCGCAGCAAGCTCGACTGGAGAGAACGGGATCGCGAGCCGCATCGCGCTTGGCTCGCCTATTACCGTCGGCTGCTCGATATTCGCAGAACCGAAATCGCGCCTCGTATGACCGGCGTGCGCGGAACGGATGCGGACTACCAGATGATCGCCGAGCGCGCGTTCCGCGTCCGCTACTCGCTTGCTGGCGGCGCCACGCTCGTTCTCGAGGCGAACCTCGGGTCGACCGCAGTCGCCGAGTTTTCGACGCAACCTGGCCGTCGCGTCGTGTTCGCGACGCACGAATCCGCCGTCGCAGATGCGCTCGCACCACCGTGGAGCGTGCGCTGGACGCTCGCGTGAACGCAGCGCCGCTCTCGACCTATCGGCTGCAATTCACCCGCCGTTTTCGCTTCGAAGACGCGCGGGGGATCGTCCCGTATCTCGCGGCGCTGGGCGTCGACTGCATGTATGCCTCGCCGTACTTAAAAGCTCGGCCGGGAAGCGAACATGGGTACGACGTCGTCGATCCAAACGCTCTCAACCCCGAGATCGGCACGGCTGCGGAACACGCCGCGCTTATCGACGCCGCTCAGGGCGCCGGGCTCAAACACATCTTGGATTTCGTGCCGAACCATATGGGCGTCGGTGGTACCGAAAACCCGTGGTGGCAGGACGTTCTCGAATGGGGCGAGGGCTCGCAATACGCCGATTATTTCGATATCGATTGGCACCCCGCTCGCGCCGAAATGGCGGGCAAAGTGCTCGTGCCGTTTCTCGGCGACTATTACGGCAGCGTGCTGGAACGCGGCGAACTCGTGCCGGCCTTCGATCCGCAGCGCGGCAGCTTCGCGATCGCCTATTTCGAACGGCGCTTTCCGCTCGCGACGTCCTCATACGGAGAACTGCTGGCGCTGGCCGCGCAGCGGCTCGCCGGCGAAGCCTGGCCGCTGCGCGCCCTCGCCGCCGAATTCAACGGCGCCTCGCGAGAACGCGCGGCCGAACTCAAGGCAGAACTGGCTCTCGTGGCGCGCGATTCCGCGACGCGCGATGCGGTCGCATCCGCGCTTCAAACGTATTGCGTCGGCGAGAATCGCACGGCGATCGACCGTCTCGACGCTCTCTTGCAACGCCAGCATTACCGGCTCTCGTATTGGCGCGTTTCGGCCGACGAAATCAACTATCGACGCTTCTTCGACATCAACGATCTCGCCGGTCTGCGTGTGGAAGACGCCGAGGTCTTAGCGCAAACGCATCGCTTGGTCTTCGAGCTCATCTCGTCGGGCCGCATCGACGGCTTGCGCATCGATCACGTCGACGGCTTGTTCGATCCCGGCGGCTATTGCCGCTTATTGCAAGAACGCGCGACGGCGCTCGGTCATCCGCAATATCTGATCGTCGAAAAGATTCTCGCGCGCTTCGAGTCGCTGCATAGCGATTGGCTCGTCGCCGGTTCCACCGGCTACGACTTCATGAACCTCGTCAACGGACTTTTCGTCGATCCCAAAGCGGAAGCGGCCTTCGATCGCACGTACCGGCGCTTCGCCGGCATCGGGGGAACCTTCGAGCAGTTTGCGTACCGCGCCAAGAAAGACATCATGCGCACGACGCTCGCGAGCGAACTCGAAGTGCTCGCGACGATGCTCGATCGCATCGCCGGTATGGACCGGCGCTCGAACGACTACACCTACAACGTGCTGCGCGACGCGCTCGTGGAAGTGGTCGCGTCGTTCCCCGTGTATCGCACGTATGTGACGAGCGAGCACGTCGAAGACGACGACCGTACCTACATCGGCTGGGCGGTCGGCGCGGCGCGCAAACGCAGCGAACTCGGCGACGATCGCGTGTTCGATTTCGTCGAAGCGGCGCTGACGGCGGCTCTGCCGACCCAGTCTTCGAACTACGATCGACGCATCGTCTTGCGCTTTGCGATGAAATTTCAGCAATACACGAGTCCCGTGATGGCGAAAGCGGTCGAAGATACGGCGTTCTACCGCTACGTGCGGCTCGCTTCGCTCAACGAGGTCGGAGGCGATCCTCGTAAATTCGGAACGTCGGTCGACACCTTCCATCGCGAAAACGCCGCGCGCTCGCGAGCGCATCCGACCGGTATGCTCGCTACGGCGACGCACGATCACAAACGCGGTGAAGACGTCCGGACGCGCATCGACGTCCTCTCCGAAATGCCGGCCCACTGGGACCGCACGGTGCAACGCTGGAACCGCCTGAACGCCCGTTATAAAAGCGAGGTCGAAGGCTTACCGGCGCCGACCGAAAACGACGAGTATCATTTGTACCAAGTGCTGGTCGGCACGTGGCCGGTGAAGTGGCTGGACCGGCGGGACGCGATGGCGCCGGCCGACGTCGAGGCGTACGCCGACCGCATCGAAGCGTACTTGCGCAAAGCGCTGCGCGAAGCGAAGTTTCGAACCAGTTGGACCAATCCGAACGTCGCATACGAAGATGCGACGCTGTCGTTCGCCCGCGCGATCTTACAAGCGCCGCCGAACCGCATGCATTTCGTGCGAGAACTGCGCGAGCTGGCGTACGAGTGCGCCCGCGTTGGAGCAGTTTCCAGTCTCGCGCAGACCGTCCTCAAGTTGACGGCGCCCGGCGTGCCGGACATCTACCAGGGGTGCGAGTTTTGGGACTTATCGCTCGTCGATCCCGATAACCGTCGTCCGGTGGATTATGTGGCACGCGCCGGCGCCATCGAGGCTTTCCGGGCACGCGTCGCCGCGAGCGACGGCGCCGCACTCGCGGGCGAACTCGCTCGCTCGTGGCCCGACGGCCGCATCAAAGCATACGTGACGTGGCGCCTGCTGCATTTGCGGCGCGAACGCTCGGACGTCTTTCTCGGCGGTTCGTATACCGCGCTCGAAACGTCCGGCGCGAGCGGGGGAAGCGTCGTCGCATTCGCGCGGGACGATATCGTCGTCGCCGCCCCGAGACTCGTGCGAAGTCTTATCGATGCCGACAAGAGCGAGCGCGGCCTTCCGACGCTCGCGTTGAAAGACGCGCGCATCGCGCTCGGCGGGCAAACGGCGCGCCGCTTCGCACATCGCTTCACCGGTGAGACGATTTGCGCGCGGGAGGACGGTGCCGGACCGTACCTCGATGCGGCAGACATTCTCGCGCGCTTTCCCGTCGCCGTTCTCGAACCGATTGCGCCCGTCGAACGGCTGCAGCCGCTCGACTAAGGCGTCATGTTACGGGCGTGCGAGCTCAGCGGAGCGGCCACGTCTTCGAGCGTTTGCCCCGCGGCTTCAACTCCAAGCCACAGTTCGACCGCGGCCGCCGCCAGCATGGCGACTGCCGCGATGACGTAACCGGCAAACACCGACGACGGCTGCTTCGTCGCGATCAGCGCGCCGAACAACGCGGGTGCGAGCGCTCCGCCGACGAGCGTACCGACGCTGTAGACGAGCGCGATCGCCATCGCGCGGATTTCGAGCGGAAACGTCTCGCTTACCGTGAGGTACGCCGCGCTCGCTCCCGCCGACGCGAAGAAAAAGACGACGCACCAGCAAAGCGTGATCGTCGTCGCATCGAGCGCGCCGCGCGCGAACAGGACGCCGGTCGCGAACAGCAACACCCCCGAACCTCCGTACGTCGCAGCGATCATCGGTTTGCGGCCGACGACGTCGAACAAGTGGCCGAGCAGCAGCGGACCGAGCAGATTCCCGACCGCAAACGGAAAGATATAGTAACCGACGTTCTGCGCTGGTACGCCGAAGAACGTCGAGAGGACGAGCGACTCCGTAAAAAAGATCGCATTATAGAGAAATGCCTGCGCGATCATGAGCACAAACGCGACGATGGTGCGCTGCGGATACGTGCGCCGCATCGTCGCGGCAACGTCGCGCAAGCCGTGCTTGCGGTCGAGGTCGAGTGCGATCGCTGCGGCCGGTTTACGCAGCGCCGCGCCGCCGTTTTGAAGGACGACGCGCGCTTCGATTTCGTCCATCGCACGCGCGGCTTCACTCGAGCGCCCGTGCGTGAGTAGCCAACGCGGGCTTTCCGGAATGCCCTTGCGGATAAACGCGATCGCAAACGCGAGCACGGCGCCCATGCCGAACGCTATGCGCCACCCGTAATGCTGATCGACCAGGTTCGGGTTCAGGAGCGCGATGCTCGCGCCGCTGCCGAGTATCGCGCCGAACCAAAACGT
This sequence comes from Vulcanimicrobiota bacterium, assembly GCA_030853925.1. Taxonomy (GTDB): domain Bacteria; phylum Vulcanimicrobiota; class Vulcanimicrobiia; order Vulcanimicrobiales; family Vulcanimicrobiaceae; genus JALYUE01. Next base: position 192 of record JALYUE010000146.1, on the reverse strand, counting down.
TCCATTGATAGCGAGATCCACCCAACCGCGCCGCGCGGACGGAATCAATTCATCGATCGTCGAGTTGATCGCCGAATACTCGCCGCCGATACCGAGCCCCGTCAAAAACCGGAAGACGACGAAGCTCCAGAGGTCCCACGACATCGCGGTCAGCAACGTCGCGACCAGATACCACCCGAGCGTGACCAAAAA
>JALYUE010000087.1 GCA_030853925.1 Vulcanimicrobiota bacterium | reverse complement strand
GCTATATGCATCTTCATCGGTCGCGTACGCGTATTCGGGCCGGGTGCTTTCTTGGGCGATGCCGCGCAGCGCTTTGAGTTCGTCGCCCGGCGCGCGGACGTTCGGGATTTTGCCGTAACCGTAGCGGATGGCCCAATAGTCGTATGGCCCCAGCTTCGATTGAAAATAATCGCCTTGCGGCTGGCCCGGCGGCGACATGTTGACGGGCGTATAGCCCATGACCGAACCGACGATGCCGTGCGCTTGCGTGAAGCGCTTATCGTGAATGTCGCCGAGCGGATACAGCGTCGCGGAAATGAAATTGTGCCGCAAGCCGAGGTTGTGGCCCGACTCGTGCAAGACGACGGAGTGCAGCCAGTCCTCGGCAAACCGGTCGGTCGCTTTGACGCCGGCACCGTTCGCACGTAAGGCGACGGTCGCGCTCGCCGCGAGTTCGGCCGAATCGGCCGCAAAGCTGTCACAGGCCGAGAGGTCGTGGCATTGCAGCCCGATCTCCGTCCGCGGTGCCGGTAGTCCGGCCGCGTCGTGCGCCGCGATGTAGCGTGGGGCGACTTGATCGACGTAACCGCGCTTGATCGAACGCAGCGCTTCGCCGTCGATGACGATCTCGACGCGCAAAATTTCGCCCGTCCGCGGATCGGCGACGCGCGGACCCGATGCCGCGAATGCCGCGCGGTCGCTCGTAATCCAGCGCACCGTAGAATAACGAACGTCGTCGGGATCCCACCCGGGATCGCTCGGCTGGTCGCGCACTTCGATCGCGTTCGGGATGCCGATCTTAGCGAAGGCCGCGTTCCATTCCAGCAGCGCCGAGCGGATCGGCGCTTTATATTCGGCGGGTATTTCGTTGGTCAAGTAATAGACGATAGGCCCGTTGTTAAAATTCCAACGGTCGATGTAACGCAGGAACGGCGTGGAAAGCGCGTCGTTATCGAAGCGCTTTTGCGCCGTGATGAAGTAGCCGACGCGATCGTCGGCCAGTCGCGGAATATAGGCGCTCGTCGCCGGAGGTTCGACGATCGAATAATGCATGCGCAGCCGCACTCCGCGGCCGTCGGGCGCGCCACTGAGGTCGCCGGCCGGTCCCGAAAAAGCGAGGTTCGCCGTCAACTCGACGTTCTTCGGAAGCGCTTTCGTCTTTTCGAGATACGACTTGGTCGGGTCGACGACGAAACCGGGCTTCTGCGCCGGGCCGAATAGAATGATGGGCTGTTGCGCCCCACCGAGATCGCGCCCGATGTTTTCGAAGTCCGTCAAGAAGAACGCCGCCGACACGGTAACGCGTTGGTGCTTCTCGTCTTCGGCGACAATCGGCGTACTGTTGATTACGGAATCGGTAACCGAAATCGCGAGCGCGTTTGCCGCCGAAGAGTTCGGCGGCGCGCTGAAATCGGCGTTCTTATCGATCCACAAGATGCGCTTGCCGACCCGTTTGAATTCGAGCAAGAACGAACGGTAGATGCGCCCGGCATACGCTTGCGAACCGACGCCCGAAGCGAGTACCGGAGCGACGATGAACGGGTGGTCGAGTTGCTCCGGCCCGAGGTCGAAGTAGATGTCGTCGTCTTTCTTGACGATGGCAATCAGACCGTCTGCACGTTCGGTTTTTTTCATGAACAGCGCGTACGGCTGCGGCGCGCCGAGCGCTCCCGTTAAACCGGGCAACGTTACGCCGGGCGGCAAGGTAACCGCCGCGCTTGGCGCGGAGGAGCCGCTCGGTGCGGGTCCGGGCGTACCGGACGGCGCAGGCAGGGGCGAGGCGGCCGGAGTTGCGGCAGGCGAAACCGTCGGCGAAGCGGTCGGTGAAGCGGTCGGCGCCGGAACTGGCGACGGTTCCGCACCGAACGCTAGCGACGTGCCGAGCGCCGTGCCGAGCACGGTCATGAAAAGCGGAATCAAGCGGCGGGCGATCACATGGGGCCTTTTTCGACATGAGATGGGACAGGCCGCTACGCCGGGGGCCGGAGCTTCCCCCGCTAAGGCAACCGTCGGGGTGCGAGCAGCCCTACAACGTTCGCGCGTGAGCACGGGTTATACTCGATGTATGAACGACACTTCTACCGCAACGACCGCTCTCGCCACCTTCGCCGCAGGCTGCTTCTGGGGCGTCGAGTCGGCCTTCCGCGAACTGCCCGGCGTCGTCGACGTCGCGGTTGGCTACGAAGGCGGCTCGACCGCGAATCCGAGCTACGGCGACGTTTGCTCGGGCTCGACGGGACATGCCGAGGTCGTCCAGGTCAGCTTCGATCCCACGCGCGTGAGCTATGAAGCGCTGCTCGAGCGATTTTGGTCGGTGCACGATCCAACGACCGTCAACCGTCAAGGCCCCGACGTCGGAACGCAATACCGCTCGGCGATCTTCTTTCACTCACCGGAACAGCGTGCGGCAGCCGAGGCTTCCAAAGCGAGGCTCGAGGCGGCGGGCACGTATAAAAGGCCGATTGCGACACTGATTGGCCCGGCCGTGCCCTTTTACCGCGCCGAAGAATACCATCAACGGTACTTCGAGAAGCACGGCATCGCATGCCACGTTTGAGAGATAGCCGGTAGCGGGGGAGCCTAAACCGCCTTGGCAGTCGGGCCTCCGGAGCGTTTGCGCCGGCCGGTCCACCGTTTGGCTTTGGAACGCTTGGCGCCGGCGGGACGCGGCGGATGCAGGACGGCGTCGCCGGCTTCCATGCGTTTATCCGCTTCGAACATCGCATCGGGTAGACTGCGCGCACTGAGCAGAACGCGCCCAGGCGAGCGTCCTCTTTTCATCGTGACGACCCACGCTTCGCCGCGACGGATGGCATCCACAACCGGGGTCTCGAAGACGAGCGAATGCGGATCGACGTCGAGCATCCGCATGGCCCAAGCCTCGGCGTTGAAACGCGGTGCCGTCTTCTGTGCGGTGACCTTGAACTGCTCGAACTTTTCGTCGAAGCGAGCGATCGGTTTGCCTTTGCGATCGCGCGGCGTCCGCCGAGGTGGCCATTCGCGCCGCCAATGTTCCGAGCTAACCGTCTGCCAACCCGCCGCCCAGCCATCGCCCGGCCGCGTCCCCTGCATAGTCTCCTGCAGCGCTTTTTCGATCGTTTCGGCCGTGCGCACGCGTGCCGCTTCGCGCGGCGCTTTCTCAAACAGCTTCTCGTAAGCCTCGGCAAGTTCGGAGATGGGTCGGCCTTGCGCGTCGATCTGCGCGGGCATTCCCCACAACGTCGGTAAGGTGACGAGTTGATGGCGCCGGGCTTGATCGACGATGTCGATGATGATCGCGTACGGTTTACGACTACGCGCGATCCATTCGCAGCGTGCCGCGGGCGTCGGAAAACTCGAAACGACGAACGCATCTTCGTCTAACGGTCGCAGCCCGCGGCCGGTGACTTGCGTGTACAACGTGGTCGACTTGGTCGGCCGAGCGTTAATGATAACCTGAATCGACGGGACGTCGAACCCTTCGAGATACAGACCGCAATTCACCAAGACGTCGATCTTGTCGGAGCGAAAACCCGCGACGATCGTTTCGCGTTCCGCTTGCGGCGTGTCACCGCTCGCAAAGGCGGCTTTGATACCGGCGTCTTTAAATAAACCGGCAATGTTCCGCGCGTGCTCGACCGAGGCGGCGAACACGAGCGTCTTCATTCCCGGCGTCAACGTTTGATAGGCTTCGAGGACTTTGCGATTGCGTTCGTCGGTATCGACCGTGTCGGCAAGTTGCCCGAGCGCGAAGTCTCCGGCGCGCGAGGCAACCCCGTCCAAATCGACGTCCGTTGCGATCGCATACGAGCGCACCGGAACGAGGTACCCCTCGCGGATCGCGTCCCGCGCGTCTTTGGTGTACACGCTGTCCGGGAAAATTTCGGTGAGCTTGACGCCGTCGCCGCGGTACGGCGTCGCGGTGAAGCCGATCACGAGCATGTCCGGGCGCTTGAGCAGCATCTTGTCGAGAATCGCCCGATAGGTCGGCGCGGCGGCGTGGTGCGCTTCATCGATGACGAACAGTGCGATGCGCCGCCCGAATTTCGTCGCGAAACGGTTGAGCCGCACGCCGGTCAGCGTTTGTACCGTTCCGACGACGATCGTGCAATCTTCCGCCGCCGTTTCGTCCGCCTTTTCGATCCCGACGACGGCGCCGGGATTTTGCGCCTTCATCTTCTCGACGAGTTGCTGGATCAATTCGTCTCGATGCGCGACCACGAGCGTCACGTCGGTCGGACGCAGCTCGAGCAGTTCCGGCAAGGTTGCGATGACGACGGATTTACCGAGGCCGGTCGCGAGCGACACGAGCTGCGCTCGGCAGCCGCGCTGCCGGGCCGCGAGAATCGCCTGCTGCGCCTCGATTTGATACGGGCGCAGGCGAAGGGTACTGAAATTCAAGGTCTGGCCCTGTCAATCACCGGGGTATGGCGTTCGCACACGGAGCGAGGGCTCTACGGGGACGCCTAACGCTTTCTTATCTGGGGCCCGGGCCGAATCCTACGGCTCGGCGGTCTCGCGGTTGTCGGCGAGCTGCTCGCGGTACTCTTTCTCGGTAGCGAGCCACCCGGCGAAGCGTTGCTCGAAGATCTCGGGACGCAGCAGCATCAGGTCGCGAAACGCTTCGAAGCTACGCTCGTGGTATTCGTGGTACTTACCAAGAAGCTCTGGTCCGGTCACGATGCCGCGTTCGATGACCACGTCGGCGAGCGCGCGCAAGCGCACGCGTAAGAAAGCGATCGTGTCGAGCATGTTTCCGAACAACTCGATGCCGACCGTTTCGGGGTTATCGACCGCCGGCAGATCCGGTTCGATCTCGAGCGGCGGCGGGTTCTCACGCGCGAGCACCCGCAGCTCGCGCAGATTTCGAAACGACGCTCCGAAGGCGCCCCAGGTCAACGTCCCGTCGGGCGCGACGCTGTAGCTAAAATTTTGGCCGCCGAGCAAAAAAGCGACGAGTTCGGCATCGTCTTTCGTCAAGACGTAGTCGTCCGCGAGGATCGCACTGCGGCGTGCCGGTTCTCCGACGCCGCGAACGGCCGGATCGTCCAAGAAAAGCTCCTTCGTCGTACTACGCAGACTCGCGTCTACAGCGTTGCTCGGTCATTCGCTTGCGCCGTGGCGAAGCCCTCACGCGAGCGCGACCCAGCCGTCGCGCGGTGCAAAGTGCGATACGTCACATCGCGTTAAAGCATCGCCCGCCGCAGATCACCGAGAACCGATGCGAGATATACGTTAAAACGCGCCGCAAGGGCGCCGTCGATGACGCGATGGTCGTACGAAAACGAGAGCGGCAGCATCAAGCGCGGCGCGAACGCCGAACCGTCCCACATCGGACGGATCGTCGAACGGCTGATGCCGAGAATCGCAACTTCGGGCGCGTTGATGATCGGCGAGAACGTCGTGCCGCCGATACCGCCCAAACTCGAAATCGTGAAACTGGCACCCTGCATGTCGCCTGAGGACAATTTGCCGTCCCGCGCTTTTGCGGCGAGCGCGGACGTCTCCGCTGCGATGGCAAAAATCCCCTTGGCATCCGCATCTTTGAGCACGGGCACCACGAGACCGTTCGGCGTGTCCGCGGCGAAGCCGATGTTGTAATATTTTTTGAGCACGAGCGCATCGCCATCGAGCGAACTGTTGACGTCCGGATAGACCTTGAGCGCGGCGACGGCGGCCTTGATGACGAACGCGAGCATCGTTACCTTCGCGGCCGGATCTTTCGCGTTGAGTTCCTTACGAAAGCTTTCGAGTTCGGTAATGTCCGCTTCATCGTTGTTGGTGACGTGCGGGATCATCACCCAATTGCGATGCAGATTGGGGCCTGAAAGTTTACGGATGCGCGAGAGCGGCACGCGCTCGATCGAACCGAACTTTTCAAAATTAATGACGGGCCACGGCAAGACGTCGAAGCCGCCGCCCGTTGCCGCGCGCGGCGGCGGCGCGGTCAACCTCGCCTTGACGAATTGCTGGACGTCTTCGCGCGTGATGCGCCCATGCGGACCGCTGCCCTTGACGGCCGTGAGTTCCACGCCGAGTTCGCGAGCGAAACGGCGCAGCGAGGGGCTCGCGTGCACGACGCCCTTCGG
>JALYUE010000083.1 GCA_030853925.1 Vulcanimicrobiota bacterium | reverse complement strand
GCGCTATCCGCCGTTCGCCGAACTGATCTATCTCGCCGTCATCGGTCGCGTCGAAGCCGCCGTCGCGGCGGCGGCGGCGCGTTATGCGGAACTCGCGAGCCGCGTGCCGGGCACTGAGGTTTTAGGGCCGGCGCCCGCGCCCGTTGCGCGAGTCAACGGCGAGTGGCGCTATCGCATCGCTCTCAAGACCGCCGACGGTACGCAGCTGCGCCGCGAGCTGCGCGAAATGCTCGCGCCGCTCGCCGCCGCCGAGCGCGGCGTGCGTTTGGCGATCAACGTCGATCCGTAAGTGTTCTCCCGGCAAGAGGGCTCGCGCCGCGCACACCAATATTATGACGTATGCTTAAGCGTGAAGACGAACAACCAGCCGCAGCGGCGCCGCTCGATTCGCTCGACCCGCTCGGTATCAACAAGGCGGCGTTGAAAGTCTGGGAGGCGATCGCGCAGCATCCTGAGTCGATCGTGCAGACGCAGGTGCGCCTGGCCAACGCTTGGCTGGATGTGGCAACGCGCGCGTTCGGCGCGGCGGCGGGGGTGGCGCAAACATCTCCGCCCGCGATCGACCCGGCGAAAAACGACGCGCGGTGGAAACACCCGGCTTGGAAAGATAACCCGATTTTCGATGCGCTCAAGCAGAGCTATCTCCTCGCGACACAGGCGGTTCTCGACGGCATCGACCTCGCGCCGGACGTCGACCTCGAGACGCGCGAGCGCGTCAAGTTTTTCGCAAAACAATATTGCGACGCGCTGAGTCCGACGAATTTTGCTTTTTCCAATCCCGCCGTGATCGAAGAGACCGTGAAAACGGGCGGCGCCAATCTACGCAAGGGCGTGCAGAACTACCTCGCGGATCAACGCGATAACGCGGGCCGGCCGGCACTGGTGGACAAAACGGCTTTTGCGGTCGGCAAAAATGTGGCGACGTCGAAGGGCGAGGTCGTCTATCGCAACGAGTTGATCGAACTGATTCAATACGCGCCGACGACGGACACCGTCTACGAACGGCCGCTCGTCATCATTCCGCCGTGGATCAATAAATTCTATATCCTCGATCTGCAGCCGGCCAACAGCTTGATCAAATATGCGACGGACAACGGCCTGCAGACGTTCGTCGTCTCGTGGCGCAATCCGGGACCGGAGCAACGCCATCTCGGCTTTACCGATTACCTCGAACTCGGACCGCTGGCCGCGATCCGCGTCGCGCGCGACATCGCGGGCTCGGAGGACGTCAATCAGATCGGCTATTGCATCGGCGGCACGCTGACCGCGATGGAACTCGCGTACCTCGCGCGTACCGAGCCACAACTCGTTAACGCCGTGACGTTCTTCGCGGCGCTCACCGATTTCACCGACGTCGGCGAGATCAAAAATTTCCTCGGCCCCGACGCTCTCAAAGGCATCGAGCAGCGTATGAGCGCGACGGGCGTTCTCCCCGCAAGCGACATGGCCAATACGTTCAGCATGTTGCGCGCCAACGACCTGATTTGGAACGTCGCCGTGAACCGGTACCTGCTTGGGAAAGACGCTCCGGCGTTCGATCTCCTATATTGGAACGGCGACGCCACGCGCATGCCGGCCGCCATGCAGTCGTATTATCTCACGAACATGTACGTCAACAACGCGCTCGCGAAAGGGGAGTTGACGCACAATGGCGTCTCGCTGAATCTATCGGAGATTCGCAACGACGTGTTCGCCGTCGCATCGATCGAAGACCACATCGCGCCGTGGCGGTCGGTCTACAAGATCACACAGTCGTTCGGCGGGGACGTAAAGTTTACGCTCGGCCATTCGGGACATATCGCCGGCATCATCAACCCGCCGAGCAGCGGCAAAGGCAATTACTGGGTGAACGATGCGAACCCGCCGGAAGCCGAAGCCTGGTTCGGCGGCGCCGTGAAGAACGCCGGGTCCTGGTGGCCTCGCTGGACCGAGTGGATCGGTCCGCGCTCGGGCGAACGCAAGCCCGCGCCCGCCATGCTCGGAAACGAAAAGTACCCGGCGCTTGAGTCAGCCCCGGGCACTTATGTTCTGGAGATGGCCTAGCGTTATTTTTTAGCGCCGCTCTTTTTGCGAGCCGTCCGCGTCGCCACGGGCGCAGCGGCCGCCGTGGCCTTCGCGACCTGGGCAACTTTGATCGCGCGTACCAGGCGAGACTTTTTGCGGGCCGCCTTGTTCGGGTGGATGATGCCCTTCTGGGCGGCCTTGTCGAACTGACTTTCGACGGCGGGCGCACTCGCCGGCTCCGCTCCGACCTTGGCTTTCTTGAAAAGCGTCTTCAGCCGCGTCTTGACGTCGCGATTGCGCAGTTCGCGCTTTTCGGACTGACGCACCCATTTTTCGGCGGCTTTGATGTTAGGCAAAAGGCACTCCCGTGGCAAACGCTCGCGATATAACGATGAAGACTCGGCCGACGCCGGTCCGCGCGACAGCATACCACAAGCGGCCGACGACCGTAAAGGCCGCCCGGCCGGCCGTCGCCCTTACGCTGTGAGTCCGCGGTCCAGGATGGCGCGGTAACTTTCGTAGCGTTCGCGCGCGATGGCGCCCGATTCGACTTTCGCAAGAATGCCGCAGCCGGGCTCGGAGCGGTGCGTGCAATCCGAGAAGCGGCAGGCCGGTGCCCGCGCCGCGAATTCGACGAAGCCGAGCGCGACCTGCGGCGGCGTACAATCTTGCAGCGCGAAATCTCCGACACCGGGGCTGTCGATCAAAAAACCGCCTGCGGCGAAGCGGTGCAGGCGCCCGGTCGTCGTCGTCTGCTTACCGCGGCCGGTTTTCGAAACGTCTCCCACGTCGGCGCGGCCGCCGAGCGCGCCGAACAGCGAACTTTTCCCAACACCCGACTGGCCGATGAGAAGCGTGCAGCGTCCGGCGAAAGCCGCCTCGATCGCCGGGACGCCCTCTCGTAAACGAGGGTTCGCCAGCAGCACCTCGTACCCGAGACCCCGGTATAAAGCGACGATTGCCTCGACTTCGCCCGGATCCTCCGCGAGATCGGCCTTCGTGAAAATGAGCCGCGCTTCGAGTTCGAAGATCGCGGCGAAGGCGAGGAGTTCGTCGATCATCGCCTGGTGCAACGGCGGCCGAGCCAGGGCGGCAACGACGGCGATCCCGTCGATGTTGGCGGCCATCGTTCGCGTGCGGCCGCCGGCCGTCGTTCGCTCGAGGGCGAAGGTGCGTGGTTCGCGTCCGTCGATGACGACCCGCTCGTCGTCGAGCGGCGTCGCGCTCACGACGTCGCCCGGAACGAGCGCTAGCCGCTCGACGTTCTTTCGAAATGCCGCCAGTCGAACGCGCTCTTCGTCTTCGAACGCGATCCAGGCCGCATTGCGTCCGACGCTCACCACGCGTGCCGGACGCCGGCCATCAGTCGGACGCATGAGTCATCCGCTCGAACGTGTAAAGATTCCGCAGCCTCGGGTTCGCAGGGAATTAGAGTGAAACGGTCCGCCAGCATTCGGTTCGATCACGTTCTCGCTGCCGGCGAGCGCGAAATAGCGGCGCGGACGTTACGTTCCGCCGGGGCGACGGTCACATCCTGGAACGATGCCGGGCAGCGATCGTATGCCGCGCTCAGCGTCGAGCCGGCGGCCTCGCTCGTTCCGTTGCCGGCCGGCGGCGACGGACGCATCGACGAACCGCCGCTCGTCGTGCTTCGCATAACCCCGGCGGCGCCCGAACGCTTGGCGGCACTCGCCGGAGCGCTCGGCGGCGCGGGCCGTCCGCACGGCGTAACGAGTTGCCGGCTCGACGGCGCGGCGCTGATCGTCGAACTGCGGGCCCAGACGACGCCGCTCGCCTTCATCGTCGCGCTCGTCGATGTGGAACTCGCGCCGTCGCCGGGCCGCCGCATCGAACCGTTGCTGCCGCTCGACGACGTGACGCTGACCGCCTTCGCGCGCGACGTATTGGCGGAGCCGGATCTCGACGCGAACCGCCTGATCGAGACGCACCTCGACCCATTGCTCGCGACCGTCCTGCCGGGCGACGCGTCGTGAATGTAACGTTCCCGATACCCGGCGTCGCGATCGGGCCGAGCGACGTCGTCGACGTCATCGCCACGGCTCTACTCGCGTATTATCTGCTCGTGCTGATCCGCGGCACGCGCGCGGTTCCGATCATTCTCGGCATCGCGGTTCTCGCCGCGCTCTCCACGCTCGCCAACGTGCTGCATTTGCTGGTGCTCGCGACCGTGCTGCAATTCGCGCTCGTCGGCACGGCCGTCACGCTGCCCATCGTTTTTCAACCGGAACTGCGCCGTCTGCTCGAGCAACTGGGCCGCGGCGGCCGCAACCTCACGCGGCGCGAAGGCAGCCTCGACGCGGCCGCCCTAGAAGAAGCGGTCGCCACGCTTGCCGCGGCTGCGGTCGTCTTGTCGCGCAACCGCACGGGGGCGTTGATCGCGATTCAAGGCGCCACGGGCTTGCGCGAGTTCGTCGAAAGCGGCACCCGCCTCGACGCGCGACTGAGCGTCGAGTTGCTGCTCGCGATCTTCACGCCGCGCTCGCCGCTGCACGACGGCGCGGCCATCGTCCAAGGCACGAACGTCGAAGCTGCCGGGTGTTTCTTACCGCTATCCGACAACGTCGTCACGCAGAGCCATCTCGGCACGCGGCATCGCGCGGCGATCGGCCTCTCGGAACAGACCGATGCGGTCGTACTCGTTATCTCCGAACAGTCCGGAGCGATCTCGGTCGCGCGCACCGGAAAACTCTCGCGCCACCTCGACGACGAGGAGCGCCTTCGCGCGGTGCTGCTGGCGTGCTGCCGCGCGTCGCGCCGGCGCCCGCGGCGCATCGCCGGCCGCATTCGCTTCGGCAAGCGGGTGCGTTCGGTCGAACGCGGCCCAGCGGGCGAACTCGCACCGCGTGCTTGAACGGCTTCGCTACAACCTTTCGCTCAAGCTCCTCTCCATTGCGCTCGCGCTCGCGGCGTGGGCGTATTTGCGGCTGACGCCCAATCCCATCATCGCGGCGCGTTTCGTTCAAACGGTCAGCGTGCCGATCGTCACGACGGGCATCCGCGCAGACGAAGTCGCTCGTTATTCGGAGCGCCAAGCCGTCGTCGCGATCGACGTACCGCGCGGCGGTGCCGAGGTGAGGCCCGACATGGTGCGCGCGGTCCTCGATCTCGAGGGGCGGCGGCCGGGCGTCTATAACGTGCCGGTCGAAGTGATCGCGCCAAAATTCGATATCAAGTCGCTCTCGCCCGCATCCGTGACGTTATCGATCGAACGCATCGAGCAACGCACGGTTCCCATCGTGCTGCATTACGTGGGCGACGTCCGGCGCAACGTCGTCATCGCGAGCGCGTCGGTCTCTCCACGCTCGGCGACGCTGCGCGCGGCGACGAGCGACCTCGCGCGCATCTCCGGGGTGCGCGTGGACGTACCGTTTCCGAGTTCGCCCGCGGCGCTCGACGCGATGGTGCGGCCGGCGGCGACGGACGATCGCGGCAACGAACTCACGACGGTCGCGATCGCGCCCAATCTCGTCCGCGTGCGCGCGAAATTCGTTGCGGCCGGCAGCATAAAATGAGTCTACGCTTCGGAACCGACGGCATTCGCGGCGTCGCGAACGTCGAGTTGACGCCGGAACTCGCGTTCGACGTCGGGCGAGCGGGAGCCACGGTGCTTGCGGCGCAAAGCGATGTCGCTAAACCCATCGTCGTCGGCCGCGACACGCGCCTTTCCGGCTCGATGCTCGAAGCGGCACTCGTCGCGGGCATCACATCGACCGGCCGCGACACGCTCTCCGTCGGGATCGTGCCGACACCCGGCGTCGCGCGCATTACCGCCCTCATCGATGCGGCTGCGGGCGTCATGATCAGCGCCTCGCATAATCCGATCGAAGACAACGGAATCAAGTTCTTCGGTCCCGACGGTTACAAGTTGACGGACGAGCAAGAGCGCGCCGTCGAAGCCGCGCTCGACGACGCGCGTTCGCTGCCGCGTGCGACGCATGCCGAGGTCGGCATCGTGCGAACGGCGCATGGCCTCGTCGACCGCTATTTCGCGACGCTGGTCGAAGGCGGAACAGATCTTTCGCGCTTGACCGTCGTCGTCGATGCGGCCTTCGGCGCGGCGTACCTCGTCGGCCCGCGAGCGCTGGCTCGACTGGGTGCGACCGTCGAACCGCTCCACGCGCGAGACGACGGTTCGCGCATCAACGTGCGCTGCGGCTCGACGGACCTTTCGACGCTCGCCGCACGCGTCGTCGCACTCGCCGCCGAGCGTCCTTCCGCACACGTTCTCGGCGTCGCATTCGACGGCGACGCGGACCGCGCGCTATTCGTCGACGAAAACGGCGCGACGGTCGACGGCGATGCAATAATGCTCGTGCTCGCGCGTGAGAAGAAGCTGCGCGGAACGCTCGCGCGCGACACCGTCGTCGGAACGGTGATGAGCAATGTCGGTCTCGAGCGCGCGTTACGCGAGGAAGGCATCGCACTCGTGCGTGCCGGCGTCGGCGATCGATACGTGCTCGAGCATATGCGCGCCGGCGGCTTCACGTTCGGCGGCGAGCAATCCGGACATATCATCGACCTTACGCGCAACACGACCGGTGACGGACCGGGAACCGCCGTCGCGCTCTTCTCGCTCGTCGCGCGCGAGCGGACGACGCTCGCGGAGCTGGCGCGCGCTTTACGCGTCGCGCCGCAGATTCTCGTGAACGTGCGTACGACCGACAAAACGGTGCTGCGCTCGCAACGGGTCGTGGCGGCGATCGCGGCGGTCGAACGCGAGCTCGGAACCGATGGCAGAATACTCGTGCGCTCCTCGGGCACGGAACCGCTCGTGCGCGTGATGATCGAGGGCGACGATCGCGATCGTATAGAACGGCTCGCGAACGGTGTAGCGGACATCGTCCGCGAAGCGGCGCACTAGCGCACTTATGACCAATGCCCTTCGAGCTGCGGCATGCGCGCTCGTTTTTTTGACATTCGCTGCTTCCGGCGCCCTGCGCGCGCAGGCTGCAACTGCGCCGATCGAGGTCAGCCTCGATGCGACGCGCGCCGCGCAAAAATTCTTCCGTACGAAAGTGATTTTGCCGGCGTCGCCCGGGCCGTTCACGTTCGTGTATCCGCGCTGGATTCCGGGCTATCATGGGCCCGTCGGTCCGATCGAAGCGGTCGTAGATTTACGCGTGCTCGCGCGCGGCGCGCCGCTCGAATGGCGCCGCGATCTCGTCGACATGTACGCGATTCACACGGTCGTACCGCCGGGGGCGTCGAGCGTCGAAGTGGATTTCGCTGTCGCCGGGGCCCCTTCGCACAACGGTCAAAGCGAAGTCGTGAGTACGGCGGAACTCGCGGTGCTCGAGTTCAGTAATTTCGTGGTCTACCCGCAAGGCGCGACCGCCGAAGCGACGCAGGTGCGCGCGCAGATGACGCTGCCGCCGGGTTGGACGTTCGGCACCGCGCTTCCCGTAGCCACTCGGAACGCGGCAACGGTGACGTTCGCGCCCGCCTCGCTATATACGCTCGTGGACTCACCCATCATCGCGGGCGCGCACGAAAAGGCTTTTCCGCTCGGAGACGGCCACGAACTCGACGCGGCCGGCGACGCGCAATCGGCGATCGACCTGACGCCGAAATTTCTCACCGGCATGAAGCATCTGATCGCCGAAGGCCCGGCCCTTTACGGCGGTAAGCATTATCGCGACTATCACTTCTTGCTGACGCTCAGCGAGTTCGTCGGCTTCAACGGCATCGAACATCACGAGTCCAGCGACAACCGCGCGGGCGAAAAATACGCGCAGGACGATCAACAATATCGGCTCGAGTCCGATCTCTTGGCGCACGAGTACTCGCA
>JALYUE010000136.1 GCA_030853925.1 Vulcanimicrobiota bacterium | reverse complement strand
ATCAGGGACTCGGCGACGAACGCGGACGGCCGCGAGCGCGTTCCGCCCGCCTCGATCTCGCGCTGAATGTCCGCGACGTCGGCGCGTAGCGCGTTGACGCGCAGTGCGTGCTGCGGCGCGGCGTTGATGCCGCGCAACGCCGCTTCGCGTTCGCCGTCGAAGGCGCGGCCGTACTGCGCGGCGATCCACGTCGGTACGGAATACGCGGTGCCGAGATAGTCGTCGAAGCTCTTGAAGTCGACGGGATCGGGCGCGACCATACCGTCGCCGAGCATCCGTCGCAACACGGCGTTCACGAGACCCGCGGTGCCGCGGTGACCGTGGCGCCAGGCGAGATTGACCGATTCGGAGACGGCGGCGTGGTCGTCGACTCCCGTCATGAAGCGCAGTTGATACACGCCGAGGCGCAGCACCTCGACGATCGCCGGCGGCAGCGGCTTTTCGCGGTCGCCGACATATGGGCGCAGGCACCAATCGATGAAGCGGCGTTGTTTGATCGACCCGTACGCGAGTTCGGCTGCGAACGCGCGATCGCGCGCGTCGAGTTCCGCCCGTCGCGAGCGCACGTCGAATGCCGCTTGCGCGGCCCGCGACTCGGGGCCGAAAACGTCGCGCACCACGGCGAACGCGACGTCGCGCGCCGTTGCGTTCACGAATTCCTCGCGGCCGCGCGGCCGGACGCGAGGTAAGCCGTGCCGCTCATCGGCTTACGATTTGCCGGCACGAGCAATTCGAGTGCGACGTGTCCGCCTTGGCCGCACGGGACGGCGAGTTCGCCCGCCTCCGGCCTGTCGACGGCGCGCGCTTTGAGAATCTTCACCATCTCCGCTTCGCCGTCGAGGCGCGCGCGCGCTCCAGGTTGCGGCGCAAACGCGCGCACGTGGTCGACGATGCGCGTCGCGGACCAGCGCCAATCGACCAGCAGATCGTCTTTCGTCAGCGGGCGGGTCAGCGTGCGGGCCACTTCGTCGTCGCTCGCGAGGCCCGTTTGCGGCGTGCGTATCAGCGCGGCGGCGGCGACCGCGGCACAGGTTTGCACGAGCGCGTCCGCGCCGAGCGCGGCGAATCGGTCGTGTAGTTCTCCATACGTTTCATCCGCACCGATCGCGTCGCGTCGTTGCAGCACGATGTCGCCCGTGTCCATACCGGCGTCCATCAGGATGATGCTGACTCCGCTTTGCACGACGCCGTCGCGCAACTGCGACTGCAGCGGCGTCGCGCCGCGGTACAGCGGCAGTAAGCTCGGGTGCACGTTGAGCGCCCCGAGCGGCGCGGCGTCCAGCACCACTTGCGAGAGAATCTTACCGTAGGACGCGACCGCATAGATGTCGGCCGACGCAGCGCGCAGCGTAGCGAGCGCCTCGCCCAAGCGCTCGGGTTCGATCGTCGGAATGCCGAGTGCGCGCGCCGCGACCTTGACGGCCGTAGCCTGGAGTTTGCGACCGCGGCCGGCCGGACGATCGGGCTGTGTGACTACGAGCGCACACTCGAGCGAACTTGCGAACGCACGCAGTGCCGGGACGGCGAAAGCGCTCGTTCCAAAAAAAACGCCGCGCAGCTTAGACAGTGGCGGCTGCGGCGTTCCGTTCGAGTGCGGCGCCCTCGGCGTCGACTTGCGCGAGCGCGGCCTTCTCCTCGTCGCTAACGGCGGGCCGAATGTTCTGCGCTTTATCGACGTACAAAATGCCGTCGAGATGGTCCATTTCATGCTGCAAACAACGGCCGAACAAGCCGCTGCCGTCGAGTTCGACCTTCTTGCCGTGCCGGTCGAAACCGGTGCACACCACACGCTCGTGGCGTTTGAGGTCGCCGATCATACCGGGTACGGAGAGGCAGCCTTCGATCGAATCGATCTCGCCTTCGACGACACTGAACTTCGGATTTACGACGACGAACGGCCCGTGCGCATCGTCGTCGTCCTGGAGATCGACGACGAACAGCCTTTTGCCGACGTTGATCTGCGGCGCCGCGAGCCCAATGCCGGGCGCGTCGTACATCGTCTCGAACATGTCGTCGATCAGCTGCTGAAACAACGGGTCGTTGAGCTCCTCGAGGTGGACGCGCTTGGCGACCTTGCGGAGCGTCGGATGTCCGTCGGTGATGATCTCGCGAATGTAGGGCACGTCATCGATTATAACCGCCTGGGGAAGAGGGCCGGCGGCGCGCACGGTGCCACCGTGTGCGAGCGGCCGGGGGGAGGACGATGAGCCGCTTACTTCGCTGCAGCCGGGGAGCGGGCGCCGTGTCGCTCGCCGGTCTGAGCGCGCTTCACGCCCTGTGGGCGAATGGCAGCGCGTGGCCCGCGCCCGACCGGGCTACGCTCGCTCGTGCGATCGGCGGCTTTTCGGAGGTTCCGAGCGCCCCAGCCTGCCTCGCCGTCGCGGCGCTGCTCGGAGTCGCCGCAGTCTGCGTCGCCGGTTTGCCGCCGCCATTCGCTCGTGTCGCCCGCTGCGGCGCGGCCGGGACGTCGCTCGTTCTTGCAGCCCGCGGCGGCGTGGGGCTCGCCGGCGCGATGCCTCATGCAGGGCGGTCGCAAACGTTCGCCCGCTTAGATCGGCGCTTCTATTCGCCGCTGTGTCTCGCGCTGGCGCTCGCCGCGGCAGCCGGCTGCGTACCCGCATAGGCGATGACGGTACACGCGTACCGCGGTACCGCAGCCGCACTCACAAGATGTACGTGCTCAGGGTCGCGCTGTCCACGATCTCCGCTAAGCGCGACCGCACGTACGCCGCGTCGACCGTCACGGCGGCGCGATCTTCCGGCGCGCCGAACGAAACGTCTTCCAGCAAACGCTCGAGTACCGTGTGCAGCCGGCGCGCGCCGATATTTTCGGTCTGGTCGTTGACTTGCATCGCGTAAACGGCCAGCTGTTCGACGCCGTCGGGCGCGAAGGTCACTTCGACACCCTCGACGGCGAGCAACTGTTTGTACTGTTCGGTCAGCGCGTTCTTCGGCTGGGTCAGAATGGTCTTGAAGTCCTCGACCGAGAGTGAATCGAGCTCGACGCGAATCGGAAAACGCCCCTGCAGCTCGGGGATGAGATCGGAGGGCTTACTCATGTGGAATGCGCCCGCTGCGATGAACAGCACGTGATCGGTTTTGACGGCGCCGTGCTTGGTCGTGACGGTGCTGCCTTCGACGATCGGCAAGATATCGCGCTGTACGCCTTCGCGCGAGACGTCCGGCCCGCGCGCGCCTTCGCGCCCCGCGACTTTGTCGATTTCGTCGATAAAGATAATGCCGTTTTCGCCCGCGCGGCGCAGCGCTTCGCGTTTGACGGCGTCCATGTCGACGAGCTTGCCGGCTTCTTCCGAAGTGAAGATGCGGCGCGCTTCGGCGACCGTCACGCGTTTCTGCACGCGCTTCTTCGGCAGTAATCCGCCGAGCATCTCGCTCATGTCGGCCCCGCCCCCGCCCCCGCCCATCGACGGATCCATACCGCCCATCATGCCGATCGGTAACTGCGCGGCTTCTTCGACTTCGATATCGACGAGCCGCACGTCGTAAAAGCCGCGTAAAACGTCGGCGCGCGCCTGCTCGCGGATCGAGCGCGCGTTTTCCGGCGGAGCGGCGGCCGCGGGCGCCGCGGGGGAATTGCCCGGCTGCGGAAACGTGTTGCCGAAAATCGAGCCGAGCGTTTGCGCGAACGCGTTCATCGGCGGCGCGTTGCTCGGCGCGCGGGTTTCGGGAAACAGCAGATCGATGACGCGCTCGACGGCCGCCGCCTCGGCGGCCTCGCGCACGTCGTCGCGACGCTCGCCCTGCACCATGCGGATGGCGGCTTCGACGAGATCCCGAACCATCGACTCGACGTCGCGTCCGACATAGCCGACTTCGGTGTACTTCGTCGCCTCGACTTTGACGAACGGAGCGCCCGCGAGCGTCGCGAGCCGCCGTGCGATCTCCGTTTTACCGACGCCCGTCGGGCCGATCATCAAAATGTTCTTGGGGATGATCTCGCCGCGCATCTCTTCGGCGAGCTGCTCGCGCCGGTAGCGGTTGCGCAAAGCGACGGCGACGGCGCGCTTAGCTTTGGCCTGACCGACGATGTAACGATCGAGTTCGGCCACGATCTGACGGGGGGTGAGTTCGGGAGGCATACCCTCAGTTGCCCCTGGTCCGCGCTTTACAATCCACGCAGGAAATCGATCAGCACCCCGTTGACTTCGTCCGGCCGTTCTTGTTCTGCCCAGTGGCCCGCGCCCGCAACGAGGTGCTGCACGCGCAAGCCCGGCACGTTGAGCGCCAAATTCTTATATTCTTCGGCCGCCATCTTCAAGACGCCGTCGCGTTCGCCCGCGATGAACAGCGCGGGCTGGACGATTTTGGCGCCGTCCAGGAACGGCGTCAGTTCCCAATTCCTATCGAAATTGCGATACCAATTAATGCCTCCCCGAAAGCCCGCGCGTGTAAATTCGTTCACGAAGAATTCGACGTCGCGTTCTTCGAGCCAGGCGGGCAGTTCGTCCGGAATGGTTAAGTTGTCGACCATTCGTGTAGTTTTATCGAAGCGGTAGGCGCTCTTCGGTAAGACGGCTCCGCCTGAACCCGAGTACAACACGCCGAGTATCGTTTTGCGAACGTCTTCCTCGAATTCTCGCTCGGCTTTGCCCGGCTGCTGAAAATAGTCTTGGTAGAAGTGCTTCTCTTGCGTGGCGAGTGCGAACGCAACGGCCGGTCGCAGCGGCCTCCGCATCAAATACGGGACGCTCATCAGGCCGACCGCTCGAAACATATCGTGGCGCAGCAGCGCGCATGGCGCCGCAACGATCGCGCCCCAGTCGTGGCCGACGACGACGGCGCGTTCCTCGCCGAGCGCGCGCACGAGCCCCACGACGTCGCCGACCAGATTGAGAATGTTATACGCCTCGATCGCTTCCGGCCGATCGGTCTGGCCGTAGCCGCGCTGATCGGGCGCGACGACGCGGAAACCGGCCGCGGCTAGCGCCGGAATCTGGTGCCGCCACGAATACCACGATTCGGGCCAGCCGTGCAGCAGTACGACGAGCGGGCCCTCTCCCTGCTCGACGTAATGCATGCGAATGCCGTTCGTATAGGCGAAGCCATGCGTCAAGTCACTCACTGCGAAGGCGCTCCCAGTTCGTCGTACAGGTATGCCATCGTTTCGATGCCGCTGAAGAATTGACGTAAATCGAATTTCTCGTTCGGTGCGTGAATGGCGTCGTCGGGTAAGCCGACGCCGACGAGCACTTGCGGCAAGTGCAGGATGCGGTCGAAGCTCGAGACGGGGCCGATCGTACCTCCGTTGCCGATGAAGACGGGAGCCTTGCCGAAACCGCGTTCCACCGCGCGCGCGGCGGCGACGACGGCGGGATGATCGCGCGCCGTACTGACGGCGCGCGTGTCTCCGCCCGCTTCGACGTCGATGGCGACTCCCGGCGGCGTCACCCGCGTGAAATGCTCGCTTACCATGCGCCGGACGTGCGCGGGATCTTGATCCGCGACCAATCGCGCAGTGAGCTTCGCGTGCGCCGAGCTCGGGACGATCGTCTTATTGCCCGGACCTTGGTAACCGCCCCAGATGCCGTTGATTTCGAGCGAGGGCCGCGTCCACGTTCGTTCGAGCGGCGTGCGGCCGCGCTCGCCGCCGGCCAGCTCCTGTACGCCGAGCGCGCGCGCTTCGCGCGCGTCATCGAAAGGCAGCGCGGCGATCTGGGCGCGTTCGCTCGGCGTCAAGTCGCGTACGCCATCGTAGAAACCCGCAATTGCGATCCGTCCGTCCGGCTCGCGCAACGTCGCGAGCATCCGCGCCATGGCTTCGATCGGGTTGACGACCATACCGCCAAAATAACCGGAATGAAGATCGCTCGCCGGGCCGCGCACCGTGACCTCCCAGGAGACGAGGCCGCGTAGAGATACGGTCAGCGCCGGGACGTCTCTTGCGAACATCGCCGTGTCGGAGACCACGACGACATCGCACGCGAGCCGCTCTTTCTCGCGCGCCAAGAAGGCCTCGAAGTTCGGCGAGCCGATCTCTTCTTCGCCTTCGACGACGACCTTCACATTGATGGGCAGCCGGCCACGCACGGCGAGATGCGCTTCGAGGGCGGCTAAGTGCATCAGCACTTGACCTTTGTCGTCCACCGCTCCGCGGCCGTACAGCTTTCCGTCGCGCACGGTGCCCTCGAACGGCGGCGAGCGCCACTTTTCGCGCGGGTCTTCGGGCTGCACGTCGTGATGGCCGTACACGAGCACGGTCGGCGCTCCCGGCGCACCGAGCCAAGCACCATACGCCACGGGCAAACCATCCGTCTCGAGTACGCACGCTTCGGTCAATCCGGCAGCGCGCATGCGGAGCACCGCCGTTTCGGCGGAACGGCGCACCTCGCCGTGTCGCGCCGGGTCGGCCGAAACCGACGGACACGCGATCCACTCGGTCAGTTCGCGCACGTAGCGCTCGCGGTTCGCGCGCACGAACTCCACGACGTCGAGCGCGCTCATACCACTTCTACGACGATATCGTCGTTCGTGTAGATGTCGATGCGGCCCGCGACTTCCAGCGCCGCACGGGCGATCGCCGGCGCGTCGAGCGCGCTGTGACGCAGCAGCGCCATGGCGGCCGCCTGCGCGTAGGGGCCGCCGCTGCCGATCGCGGCGATGCCTTCATCCGGTTCGATAACGTCGCCGTTGCCGCTGATGACGAAGAGATGCTCGGCCGTTCCGACCACGAGCAGCGCTTCGAGCCTGCGCAGCGCGCGGTCTTGTCGCCAATCTTTGGCGAGCTCGACCGCGGCGCGCACGATATTGTTCTTGTATTCGGCCAGTTTGTTCTCGAACTTTTCGAGCAGCGTGATGCCGTCGGCGGCGCTGCCGGCGAAGCCCGCTAGCACGCTGCCTCCCGCGATGCGCCGCACCTTGTGCGCGCCGTGTTTCATGATCGTTTTGTCGAACGTCACTTGACCGTCGCCCGCGATGGCGAGCTTCCCGTCGCGACGCACGGCGAGTATTGTCGTGGAGCGAATCCGCATGGCATAGTATCCCGCGGGGGGTGCGCGGTCACCTCGGGGAGCCTCCGCTGGCGCGCTACGGCTCGAAGGTACGTTTAACTTTTTGGCGCCCTGAAGGGCGCGTGAGCCGGGGCTAAAGCCCCGGCTCACTGAGAGCGCTTACAGTGCGGCGCTTAGGTCGAAGTCTTCCGCTCGCACGTCTACCGGGACGTGTAGCGGGAATCGCCTACGCTCATACCTGGCTGGTGACGCCGCTTAGGCGGGGCGATTGGGGAGGTGTTTGTGGTAGATGAGTTCGGGGTTGCCGGGTGCGTTGATGTTGTCGATCGAGCCGCTCCGAATGTAGGCGAGGCGGAGCAGTAGGGCTTGCATCGGCGCGTTGATCGATTCGGTGGAGACGAAGAGTTCGCCGTGCGGAGCTGCGTCGAGTTCGACGCGTTCGAGTAGTGCGACGCCGGTGCCGTGGCGGCGCGCGCTTGCGACGACGACGAGCAGACGGACGAAGGGACGTTGAAAAAATGCGCGATCCCACGTGATGAACCCGGTCAGCATTGCGTCGCGGCGCGCGACGAAGCAGCCGCCGCTTCTCACGCTGTCTCCGAGAATCTCGTTTTGACGCACGCGCGTCGTCAGCAACACGTCGACTTCGAGCAGGGCTCGTAGGTCTGCGTGCGTCGCGCGTGCGATCGTCACGACGTTCAGACGTTCAGCGGCTCAAACGCTCGGCGCGACCGCAGCCGCTTCGAGTTCGCGGCGCCACGCATCGAGCTTGACCAGCGCCCGCTCCGCGAGCTGACGGCGCCGCTCGCGTTTGTCGCGTACGACGCTCGCAAGCGGCGAGAAATAGGCCCAGCTGACGTTCGATGGTTGAAAGTCGGTCGTTTGCGCGTTTTGCAAATGCGCGACGACGGCACCGAGCGCGGTGTCGGCGGGAATCTCGAGCTGAGATAATCCGCGCAGCGTCCGGCAGGCAGAGAGCGCGGCTATCGCGCCGCACGCCGCCGCTTCGACATAGCCTTCGGCGCCCGTAATTTGCCCGGCGAACCACGTGCGTTCGGCGCCGCGTAAGCGCAGATCCGGTTCGAGCAGCCGCGGTGCATCGATGAACGAATTGCGATGCATCACGCCGAGCCGAAGCCACTCCGCCTCCGCCATACCCGGGAGCTTGCCGAACGCTTCGCGCTGCGCGGGCCAAGTCAGGCGGGTTTGGAATCCGACCAAATTGTAGGCGGTCCCGGCGGCATTTTCTTTCCGCAGTTGTACGACCGCGTACGGCGTCGCGCCGGTTCGCGGGTCGCGCAGGCCGACGGGTTTGAGCGGACCGAAGCGCATCGCGTCCTCGCCGCGGCGCGCCATTTCTTCGATCGGCAGACAACCTTCGAAGTACGGCACTTTACCCGCCGCGCCGTCCGCTTCGAACTCCTTGGGTTCGTGCTTCGGCAGCTCGCGCAGATCGCGCGCGAGTTGCGCGTACTGCTCGCGATCGAGCGGAATGTTGAGATAATCTTCGCCGTCGCCCTTGTCGTAGCGCGACTTCGCGTAGAGGCGCGACACGTCGATCGAGTCGGTCGCGACGATCGGCGAAGCCGCATCGTAGTAGTGTAAGCGCGGCCGTATCGCCGCTTCATTTGCCGGTACTGCGCGGAGCAGTTCGTCGATCGCGGCGGACAGCGCGCTCGAGGGAAGCGGGCCGCACGCGACGATCGTCGCGACCAGCGGATCGATAGCGGTCACTTCCGCCCGCGCGACGGTAACGCGCGGGTGTGCCGCAAGCCGTTCTTCGACGAGTGCGGAAAATCGTTCGCGATCGACGGCGAGCGCGCCGCCGGCCGGCACTGCCGCTTCGCGGGCGCTCGCGACGATGAGCGAATCCAGCCGCGCGAGTTCTTCTTTAAGGAGGCCGACCGCGTTTTCGAGCGACGCGCCGCGCAGCGAATTGCTGCAGACGAGTTCCGCGAAGCGGTCGGTCTTATGCGCGGGGCCGCTGCGCGCCGGGCGCATCTCGCATAGTTCTACCTCAAGCCCGCCTTGCGCCGCTTGCCACGCCGCCTCGCAGCCCGCTAAGCCCGCGCCGATCACGCGCAGCCGCGGCGTCACAACGCCGGCTCCGCCTCGCGTTCCGCAACCTCGGCGGCGTCGGCGGCCGCTCCGATGGCGCTCGTGTCGTGCGCCTTATCCTTCGAACATTCGAAGGTGAGCGTGCCGCGTTTCGACTTTACCGTCACGTAGGCGCCGCACTCGGGGCATGGCTCGGGCACCACGCGATCCCACGATACGAAGTCGCAGGCCGGATAGTTGGCGCACCCATAAAACGTCCGGCCGCGCCGCGATTTGCGCTCGGCGATCATTCCGCCGTCTTTGGGACATAGCGCGCCCGAATCTTTGAGAATCGGTTTCGTCGTCTTACATTCCGGATATCCGCTGCACGATATGAAGCGCCCAAAACGTCCGGTCTTGATGACCATCGGTTTGCCGCAATTAGCGCAAAGCTCGTCCGTCGGCTCGTCGCGCTGTTCGACCTTAGGCAGTTTCTGTTCGGCGTCGGCAAGCTCGCGCGCGAACGGACCGTAGAATTGGCGCAGCACGTCGACCCAATCGAGCTTGTTTTCTTCGACCTGGTCGAGTTCGCTCTCCATCTTCGCCGTGTACGCGAGGTCCATGATGTCGCGAAAGTGCTCGGCGAGCAAATCGTTGACCGACATACCGATCTCGGTCGGGCGAAATCGGCGGTCGACTTGTTCGACGTATTGCCGAGCCTGGATCGTCTCGACGATCGAACTGTACGTCGATGGGCGTCCGATGCCGTTTTCCTCGAGCGCCTTCACGAGCGTCGCCTCGGTGTAGCGCGGCGGGGGTTCCGTGAAGTGCTGCTTCGGTTCGATCGCCCGTCGCTCGAGATCTTCATCCTTGCCGACTGCCGGCAGCATAACGCGCGCCGGCTTCCCGTTGCGCGCAGCGGTCGCACCGGTCACATCCGCCTGGGCCGCGTCGTCGTCTTTGCCTTCTTCGTAAATCCGCGTGAAGCCGGCGAACTTCAACACGCTTCCGCTCGCGCGAAAGGCATACTTGGTAGAGCCGCGCACCGGCGTCGCGGCGATATCGACCGAGGTCTGATCGTAGATCGCCGCAGCCATCTGCGACGCGACGAAGCGTTCCCAGATGAGTTGGTAGAGGCGCAGTTCATCGCGCTTCAACACGCGCGATAGCGACTCGGGCGTGCGCTCGACCGACGTCGGCCGGATCGCTTCGTGCGCGTCCTGAGCGCCCTCGCGGATCTTGAATTGTTTGGCGCCGCCGTAAAACTCGGGACCGTACGTCGCGTCGATGAACGCTTTGGCGGCTTCGCGCGCTCCCTCCGAGATGCGCGTGGAATCGGTGCGCATGTAGGTGATGAGCCCTTGCGTGCCCTCGGCGCCGAGATCGACGCCTTCGTACAGCGCCTGGGCGGTCTGCATGGTCTTACGCACGCGGAATCGCAGTTTGCGCGACGCCTCTTGCTGGATGGTCGAGGTCGTGAACGGCGGCGCCGCGTTGCGTCGCGATTCGCGCTGCTTGACGGCGGCGACGCGGAAAGCGGCATCCTGGAGGTCCGCGACGATCTGATCGGCGCGGCCGCCGTTGTCGATCTCGGCCTTTTGACCGTCGATCTCCACGAGGTCGGCCGAGAACTGCGCGCCGGTTTCCGTCTTGGCGAGCAGCGCTGCGATCGTCCAATACTCGCGCGTGACGAAGCCTAGGATCTCGCGTTCGCGGTCGACGATCAGCTTGACGGCGACGGATTGCACGCGGCCGGCGGACAATCCGCCGCGTACCTTCGCCCACAACAGCGGTGAGATTTTGTAGCCGACCAAACGGTCCAAAATGCGCCGCGCCTGCTGCGCGTTGACCCGATCCATGTCGATATCGTGCGCGCCCTCGATCGCGCGCAGCGCCGCTTCTTTGGTGATCTCGTGCAGTTCGATGCGCCTGGGGTGTTCGAGCTTGAGAAGTTCGGCCAAGTGCCACGCGATCGCTTCGCCCTCGCGGTCGGGGTCGGTCGCGAGAAAAACGTCCGAGGCGGTCTTCACGGCGCTTCGCAGCTCCTTGATGACGTCGCCCTTTCCCTTAATGGTCAAGTAACGCGGCGCGAAATCGTGCTCGACGTCCACCCCGAGCGTGCTCTTGGGAAGATCCCGGACATGCCCGACCGATGCCTTAACGACGTACCGAGGAGGCAAGAACTTCTTTATGGTGCGCGCCTTCGTCGGTGACTCGACGATGATCAGCGGCTTCTTCAATCTTTCTCCGTCTCTCGGTTCGAGGGACCCATGGTTTGCGAAAACGCCCTTAGTATAGCGCCGCCGTCAACCCCGGCAAAATGGTGCGACCCCGGCGACCGCGGCGCGCGCACCGCTCGAACCCCTTATCGGTCGAACGATGCGTATTATTAAACGGGAGACGCGCAGCGCGAAATGTTGCATAAATCCTTCATGCGGTATAAGATGCACACAAAGACGTTAACGTATGCGAGTTGGCGTTCAATGCAATCGATCGTTCCGCTGCAGCGGACGAGGAGGGTTATTTGGAAGGCGATATGATGGAAAACGGAGAGGGCGCGCCGGAAGAAGACGGCCAGGAGCAGTCGACTCCGCGGCGTCGCGGCACCCGCAAAACGAGCGGCCGTAAGAAAGCCGCCGCCAAAACCTCGACGCGTAAGACTGCCGGTCGCAAAAAAGCTGCGACCGGAACGCGCAAGAAAGCGACGGGCGGCCGCAAGAAGACCGGCGCCAAGAAAACGACGGCTAAGAAATCGTCCGTCGGACGCAAGAAGACCGGCGCGAAGAAAACGACCGCGAAGAAGACCGCTCGCAAAGCGACGAACGGTCGCAAGAAGAGCGCCGCCAAGAAGACGACCGGACGCAAGAAGACCGCCGGCAAAAAGACCGCCGGCAAAAAGACCGGCGCAAAAAAGTCGTCGGCTAAAAAGACCGGCGGACGCAAGAAGGCCGGGCGCCGCAAGGCCGGTTAACGACCCTCCGTACATCGCAAGAAGAGCGACCGCGTTGCCGGTCGCTCTTCTTTTGTCATGCGAACTCTACGCGACGACCGCAGGCCCGACCGCGAGGTCCGGCGCGTTGCCGTTGTGTTCTTCGACCCAGTGACACGCGGCGACGTGACCCGGCCCATAGGTAGCGAGCGGCGGCACTTCCACCCGGCAACGGTCGAA
This sequence comes from Vulcanimicrobiota bacterium, assembly GCA_030853925.1. GTDB lineage: Bacteria > Vulcanimicrobiota > Vulcanimicrobiia > Vulcanimicrobiales > Vulcanimicrobiaceae > JALYUE01. Next base: position 5,221 of record JALYUE010000136.1, on the reverse strand, counting down.
CGCGACCGGGCAGCGCGTGTGAAAGCGGCAGCCCGAAGGCGGATTGACGGGCGATGGTATGTCGCCCGTCAGGATGATCCGTTTGCGGCGCGCTTCGAACGACGGGTCGGGGACGGGAATCGCCGACAGAAGCGCCTGCGTGTACGGATGGAGGGGATTATCGTACAGGTCGTCGCGATCGGCGATCTCGACGATCTTGCCGACATACATAACCGCGACGCGCGACGAGATATGCCGAACGACCGATAGGTCGTGTGCGATGAACAGAAACGTCAGCCCGAACTGCGACTGAAGGTCTTCCAAAAGGTTGATGACCTGCGCTTGGATCGAGACGTCGAGCGCCGAAACGGGTTCGTCCGCGACGATGAATTTGGGGTTGACCGCGAGCGCGCGCGCGATGCCGATGCGTTGACGCTGGCCGCCCGAAAATTCGTGCGGGTAGCGATTCGCATGATACGGCTGGAGGCCCACGAGACGCAGCAAGTCCTGAACGCGAGCGTCCGCGTCCTTTCCTTTAGCGATCCCGTGAATCTGCAGCGGCTCCTTCACGATGTCGCCGACCGTCATGCGCGGGTTAAGCGACGCATACGGATCTTGAAAAATAATCTGCATCTCCTTGCGGAGCTTTCGAATCTCTTCGCGGCCGAGTGCCGCGATGTTGCGGCCGTCGAAGACGATTTCACCCTTGGTTGCAGGCAACAGGCGTAAGACGACTCGGCCGGCAGTGGTCTTCCCCGAACCCGATTCGCCGACGAGTCCGAGCGTCTCGCCCCGGCGGATCGTGAAGTCGACCCCGTCGACCGCCTTGACGTCGCCCACGTGGCGCGATAACACGCCGGCATGGATCGGAAAATACTTGTAGAGGTCGCGTACGGCGAGCAGGTCGGGTGCGCTCCCGGCGCTCACGACGCGGCTGCCACGACGGGCCCTGCTACCTGCGGCGCGGACTTGACGCCAAGCCGCCGCTCGCTTTCGGTACGCTCGTCGTAAAGAAAGCAGCGCGCGACCTGCCCGTTTCCAAAATCGTACAGCGGCACGGGCGTGTCGCAGATCGGCATGCGATACTTACAACGCGCTGCAAACGCGCAGCCGGGCGGAAGCCGCAGAAGGTTAGGCGGTTGACCTTCGATCGGAACGAGCCGCGCGTGCGTCTTGTCGTCCAGGCGAGGAAGAGATTGCAGCAGACCCATCGTGTACGGGTGCCGCGGTTCTGCGAAGAGCTGCGACGCGGTACCGTACTCGACCATATTGCCCGCGTACATGACGAGCACGTTCTTACAAGTTTCGGCTACGACGCCGAGGTCGTGCGTGATCAAGACGATCGCCGACCCCAGGCGCTGCTGCATCTCGTTCATCAGGTCGATGATTTGCGCTTGAATCGTGACGTCGAGGGCGGTCGTCGGCTCGTCGGCGATCAACACGTCGGGATCGCACGACAGCGCCATCGCGATCATCACGCGCTGGCGCATGCCGCCGGAAAGCTGGTGCGGATATTCGCGCACCCGCTTCTCCGGGAGCGGGATGCGCACGACCCGCAGCATGTCGATCGTCTTGGCGAGCGCGTCCTTCTTGCCGAGTTTGAGATGGAGCGAAACCGCTTCCATGATCTGATCGCCGACCGTCAGCACCGGATTGAGCGAGGTCATCGGATCTTGGAAGATCATGGCGATGTCTTTGCCGCGAATCTTGCGCATCTCGCGCTCGCTCTTCTGCAAGAGGTTCTGCCCGCGCAAAGCGATCGATCCTCCGTCGATGCGTCCGGGCGGCATCGGGATCAGGCGCATTATCGAAAGCGCGTTGACCGATTTTCCTGAACCCGACTCACCCACGATGCCGAGCGTCGAACCGCTATCGACCGAATACGATAGCCCGTTCACCGCGCTCACGAAGCCGTCGTCGGTCTTGAAACCGACGCGCAGGTTGTCGACTTCGAGGAGCACTTAGATGCCCGTAAGGCTCAGAATGACCGCGAAGAACACCATGCCGATAGCGACGTAGCTCGTGAGACGCGCGAGCTGCTGGTCGAATCCGAGGCGCGGGCGGTACGCCGATTCGACGCGCCCGCCGATCGTTCCCGACAGACCCTCCTGCTTCGTCGTCTGAAACGCGAGCAACACGACGAGCCCGACCGCGAGCAGCAAGAACAACGCCGCGAAGGTGTGCGTCAACCAGGGTGCGTTCGCCGCGAGGCCCGACTTATGGGCGAATTGGAACGCGCCAAGCTGCTTGAGCACTTCGGGCGAGAGCGTGGCGCTCGTCGCCGGCGGCGCAGAGGCGTTGGCAGCAGCGAGGACCGTGGTTGCAATAAGCGTCGTCACGGTTCCGATCTTTCGACGGGTCCGGGAACCTTACCGCCCGGCGGTCGCGAACGTCGCGGCCACTCGTGCCGCCAGGCTTTCTCCCGAAAGGCCGAAGGTTGCGCGCTGAACCTGCTGTTTATCGTGCTGGATCAGGACCGCGGGCACGCCGATGCGCTCCACGGCGACCTCGAGCCCGCGATCCGCCGCAAACTCGAGCACCGCGGAGCCGAATCCGCCGGCGAGCGAATGCTCTTCGAGCGTAACGAACTTACGGTGCGAGGCGGCCAGTTCGAGCAACAGCGCCTCGTCGAGCGGCCGGACGAAACGCATGTTGACGACGGTCGGCTTCGCGTCGTCCGGCGCCAGGTCGTACGCGTCGAGCGCCGCGTCGCACGTGTTGCCGAGCGCGAGCAAAGCGACTCCGCCGCCCCGGCGCAGCACTTCGCCGCGGCCGTGCACGAGCGGCGCCGGCAGGTCGAGATGATTGCCTTGCGAGTTGCCGCGCGGATAGCGAATGGCGACGGGAGCGCCCAGCGCGAGCGCGTGTTCGAGCATCGGCAGCATCTCGTCTTCGGTCCGCGGCGCCATGATCGTCATGAACGGCAGCGTGCGCAGATACGCGATGTCGTACAAGCCCATGTGCGTCGGCCCGTCGTCGCCCGCGACGCCGGCGCGATCCATACACAGCACGACCGGAAGATTTTGGATAACGACGTCGTGCACTACTTGGTCGTACGCGCGCTGCATGAAGGTCGAGTAGATCGCGACGAACGGGCGCAGACCCGAGGTCGCGGCGCCGGCGGCGAAACACACGCCGTGCGCTTCGGCAATACCGACGTCGAAGTACCGCTCCGGGTGCTTCTTCGCGAAACGCTTGAGCTGGGTACCGTCGGGCATCGCCGCCGTTATCGCGATAACGCGCCGATCGCGGTCGGCGAGCTTGATGAGCCCGTCGGCGAACGCTTCCGAAAACGTTGGCCGCGTACCGCTTTTGAATTCGATCTTACCGTTTTCGAGTTCGAACGGCCCGACGCCGTGGAACGTGCGTTTGTCGAGCTCCGCCGGCTCGAAACCCTTGCCCTTGACCGTACTGACGTGCAGCAGCACCGGGCCTTGAATCTTGCGAGCGTTGGTAATGACGTCGACGAGCGAATCGTAGTCGTGTCCGTCGATCGGACCAATGTAGCGAAAGCCCATTTCTTCGAAAATCACCGCGGTTTTAGGCTCGCTCGAGACGAACCGCATGCCCGCTTCCTCGGCCGTCGAGAGCGCTTTACGCGCGGTGTCTCCGAATGGAATATGGCCGAGAATGTCCTTGACCGCTTCGCGAGCGGCGTTGAACAACGGCTTGGAACGCAGCGTCCCCAAGTACTTGTTCATCGCGCCGACGTTCGGAGCGATGGACATCTCGTTGTCGTTGAGGATGACGATGAAATTCGACTTGAGCTGACCCGCGTTGTTGATCGCTTCGAATGCGAGCCCGCCCGTCAGTGCGCCGTCGCCGATGATCGCGACGACCGTTTCGCCCGTCCCGAACAGGTCGCGCGCCTGCGCCATTCCGAGGGCCGCCGAAATCGACGTCGACGCGTGCCCCGCACCGAACGCGTCGTATTCGGATTCGGAGCGCATGGCAAAGCCGCTGAGCCCGCCGCCTTTGCGAATCGTCAGCATGCGGCCGGCGCGGCCCGTCAGCATCTTATGCACGTAGATTTGATGGCTGACGTCCCAGACGATTTTGTCCGTCGGCGCATCGAGCACTTTGTGCAGCGCGAGCGTTAACTCGACGACGCCCAGATTCGGCCCCAGGTGTCCACCGTTCTTAGAACATGCCTCGACGAGCTGCTCGCGAATCTCGCGCGCGAGGATGTCGATGTCCGGGCGCGAGAGAGCTTTGAGGTCAAGGGGTGAAGTGATGCGCTCGAGTAGCATCGCATTATCTTTGACAACGGCGCAACGAGGCCATTTACCGTGCGGACGAGCGGCTCGCATAGTGAGACAAAAGGGGGAGGCCCGAGCCCCGGTGCAGTTGCTCCGCGATGGAGCAGCTGCCCCTACCGCAACGCCTGACTCACGTGCCGCTCGACCGCCGTCGACGCGTGTTGACCGACGTCGCGCGCATCTTCTCCACGATTTGCAATCCGTTCGTAACGGCGCTCGCGCTCTTCGTAATCGTCGCGCATCAGGAAGCCAAAGACACGCAGACGTTTTGGTCGTTACTCTTTACGAGCACGTTCTTCACGTCGATCGGACCGATGCTGTACGTGCTGTGGTTGTATGCGACCGCACGTATCACCGATCTCGACATGTCCGTTCGCAGCGAACGCGAGAAGGTCTTCGGCGTGTTCGTCATCTGCTACGCGCTGGGAACGCTCGCCCTTTGGCTCGAGCACGCGCCGGCGCTGCTGACGGCGTCGATGGCCGGTTACACCGCCGCCTCGCTCGTCGTGCAATACATCACGCGTTACTGGAAGATTTCGACGCATGCTCTTGGCATGACGGCGCCGCTCGTCGTAATGATCTATCTGTACGGAGCGCAGCCGCTGCCGTTCCTCGTACTTATTCCGATCGTCGGCTGGTCGCGCGTTTGGCTACGCGCGCACACCTTGCTGCAAGTCGTCGCGGGCGTGGCGCTGGGCGCGACCTCGGTGCTCACGTTCTTCAAACTGTTTCGATTAATTTAGCACCGGCGATACGCTCGAACGTCGCCCGCGCATCGACCGTTCCCGCGATCGCCATGACGCCGGCGCGAAACGCGTCGAGGGGACCCGTCGTGACATACCGCGTCGTTCCGCCCTCGCGACCGCCGCGCGCCATGACGAAACGCGCCGCGTTTTCCGTTTGTGCGACGGCGGGGTCGAGTAATCGAACTCCGGGAAGCGCCGCGGCGAACTCGGCTTCTAAAAACGGGTAGTGCGTACACG
>JALYUE010000006.1 GCA_030853925.1 Vulcanimicrobiota bacterium | reverse complement strand
CGGATCGCGCGCGAGCAGCGCCGTAAGGTCGAAGCGGAAAGCGCACGCGCGTACGAGCGGCAGCATGTCCGCGAGTTCGAAAAAATCGCTTGCGACGAGCAACCGCGCGCCGCGCGGAAGCACCGCGAGCGCCAAGTTCAACGCAGCCGGCAATGCGCTACCCACCGCTTCGCGCTGGGCGGCGCACGCTGCAGCGCCGGCGCGGCCGCGCCGATCGCGCAGCACGAGCGCCCGCTTCCCGATGCGCGCGCAGCGATCGTCGTCGGTCGCGGCGGAATACCAAAGAGCGCCCGCGTCGCACGCAAGCTCGTACTGGCTGCGCGTTCGTCCGACTTGCATCGAACCCGACGCATCGAGCGCGACCGCCAGCAGCAGCGCGCGTTCCTCGAGAACGACGCGCGTCTGCAATGCGCCCGCGCGCGCCGTCGCCGCCCAGTCGATGCGGCGCGGATCGTCGCCGTCGACATAGCCGCGTAACTCGGCGAATTCGTACCCATCGCCGCGGAGCAGCGACGGCGCGCCGACACCGCGAATGCCGGCGCGCCGCCCGGCTAAGAGTGCGTCCCGCAAACGCGGGCCGAACGCGCTCACGTCGCTTCTTGGCTCGCGAGGGCCAGTTCCACATGCGGCGCGACCGGCGCCACATCCATGACGGTCGCTCCCGCGGCGGCGTTGGGCGAATAGCGGACGACCAGAATCGCGAGGTCGTCCGTGATGCGCCGCGAGCGGCGCCGCAGACGCCGCACGAGTGCGTCGGCAACGTTTTGGGCACTGCCCGAAAGCTGCGCGAGCCACTGGCGCACGCCGTCGGCGCCGAGCAGATTACCGCGCGCATCGCGCGACTCCGTCAGCCCATCCGTGCTGATGACGATCGTATCCCCGTCGCGCAAATGAATTTCGTGCGTATCGTAATGCGCGTTCTCTTCGATGCCGACGATCGAACCCGAGGGTTCCAATTGAATGACGTTCTTCCCAATCGAGGCCCAAGCCGGCTCGTGCCCCGCCGACGCGTAGCGTACCGTTCCATCGCGGAGGTCGATTACCGCAAGAAACATCACGACGAACGTTTCTGGATTTTCCGCGCTCTGCATATAGATCTTCGCGAACTTCGCGAGGATGACGCCGGGGTCGGGGTCGACCGAAAAGAGCGTGCGGATCGTGTACTTGATGAGTGCGGTGTCGACCGCCGCGTCGATGCCTTTACCGCTGACGTCGGCTACCAGAAACATCGCAAAGCGCCGGTCGAACGTGTACGCGTCGTGGGTGTCACCGCCGACGCTCGAACCGCGGGTCGCCGAGATGAGCACGCTGCCGAGATCGATGTTCGGTAACTCGCGGCGCCTCGACACGAACGCTCGCTGGAGGCGCTCGACGAGCGAGCGCCCCTCATCGAGCGCGCGACGCAGGCGGCCGACCAGGCCCGCAAACAACAGCGCGATGAGCGCGAACATACCGTTGGAAAGATCGCGCGTCTTCTTGTTTTTGCGTACGATGCTTTCGAAGCGGCGATCGGCTCGCTGCTGCAGTTCGACGAGCGCCGTCGTCAAGCGGTCGTAGTCGGCCCGCTCGGAGCCGAAGGCGAACGACGGCGCGCGCTGCGCTCGATCTTCGGCGATCGCGTCGATCTGCGCGAGGTCGCTCGTCAGTAATTTCTGGTAGGGCTCGACCTGATCCGGCGTCGCGTGGCGTTCGAAGAGTTCGACCGCGAGCAGTTCGGAGTCGCGTTGCGCTGCGACGACCGCGGACTGATACGAGAATGCCGCGCGCGTGTCGCGGCTGCCCCAATACGACAAGTACGAGGCGTACGTGAATGCGGCCGCCAGCGCCACGACGAGCATGAAGCGCGTCGCGTTGCGTATCGAAAACGTGCCCCTCGGTATGCCGGGCGCCATGCTACGGACTTACCGGGCTGGACGCGTTTCTCCCGTCCTCAAAACGCCGGCGCGTTAAGGGGTGAGCCGGAGCGTTTCGGTCGCCGCCTTAGCGACGGCCGGGTCGTCGAAGGGCAGCGGCACGAGCGTCATGCGAATCCAATCCGGCGCGAGGTCCCGATAATGGCGCGAGCCGGGTTCGCCCGACTCGCCGAGCGGCAGAACCATGCCGCCAGCCTCCCAGTTTCCAACATCCCAGACGGCGCGGAAACTTTGAGCGTTACCGGGCGCTTGGACGTGCGGTGAATAGGCGTCGCCGAAACCTGGGAAGCGGACGCCGTTCCACATACCGAGTCCGAGGCCCGCGAGCGGATGCTCGGCCGTGCGCGCCCCAACGTCGCTCCACAAAGCTTCCGTTTGTCCGCGTCGCGTGAGATCGGCCGTGGTATCGCGCAGCGCGGCGACGAGAAAGCCGTCGTAGTCGTCGTTCGCAACCCAGCCGCGCGGTCGCTCGCGCAGCATCCGCATCACCGCCACGAACGCCGCTCCCGGCTCGCCTGCGATATAGCGGGCGGCGAGCGCGGGCGGCAGATGCGTGCGCGCGAGCCGCTCGGTCGCGGCGCGACGCAGCGCCGCCGCGTAGACGGCGCCGCGTGACGTCCCGACGAACCTTCCATCGAAGCGCCGTAGCGCGGCATACGCTGCGCGTAGCTGCGGGTCGTCTTGCGCGTGCGTAGTTTCGACGGCGCGCACCGCCGCCGCGGCCAGCTCACGCTCCGGCAAGGATAGCGCGTCGCTTTGGATTGCTGCGAAAGCCGCGACGTCGTACGGGTGCTTGGCAAGATGTTCGGCAATGCGGGCGGCGCGATACGGCGGCGAAAACGCGGCGGTCAAACGATAGGGATAACCGGAACCGTAGACGCGATCGTTCGCGGTGAACGCGAGCGCGCTGCGCGAAGCTGCGATATGGGGCAGCTGCGCGAACGGAACGTCGCGCCGCGCGGGCACGCCCGTGTGCTCGCCATCGTGCAGCTTCAGTCCCCACGCGGTATCGAGCGGAATGTCGCCGGCTAGGACGTAACCCGCGTTGCCGGAGTCGTCGGCGAGCACGAAATTCTGCGGCGGTCCGGGATAGCTCGCGAGCGCACCAAGACCCGCAGCGACCGACGTCGCCCGATCGAGTGCATCGAAGTATTCGAACGACGAACGGCGATCCAGATCGGCGGTCCAGGCTGCGGCGAGCTTGAGCGTTCCGCGATCTTCGAAGATGAAGCCGTGCCGAGTGCGCAAAAAGTCGCGCACCATCGGACGCGCGAAACGAATCGGGAACACCTCGCGCCGATGCTCGGCGTGAAGCCACACACCGTCCGCAAGATATTCGTCGGACGGCGGCGGCTTGAAGCGTTCGCGATACACCCGCACCGTGGTGACCGTACCGTTCGTCGCGCCCCATGCGAGGTGCGCGTTATGCCCGAGGATCACGCCCGGTACGCCCGCGAGCGTGGCGCCCGCCGCGTGAAAGCCCGGTGCCGCGAGATCGACGAGCCACCATACGCCCGGAATACGCAACTGCAAATGCGGATCGCTTTCCAGTAGCGCGCGATGCGTTGCCGTGAGCGCGGAGCCCGCGGCCACGTTATTGCTGCCGGCGCCGCTGCGCGCATCTGCGAGCGTGAGCGCGAGCGGCGATGCGTTCGGGTACGGAATAGAGAGCGTCGGCAGCGGCGCGACGGGCGCGCGCGTGCGCGGCACCGTCGGCGCATCGTACTTTGGATCGGTGATCGAAAAAAACGCGTCCGCGCCGTGCGGTCCGGCCGCCGCCGTCACCTCCGCTCGCGTTGCGACGTCGTTCCAGCCGTCCGTCAGCGCGAGCACCGTCCCGAACGAAGCGACGAGCGAATCTTGGGCCGTCCATGGCGCCGGTCGGTAGCCCAGCACGCGAAACTCGGGCGCGAGCGGGCGCGTGCGCATCGCCGCGTTGACGCCCGCGGCAAACGCATCGAGCCCACTGCGCTCACGGGCGGGCAAGGCGGCGAGTTGCGCGCGCGTGATGCCGTCGATGTCGAAGACGCGCGACGCGACGTCGCTATCGACGGCGAGATTTCCCAGTATTTCCGAAAGCCGCCCGTCGACCAAACGCCGGTACAGGTCGAGTTGGAACAGCCGATCGGTGCCTTGCAGATAGCCTTCGGTGAAAAACAGGTCGTACTCGTTCTGCGCGCGGACGTGCGGAATACCGCGCCCGTCGCGCATGACGGTCACGGGGCCGCGCACGCCCAGACCCGCGACGACGCCCGTTGAAGGCTCGGCGCCCGCGCGCACGCCGGCAAACACGTACGCTGCGAAAGTAGCGAGGATCAGCAGCGCGGGCGCGAGCGCCAGCGCCGCCAGCAACCCGACGCGCTGCAGCAGAATCCGTCCACGCGGCCGCGTGCCGCGAATCGTTAGAACGGCCGGTCGAACGTGAACTTCGGCACGTCGGTCGGAAAATGATAGTCTACGAAATCGAACTCGAATTTCGGGACGACCGTGTCGAGGCCGAAGCGCAGCGGCTCCTGGGCGTAAATCTGCTGCACGTATTGGCGCCCGTCGAGAACGACGTAGCGGATCGTCCACCGCACCGCATCGTACGGCTGACCGCTCAGCAAGCCTTGTACGCTCGACTGGACGGTTCGGTACGTCGCCGGATCGAGCCAGAGATCGCGCAGACGGTTTATTTTCGGATCGCGTAAGGGCTCGAGTTTGAGGTGCAGCGCAGGCGCGCCGAGTACGCGCTCGGTACCCTCGAGCGTGACCTGATATTGACGCGCGTTTGCCTCGACGCGCGAAATTTCGCGAAACTCATCGGTCCCGCGCGGGTTCGGTACGAGCGGCGCCGGCGTCGGCGCGGCGCGGCTTAGAACGCCGAACGAGGACGCGGGCGAGATGCGTGGTTCGTCGATGCGGACGGGTTCTGCGTCGGGATTCGTATCGAAAATCTTGACGCCGAAAATTGAAAACGGAATGCCGCGCAGGCGGCGGCGATCGGCGTCGATGTCGACGAGCCGATTGAGTGCCATCGCGTCGTCGGACGAACGGTAGTACACGTCCCACCAATTATCGAAGACGTGGCCGTCATGCAGATAGCGCACGAGTGCGCCGTAACGCGCGTAACGCACGTCCGTCCGCGTGCGCCAGACATCTTTGGCGCGGGCGAAGATACGCTCGCCTTCCGCGTTCGGTGAAGGAGTCGGCGACGGGGCGGGCGCTGCGCCGAGCAGGCACAGCAGTGCCGCAACCGCAAACGCGGATCGATCAAACATCGTCCGACCGTTTCCCCGAAACCGCACCAATGTCCGGTCTCGCCGCGCCGAGCATTCTATGGCACGCGGACGCCGGCAATCAGCTCCAGCACGATCCCTTCATGATCGACGCCGTCCGTGAGGGTGCGATAGTTGAAAGCGAGACGATGACGCAACACCGCCGGCGCGCTCGCGCGCACGTCATCGGGCAAGACGAACGTGCGGCCTTCCGTGAGCGCCCGCGCGCGCGCCATTGCCGCGAGCGCCAAGGTCGCGCGCGGGCTCGCGCCGCGTTCGACATATGCGTGCGGTGCGCGCGTCGCCACGGAGAGTGCGACGATATAGCGCGCTAGGCGTTCTTCGATGAAGATCGCGCGCGCTTCGGCGCGCCAGCGCACGAGATCGGCCATCGAAGCGACGTCGTTCGGCAAAGCGGGCGTTTCGCCGCCGAAGCGTTCCAAGATCGCAAGCTCCTCCGTGGGCGACGGATACGCGACCAAAATCTTGACGAGGAAGCGATCCATCTGCGCGAGCGGCAGCGCGTACGTGCCGTCGCTGTCGAGCGGATTCATCGTCGCCGTCACCATGAACGGATCCGGTAACGGAAAGGTGTGCAAGCCGATCGTGATCTGGCGTTCCTGCATGCCTTCGAGCAACGCCGATTGCACTTTGGCCGGGGCGCGATTGATTTCATCGGCGAGGACGACGTTGGCGAAAATCGGTCCGAGCACCGTGGTGAATTCGCCCGAGCGCTGGTCGAATACGCGCGTGCCGACGATGTCGCTCGGCAAAAGGTCGGGAG
>JALYUE010000003.1 GCA_030853925.1 Vulcanimicrobiota bacterium | reverse complement strand
GTACACGACGTCGCGGCGCTCGTACGCCGCCGGCAGCAGCGCGCGGGCGGCCGCGGTCGGCAAAACGATGCGCGGCGTGACGACGACGGCCGAGAGCCCGGGCGGCGGCTCGAAGCGGAGATACGCGGGCTCCTCGCCCTCGCGCATCGCCGCGACGACGACGCCGCCCAGCAGTGCGGGCAACGCGTTATCGGGATGTCCTTCGAGTTCCGCGGCGTGCCGCGCTAGTTCGCGCATCGTCGGTCGCTCGGGCGCAAACTCCGCGCCGATCACGATGCCGAGTACGGCTCCGGCGGCGCTGGCTCCCAGTCCCTTCCCGAGCGGAACGGCGTTTTCGACGAGCACCGATACGTTCGGGCGCGCGCCGCCGAGGATGCGGTCAATGCCTCGTACGATTTCGTTTTCGAACCCGGCGTTTGTCGGCACGTACGGACCGGCTTTAAACGAGACGGAAAAATCGACCGCCGGCTGAACGGTCGCGCGTACCCAAAGGTCAAGTGCTAAACCGATCGCGTCGAAACCGGGGCCGAGATTCGCGCTCGATGCCGGCACCGAGACGACGAAAGGAGCTTTAGACACGCGCGGCCGTCACTTCGTCGATCAGGGCGCGCAGCGCGTCGTCGCTGCCCGCGTCGCGGATAACGTTGGAAAAGCGCGCGTGCGCCGTATGATAGGCCGCAGCGTATGCGCCGTCTTTGAGGACGTGGCCCGTGAGCACCAGGACGACATCGTCGTCGCGCGCGATCGAACCGTCTGCGCGCAGCCGGCATAAGCCCGCAAGGGCCGCGGCCGACGCCGGTTCGCAGCCGACGCCGTCGCGGCCGACGATCGCGCGCGCATCTGCGATTTCGCCGTCGTCGACGTCGATAACGGTTCCACCGGACGCACGCACTTCGCCGAGGGCCTTGCGCCACGACGCCGGTGCTCCGATTTTGATCGCGGTCGCCGTCGTTTGGGCGCGCACCGGACGCATGTCGCCGCCTTCGCGGAAGAGCCGCGCGAACGGCGCGGCCCCGGCCGCCTGCACGACCGCAATGCGGGGGATGCGCTCGATCAGACCGAGCGCGTACGCTTCGCGAAAGCCCTTCCCGAACGCACTCGTATTGCCGAGGTTGCCGCCCGGCAACACGAGCCAGTCGGGAGGTTGCCAACCGCGCGCCTCGAGCAATGCGAAGGCGGCGCATTTTTGCCCTTCGATGCGATACGGGTTCACGCTGTTGACGATCGCGACGCGCTCGGGATCGAGCGCTCGCACGAGTTCGAGTGCGCGGTCGAAGTCGCCGTCGATGGCGGCGACCGTCGCGCCGTAGTCGAGGGTCTGCGCCATCTTCGCTTCGCTGACTTGCCCCGCGGGCACGAGGACGAGCGCCGCGATCCCCGCCCTCGCCGCGTAGGCGGCCATGGCGGCCGCCGTGTTGCCCGTGCTCGCGCAGACGGCCACGCGCGCGCCGCGCGCTTTCGCATGCGACATCGCGACGGTCATGCCAGCATCTTTAAACGAAGCGGTCGGATTCATGCCGAGGTGCAGATACGTCGCGCGCGCAGCGCCTGCATAGTCGCTACCGCGGTGTGCGAAATAGAGCGGCGGAACGTTTTCGCGCAACGTGACGACGGCGCTTACGTCGACCGGCGGCAGCAGTTCGCGAAAGCGCCACACGCCGCTCGTGTCGAGCGGATCGTTCGAAAGGCGTCGCCGCTCGAACGTCGCGCGAAGTGTCGGGCCGTCCAGAGCGTTTGTATCGAGCGCGAACGCGAGTAAGCCGCCGCACGCGCCGCAGAACAAGCGTTGCTCGGGCGCAGCGGCGCCGCATTCGCTGCAGTTCAGTTTCAACGCTATGGCACTCGCGTGATCGCGCCGTCGGACGCCGACGAAACGAGCGCGGCGTATTTTGCGAATACGCCGCTCGTATAGCGGGGGGCCGGGGCCTGCCAGCGGGCGAGACGCTCGCGCAGGGCCTCGGCCGACAATTCGGTCTCCAAACGGCGCGCTTCGATGTCGATCACCACCAAGTCCCCGTCGCGTAGCGCCGCGAGCGCCCCGCCGGCCGCCGCTTCGGGCGCGATGTGCCCGACCATCAGCCCGCGCGTGCCCCCGGAAAAGCGCCCGTCGGTCACTAGGGCCACCGTTTCCCCGAGCCCGGCTCCGACGATCGCGCTCGTGATGCCGAGCATCTCGCGCATGCCGGGTCCGCCGCGCGGCCCTTCGTAACGGATGACGACGACGTCGCCCGCGACGATGCCGCCGGAGGAGATCGCCGCCATCGCATCCTCTTCGCGGTCGAAGACGCGCGCCGGGCCCCGGTGGTACGGCCGTTCGTGGCCGGCGACTTTGACGACGGCGCCGCCCGGTGCGAGGTTGCCGCGCAGAATGACGAGTCCGCCCGTGGCCTTGAACGGCCGCTCGGCGGTTGCGATTACGGCTTGGCCCGGCGTCTCGACGGCGCTTGCGACTTCTTCTCCGAGCGTGCGGCCGCTGACGGTCTGCACGCCCGCATGCACGAGTTCCGCCTCGACCATGCGTTTTGCGATCAGTTGAATGCCACCGGCGCGATCGACGTCGAGCGCCACGTATTTTCCGCCGGGACGCAGATCCGCGATGATGGGCGTGCGCGCCGAAATCGCATCGAAGTCGTCGATCTCGAGCGGCACTCCGGCTTCGCGCGCGAGCGCGATCAGATGCAGGACGCTGTTGGTCGAACCGCCCGTTCCGGCGGCCGCGGCAATCGCATTTTCGAACGCATCGCGGGTCAACAGATCGCGCGGCCGGACGCCGCGCCGCAGGAGATCCATCACGAGCAGGCCCGCTTCGAAACCCTTGCGTTCCTTGCGCGGATCGATCGCGCCCGGCGACGCGCTGCCGACGGGCGAAAGGCCGATAAATTCCATGATCGTCGCCATGGTGTTCGCCGTGTACTGCCCGCCGCAGGCGCCCGCTCCCGGGCACGCGTTGTCTTCGATCGCCTGCAATTCCGCGTCGCTGATTTTGCCCGCCGCATGCGAGCCGATCGCTTCGTACACGTCGACGATCGTCAAGTCGCGTCCGTCGAGCTTTCCCGGTGCGATCGAACCGCCGTAGAGAATGAGCGCCGGAACGTTGAGCCGCACGAGCGCCATCGCGGCGCCGGGCGTCGTCTTATCGCAAGCCGTCAACGCGACGATCGCGTCGAACATATGGCCGCGTCCGACGAGTTCGATCGAATCCGCGATCAGCTCGCGCGAAACGAGCGACGCCTTCATGCCTTCCGTCCCCATCGTGATTCCGTCGGAAATCGCGATGGTGTTGAATTCCATCGGCGTACCGCCCGCTTCGCGCACGCCGCGCTTGACGTGTTCGGCGAGCCCGCGCAGGTTGAGGTTACAGGGCATCGTTTCGGTCCAGGTGTTGGCGATGCCGACGATCGGTTTACGCAGATCGTCGGCGCTGAAACCGACCGCTTTGTACATCGCTCGCGCACCCGCGCGGTCGCGCCCGTTCGTGATGACGGCGCTGTTGGCTTTCATGTCGAACGACACCGAGCACTCCTCCGAAAACGCGCTGCGCGCGATTGCGCCGATTACGGCGGGGTGGTGCGGCGGTCCTCGGCCGGCCGGCGATACGAGCGCTCGATCGGCGTAGCGCACGCAGTATGTTCGGACGCACCTTGCGGCGAACTTCGGTGCGGTGACGGTCATGGAACCGCGGCTCGAGCGGGAATTTGAAAATGTCGTCGGCGCGGCGCACGTTCTACGTGCCGAAGCCGATTTGATCGCTTACGGCTACGACGGTACGTGGTTCGAAAGCCGGCCGCTGTGCGTCGTTCTGCCGGCGAACGTGCGCGAAGTGGCGGCCATCCATCGCATCGCGAGCCGCGAGCGCCTCGGGCTGACGCCGCGGGCGATGGGCAGCGGCCTTTCCGGCGGCGCCGTACCGCTCGGCGGCAGCATCGTGCTGTGCGTGATGCGTATGAATCGCATTCTCGAAATCGACGACATCAACGCGGTCGCAGTCGTGCAACCGGGCGTCGTCACGGCCGACTTGCAGCGCGCGGTCGAAGCGCGCGGCCTCTTCTACCCGCCGGATCCCTCGAGCCTCAAACAGTCGGCGCTCGGCGGTAACGTCGCGGAAAACGCCGGCGGTGCGCGCTGTCTCAAATACGGCGTCACGGCCGACTACGTGATGGCGCTCGAAGTGGTGCTGCCCGCGGGCGAAATCGTGCGCACCGGCGGCAAGATGGTGAAGAACGTTACCGGATACGATCTGCGCGCGCTCTTTACGGGCGCCGAAGGTACGCTCGGAACGATCACCGAGATCACGCTGCGTCTTCTGCCGAAACCTGCCTTCGCAAAAACGGCGACCGCGGCGTTCGACCGGCTCGAAGATGCGGCAGCGGCGGTGGTCGCGATCGCGAGCGCGGGCTTAGTACCGACGTCGATCGAGTTGATGGACAGTTTGACGATGCGGTGCGTCGAAGACAACGCGCCGGTCGGCCTGCCCGTCGACAGCGATGCGCTGCTGCTGTTTGCGGTGGACGGCAATTACGAAGAGATCGTCGACGCCGAACTGCTGCGTATCGCGGACATCGCGCGGCAGAGCGGCGCGAGCGCGACGCGTGTGGCGGCGGATGCGGCCGAAAGCGCCCGCCTATGGGACGCGCGACGCGCGATTTCACCATCGCTCGCGCGCAAGAGTCCGCATAAACTCGGTGAGGATATCTCCGTTCCACGTTCGGAGCTCGTCGCGATGGTGCGCGCGATACGCGCGATCGCCGCGCGCCACGACTTGCTGATCCCGGTGTTCGGGCACGCGGGCGACGGTAATCTCCATCCCAACATTCTGTGCGATCGCCGCGACCGTCCCATGATGCTGCGCGTGCGCGCGGCGGCGAGCGAGATTTTCGAAGCGGCCGTGGCGCTGGGCGGCACGCTTTCCGGCGAACACGGCATCGGACTGCTCAAGAAACAGTTCATGGAACTCGACGTCGGAACCGATGCGCTTACTCTGATGCGGCGCATCAAAGATGCCGTCGATCCGCTCGGCATCATGAACCCCGGCAAAGTGTTCCCGCAGCCCGGCGGCAGCGACGCGTTCGAACTTCCCTGACGCCGCAAGCGCGGAGCGCGCCCGGCGCGCGGCGAAGTTACGCGCGGTGAGCGTATCGACGGTGGGACATAGCGGCTTCTCGGGCGCGGACGTGCCGCCGAGCGATGTGTACGATCAATGCGTGCGCTGCGGTCTATGCTTACCGACGTGTCCGACGTATCTCGAAACGCTCGTCGAGACCTCGAGCCCGCGCGGGCGCATCGCGCTGATTAAGGCGGTCGACGAAGGCCGTCTCGACCTGACGGGCGCCGGATTCATGCATCAAATGTCCGAGTGTTTGGACTGTCGCGCGTGCGAAGCCGTGTGTCCCTCGGGCGTCGCGTACGGCCGGTTATTGGAACCGGCGCGAACGCAGATCCAGCGCGCGACCGCCGGCACCAGTCCGCCCGGGCGTCGGTTCACGCGCGCTTTGACGCTCGGGGTGCTCTTCCAACATCTGCGCGTTATGCGCTTCGCCGCGTCGCTGCTCTGGTTTTACCAGAATAGCGGCCTCCAACGCTTGGTGCGTTCGAGCGGCGTCTTGCGCGCGCTCAACCTCGAGTCGCTCGAAGCGATGGCGCCGAAAGTTTCCGACCGGTTCTTTATCCCGCAAGGACAGCGCTGGCCCGCTGCCGCGCAACCCCCGAAGGCGACGGCATTCATGCACGCGGGCTGCATCATGCAGGTGGCGTTCGCCGAGGTCGACGCTGCGACGGTTCGCGTCGTGCAGCGCGCCGGCTGCGACGTGATCGCGCCCGCGGAGCAAGGCTGCTGCGGCGCGATCGCGATTCACGCGGGCGATATGGCGCGCGGCCGCGAGCTCGCTAAACGGAACATCGTGGCCTTCGAACGCTCGGGTGCGGACGTCTACGTCGTCAACGCGGCCGGGTGCGGCTCGTCGCTTAAAGAGTACGGCGAATTATTCGCGCACGTCCCCGGTTGGGCCGAGCGGGCGTTCGCCTTCTCGCAAAAAGTGAAGGACGTAACGGAATTTCTCGACGAGATCGGCATTTCACCCGAACTCGGCCGGCTGGACGCAGTCGTCACCTACCAAGAGCCGTGCCATCTCGTGCACGCGCAACGCATCGCGGCCGCACCCCGCCGTCTGCTCGCGCAAATTCCGGGATTGACGTTGCGCGAATCGCCGGAAAGTTCGTTATGTTGCGGAAGCGCCGGCATCTATAACGTTACGCAGCCTGCGATGGCCGAGCGCCTGCAGCGGCGCAAGGTCGAGAATCTTTTGAGCGTGGCCGCGGACGTCGTTGCGACGGCTAACCCCGGCTGCGCGCTGCAAGTTCAAAATGGATTACGCGCCTGCGGCAGCGCGACCCCGGTCAAACACATCGTCGAGTTGCTCGACGACGCGTACGCCGCTTACAAGCCGACGAGCCGCGCGTCGTCCGAGTGAGCGGCTTCCACGGTCGGATACACTGCGAAGACGTCGAGTAACCCCGTGATGCGCAGCAAGCGCAAAATCTGACCTTCCTGCGCGACCAGCCGCACCGAGCCGCCGTGCTCGGAAGCACGCTTGTGCGCTCCGATCAATGCGCCGAGACCCGTCGAGTCCAGAAACTCGAGGTGCGAAAGATCGACGACGATCTCGTGGCTTTGGCGATCGGCCGCTTCCATGAGCGCCGCGCGCAGGCTGGGCGACGTCGCGATATCGAGGCTACCGCGCAACGCAAAGCATTGAACGGCCTGATCCGGCGTACTCGTGACGTCGATACTGAGGGTGTCTTGGGACATAGTCAACCCTCGTATTCGCGCCACTCTACGATCGTTCCGTCCGCGAACGTCACGAAAGCGCAGCCGCTGTGCTCGGCCCACGCCCCTTCGCTCGAAACGACCGCGAAGCGATAGCGGACCGCGGCCCGGTCGCCCTCGACGAGCGTGTCGTCGACATAAAATTCCCAGCGTGGGCCATCGCGGAAAAACTTCGTAAAGTGCTGCACGATCGCCTCGCGGCCGGCGATAGGGGCGCGCCGCGCTTCACGATACGTCGCATCCGGCGCGAAATGAGCCGCCGAGCGAAGCGCGTCGCCCTTGCGCCAAGCGGCGAACAGCCCTTGTAACGCTTCGTGGTGAGTCATGCTGGGGTGGCTGGATTCGAACCAACGAATGGAGGATTCAAAGTCCCCTGCCTTACCACTTGGCGACACCCCA